>DCII01000052.1:48878-54700 GCA_002315935.1 Ruminococcaceae bacterium UBA1730
ACGTGACCGATAGTACCGATATTTACATGGGGCTTGCTACGGTTAAATTTTTCTTTTGCCATTATAGTTTTCCTCCCTTATTTAGAGCAAAATTATTCTCCATGCATAACGCATGATACAATTTTAACAATTTTAGGCTTGAAATGCAAGCCTTTTTTCAAAATAATCAAAACAAATTATTTCTCTGTAACGATTTTCTCGGCAATATTCTTGGGAACTTCAGCATAATGGCTGGGTTCCATAACATACTGACCTCTGCCCTGAGTTCTTGAGCGGAGAGCTGTTGCATAGCCGAACATATTTGAAAGAGGAATATTTGCATTGATCTGAACAGCACCCGTTCTGCTTTCTGTGCCCGAAATCATACCACGGCGTGAGTTGATGTCACCGATAACATCGCCCATGTAATCATCAGGAACAATAACAGCAGTCTTCATGATAGGCTCCATAAGAACGGGAGCAGCCTTCTTCATTGCATCCTTGAATGCCATTGAAGCAGCAATCTTGAATGCCATTTCGGAAGAGTCAACCTCGTGATATGAACCATCATAGAGGGTAACCTTTACATCAACAACATTGAAGCCTGCAAGCACGCCGGAAAGCATAGCTCCCTTGATACCTGCTTCGATGGCGTTGAAATATTCCTTGGGAATAGCACCGCCGACGATGTTGTTGACAAACTCGAATCCCTTTTCGGGATTGGGTTCAATTTTAATCTTAACATGACCGTACTGGCCTTTACCACCGGACTGGCGTGAATACTTGGTATCCGAATCAGCGGGCTTGGTAATGGTTTCACGGTATGCAACCTGGGGCTTACCGACATTGGCTTCAACTTTGAATTCACGGAGCATTCTGTCAACGATGATTTCGAGGTGAAGCTCACCCATACCGGCAATAATAGTCTGTCCGGTTTCTTCGTCGGTATAGCATCTGAATGTGGGATCCTCCTCAGCAAGCTTTGCAAGAGCAATGCTCATCTTCTCCTGACCTGCTTTGGTCTTGGGCTCGATAGCAACTCTGATAACCGGCTCGGGGAATTCCATTGATTCAAGAATTACGGGATGCTTTGCATCGCAGAGGGTATCACCTGTTGTTGTCTGCTTAACGCCAACGCAAGCCGCAATATCACCTGCATAGCAGCATTCGATATCCTGTCTGTGGTTTGCGTGCATCTGAAGAATACGACCCATACGCTCATTATTGTCTTTAGTTGAGTTATAAACGGTTGAGCCTGTTTCAACAACACCTGAATATACTCTGAAGAAGCAGAGCTTACCAACAAACGGGTCGGTTGCAATCTTGAAAGCAAGAGCTGCAAAGGGCTCGTCATCGGAAGAATGTCTGACTTCCTCTTCGTCAGTTTTGGGGTTGATACCTGTGATTGAAGGAACATCCGTAGGAGCGGGCATATAGTCAACAACTGCATCAAGCAGAAGCTGAACGCCCTTGTTACGATATGATGTTCCGCAGACGATGGGAACCATGTTATTGGCAAGAGTTGCCTTTCTGATGCAGGACTTAATCTCATCAAGAGTAAGCTCTTCGCCCTCGAGATATTTCTCGAGAAGCTCATCATCCTGCTCAGCAACGTGCTCAACCATATCATCATGATATTTCTGAGCAATTTCAGCCATGTCAGCAGGAATGTCGGTAATCTCGACATTAATGCCCAAATCGTCTTTATAATAATAGGCCTTCATGATAACGAGGTCTATTATTCCTTTGAAATCCGCCTCTGCACCGATGGGAAGCTGAATAGGAACGGCATTGCACTTAAGGCGTTCCTTAATCATGCTGACAACATTATAGAAATCAGCACCCATAATGTCCATCTTGTTAACATAGATCATTCTGGGGACCTTATACTTATCAGCCTGTCTCCAAACGGTTTCGGACTGCGGTTCAACGCCGCCCTTGGCACAAAGGACTGTAACCGAACCATCAAGAACACGCAGTGAACGCTCAACCTCAACAGTGAAGTCAACGTGACCCGGGGTGTCGATGATGTTTATACGGTGATCTTTCCAAAAACAGGTTGTTGCAGCTGAAGTGATTGTAATACCACGCTCCTGCTCCTGTTCCATCCAGTCCATTGTTGCGGCGCCATCGTGCGTTTCGCCTATTTTGTGAGTTTTTCCCGTATAGTAAAGGATACGCTCAGTTGTTGTAGTTTTACCGGCATCAATGTGCGCCATGATACCAATGTTTCTTGTTTTCTCAAGAGTTACCTGTCTTGGCATAAAAACCTCCGAATATTGTTACAACTGAAATAATTTCAAATTCCAAACGGGAATTACCATCTGAAATGAGCAAATGCCTTGTTGGCCTCTGCCATCTTGTGAGTATCTTCACGCTTCTTATATGCAGAACCGGTCTGGTTAACTGCATCCATGATTTCGTTGGCAAGTCTTTCCTTCATCGTTCTTTCAGAACGGTCACGGCTGTAGGTTGTGATCCAACGAAGACCGAGAGTCTGTCTTCTCTCGGGACGAACCTCCATGGGTACCTGATAGGTAGCACCGCCTACACGGCGAGCTTTAACTTCGAGAACGGGCATAACATTTTCCATAGCCTCTTCGAAGACCTCAAGGGGTTCTTTTCCGGTTTTTTCTTTGATAATGTCAAAAGCTTCGTAAACGATCTTCTGAGCAACACCCTTTTTACCGTCAAACATAACATTGTTGATAAGACGGGTTACAAGAGTTGAGTTGTAAAGCGGATCGGGCAAAACCTCACGTTTTGCTATATTGCCTCTTCTTGGCACGTCGCTTCCCTCCTTCATAGTAATGATATCATAGGTACTCGAGTGACAAAATCCCGTGGCGCCAATGCAAAAAGCATACTATCTATATAATATACTCGCATTGGGTGAAAGATTCTTATTATCTTTCAGCCTGCAAGATGTTTTGTCTTGTTGATTTGCGGATTACTTCTTTGCTGCCTTGGGACGCTTTGCACCGTACTTTGAACGGGCCTGCATTCTGCCGTTAACGCCCTGGGTATCAAGTGTACCGCGGATGATGTGGTAACGAACACCGGGAAGATCCTTAACACGGCCGCCTCTGATGAGAACTACCGAGTGCTCCTGAAGGTTGTGACCGACACCGGGGATATAAGACGAAACTTCAATACCGTTTGTAAGACGAACTCTGGCAATCTTACGAAGAGCTGAGTTGGGCTTCTTGGGTGTTGCAGTCTTAACAGCGGTGCAAACGCCACGCTTCTGAGGTGAATCCTGATCTGTAAGAACATTCTTCTTTGAGTTCAGACCTTTGAGAAGAGCGGGAGCTTTGGGCTTTCTTTCAAGTGTTTCTCTGCCGTTACGAACGAGCTGATTAAAGGTAGGCAAAAACAATCTCTCCTTTCTGAAATTTTATATCGTGTGAAGAGCTCCGCACCGAAATGTGGAGCTCATGACACCACAATTGTGTATTTTACCACAGGTGATTCCTGTTTGTCAACACTTTCTACAAAAATCACTCTGCATTTTCGGCAAAATTACCGAAGATGTTTTCCTTCTTGACTTCAACATTGCTGTAACACTTCATGCCGGTACCTGAAGGAAGAAGTTTACCGATAATAACGTTCTCTTTAAGACCGATAAGATGGTCGGTCTTGCCCTTGATGGCCGCATCGGTAAGAACTCTTGTTGTTTCCTGGAATGAAGCGGCTGACATGAACGAATCCGTTGCAAGAGAAGCCTTCGTGATACCCATAAGAGTGGGAATGCAGGTTGCAGGAGCAGGCTCCTTGCCCTCTTTCTTTGCTTCGGCAACGATGCGTTCATTTTCAAGACGGAAGTCAATCTTCTCAACAACAGTGCCGGGAAGGAACTTGGAATCGCCTTCCTCCGCAACTCTGACCTTTCTCATCATCTGGCGTACAATAACCTCGATATGCTTATCGTTGATATCAACACCCTGCATACGGTAAGTTCTCTGAACTTCTCTGATGAGATAATCATGAACAGCTTCAACGCCGAGAATTGCAAGAATATCATGAGGATTCTGAGCACCTTCAGTAAGCTGAGCGCCCTTGAGAACCTTCTGACCCTCTTCAACCTTAATGCGGTATCCGTAAGGAATAAGATATGCTTTTTCTTCGCCGCTGTCTGATGTAACGATAACGTGCTGTGATTTCTTTATTTCTCTGAATGAAACAACGCCGTCAATCTCGCTCATGATGGCGAGCATCTTGGGCTTGCGTGCTTCAAAGAGCTCTTCAATTCTGGGAAGACCGGTTGTAATATCCGACTGGTCGGCAGCACCACCGGTGTGGAATGTTCTCATTGTAAGCTGTGTACCGGGTTCACCGATTGACTGAGCGGCGATGATACCGACAGCTTCACCGACTGTAACAGGCTGACCCGATGCAAGGTTAGCACCGTAGCACTTGATGCAGACACCGTGTTCGGAGCTACAGGAAAGAAGAGAACGAATCTTTATCTGAGCCTTAGAGGTTTCTGGAATTTCGCCGGCAGCAACCATTCTTTCATGCTCTGCCTTGACGCTCTTTGCAACCTTGTCGGCAATAACATCGGTCATCATCTTATCCTTATCGGCAAGCTTTTCGCCTGTTGCGGGGTCAATATAATCTTCAAGCAGGAATCTGCCTGTAAGTCTTTCGGCAAGGTCAACTATCTTTCTTCCGCCGTACTTGGGATCGCCGTCATAAATATCATAAACATTGATACCCTCTGTGCAGTGGCAGTCCTCCTCACGGATAATAACATCCTGAGAAACATCAACAAGACGACGAGTAAGGTAACCCGAGTCAGCAGTACGAAGAGCTGTATCGGCAAGACCTTTACGAGCACCACGGGATGAAATGAAATATTCGAGAATGTTAAGACCCTCACGGTAGTTAGCTCTGATGGGAACCTCAATGGTCTTACCTGCTGTGTTTGCAATAAGTCCACGCATACCGGCGAGCTGACGAAGCTGTGAATCGTTACCACGAGCACCGGACTTAAGCATCATATTAATCGGGTTGAATTCATTGAAGTTCTTCTTAAGCTCAACGGAAACATCCTTTGTGCAGTCTTCCCATGCCTTTATGACGCCTGCCGAACGCTCGTCATTGGTGATGAAGCCTCTGTCATAATAAGCTGAAATCTTGGCAACCTTTGCTTCTGTCTGCTCAAGAAGCTCTTTTTTCTTTGGTGGAATTGTTGCATCGCAGACGGCAACGGTGATACCGCTTCGGGTTGAATATCTGTAACCCTGAGCTTTAATCTTATCAAGAACATCTGCCGATGTTGCAGTTCCGTGAACCTTTATGCAACGGTCGATAATCCTTCCGAGGCACTTCTTGTCAACAAGAGTGTCAATTTCGGGAGTGAAGATATTATCGGGGTTGCTTCTGTCGATGAAGCCGAGGTCCTGAGGAATGGGATTGTTGAAGATAATCTTACCGAGAGTTGTTACAACAAGTCTGGTAATGCTCTCTCCGTTAACAACCTTTGTCATGCGAATCTGAACATTTACATGAAGACCGATGTCGCCCTCATCATATGCCATCATTGCTTCGTCAACATTATTGAAGGTGCAATATCTTAAGTGCTTCTCGCCGTTATCATCAATGAATTCGGTCGGAGCACCGGGTTCACAGGGGTTTTCGGGATTATAATCCGAATTGAGCGGATTATTATTATTAACCATTGTAAGGTAATACGAACCGAGAATCATATCCTGAGTGGGAACGGTAACAGGGCGTCCGTCTGAAGGCTTGAGCAGGTTATTGGCAGCAAGCATAAGGAAACGGGCTTCTGCCTGTGCCTCTGCCGAAAGAGGAACATGAACAGCCATCTGGTCGCCGTC
>DCII01000060.1 GCA_002315935.1 Ruminococcaceae bacterium UBA1730
GTGCGTGCCGAGCACACAAAAGAAACACCCTATGCTCGCTTGCCGGTTGAGCATAGGGCGTTATCTGTTCATTTCGGGCTTGTCTGTTCTTTCGAGAATATAATCAATTGATACATCAAAATAATTTGCAAACAGAATCAATGTTTTATAGTCTGCTTCTCTTTCTCCTGTTTCATATCTGCTGATGCTGTTCTGATTCATGTTCAAATCCATTGCAAGCTTCAATTGTGAGATTCCTCTTGCCTTGCGGATTTCTTTTAATCTCATCGTCAATTCTCCTCAATGTAACATAAAGTTACGAATAGGCTTGACATTAATATACCAAAGTGGTATTATAATAATATCCCGTATTGGTATATTAATGAGAGGAGAATAATTATGTTTTGTCCAAATTGCGGTAAAGATGCCGGAGAAAGCAAATTCTGTCCTGAATGCGGAAAAGAAGTTGCCAACATTTCTCAGCCAACAGTAAATACTGCCATAATTTGTCCATCTTGCGGTTCAAATAATGTTTCTTTTCAGGCTTTTCAGGAAAATTCAGGAAGCACCACTATTACAAAAGGAAAGTCAAAATATAAAGAAAAAGGACACGGTTTAATTTGGTGGTTGTTTATTGGCTGGTGGTGGTGGGTAGTAGATATTTTCCTTTGGATTTTTGCATTTCCGCTTAAGCTTCTTTCAAAACTTTTCCATAAAAAGAAGTATAAAGGAAAATCAACTTCTGTATCAGAAACAGTTAATCATGTTCATTACAAAACTATGTGCACCTGTAATTCATGCGGTCACATATGGGAAAAAGCAGAAATCAACAATTCTTCATCAAAGTAAAAATTAACCCTGCTCATTTTTGAGTAGGGTTTTTTATGAGTACATCGCATCTATAACAAGCCTTTCGAATGCCGATTCAAAGTGTTTATCGTCTTCGTCTGTTCGCTTTTTCGGACCTTTAAGATGATTCTTTGATGAAGCCATTCTTGCCTTTTTCGCCATATATCTTTCGTTCAGCATTGATTCAATATTATCATCTGAGTAAATTCTTCCGCTTTGATGGATGCAATATGCGCCCTTTCCGAGAGCCATTGCCGCAACGCCGTAATCCTGCGTCACAACAATATCTCCTCTTCTGCATATATTCACAAGTGCAATATCAACCGCATCCGCTCCTGCACTGACGGTTATTACCTCGCTGTATTCCGAATGCAGAACATGATTTGTGTCGCAAAGCAAAGTTACCGCAACCGAATATTTTTTTGCAATTCTTTCAACAATTTTTACAACCGGACAGGCGTCGGCATCAACAAATATTTTCATGTGGTCTCCTTTTAACGAAATTAAATGATTGGTTTTTGGGGAACCCCCGCCGAGGGTTCCCCACGAAAAAATCATCCACCGGAAGATTTTTTCTCCCCTCCTGCGGTATTTACGGTCAGGGTGTTTCGTTCTCTGCGGAGAACGACCAAAGGCACTGCCTTTGGATTCCGTAAACCTTTTGAAAAAGGTTTAATCGAAAACTTTTGCTGTTTTTGTTATTTATACTGATATTGTTGCCAACTTTAGCTTTATGTGAAGAACCAAAAAATCCCCGACTTTTCGGTCGGGGATCTGAATTTTGATTAAGCTTTTGAACCTTCGCCTTCAACCTTATGAAGCTCATTGACTTCTGCCGAAAGCTTTGCACGGCGTTCATAAAGCTCACGATACATCTGAGCCTTCTTTTCGCCGTTAAGGTCATAGAAGAGCTTGGGAACGATGCTGATGATACCTGTAACAACAGGAAGAAGAGTGCACATCCAGAAGAGTGAATATTCTGTCTGAGCTGACTGACCGCCGAAGCCACCGCCCTGATTATAACCGATTTTTGTGAGAATGAATGCCTTGAGAGTTGCACCGAGAGTATTAACAAGCTTCTTTGCAAGGTCCTTTGCAACGCCTGTCATACCTTCGTTTCTGAAGCCTGTCTTCCATTCGCCGTAGTCGATAGCTTCGTTTCTCATTTCCTCGGGGATAACGCTTCTGATACCCCAGAAGAACATCCAGATTGTTTCACGAATCATGAATGCGGGAATCATTGCACCGAGCTTCTTATAGTTCTTATTGATTGAACCGATTGCAAATACGCCGAGCATGAGGAAGTCGCTGATATGTGAACCGAAAATCCATAGGGTCTTGGTTGAGAACTTTTCTCTTGCCCAGGGAACATAAGAATAACTGATGGGTGATACGATTGCACCGGGAATGCCGACGATTGTTGACATTGTTGCAAGTCCGAGAACGTTTATGTAATAATAGTTCTGACCTGATGAAAGGCTGAATGCACCGAGGAACTCGGAAACCGTGATAAGAAGAAGCGGTTTATTGACGAAGATTGACTTGATACCGCTGAGAATACTCGGCTTATCAACCGTCTGAGTAACTCTTTCCTTCGCAACAAACGCAAAGAAGAGAGCAAGAAGGCCGCTGACGATGGCAGTGAACATACCTGCCGAAACATAGAGCGAACGCATCTGAATCTTTATTGTGTCGTGGCTTACAAGGTCGATAAGAAGACCCATGATAATTTCGGGACCTTTTTCAACGAAGCCCGAAAGAAGGTTGGCTTCCGTGATAAGACGGGTTCTGTCGATAACATTCGGAGTGATTGTTGCGAGCATACCTGTTCTTGCAATTGCGGCAAGAGAAGAAGCAAGGTTGGTAATCAGCTGCAAAATCATGTAGAATGCAAGCTTTGAAATATCATAAAGGCCCTTGTTGCTGAAGAAAATCGGCATTGCCCAGAAGAAAAGGCTGAGGAATACACCGGGGATGGCGTAAACGATGAGCCAAGGCTTGAACTTACCCCAACGGGTACGGGTACGGTCAACGATTGCCGCAAGGAAAATATCATTGATAATATCCCAAATGCCTACAACGAAGGTGACTACCGTCTGAAACCTAAGACCGATTTTAATAATATCGGTAACGAAAATATCGTTGTATTTTGTGATGTTGAAGCTCTGAGCAATATCATAGAGAATATATGCAAGAGTTTCTTTTGTGCCGACATAGCGGCGGTCCATTGAAGCAGCTGATCTGACGGTTTTTTCTTCGCCGTTCTGAACAACAGCTGTCGATTCTGAAGACATATCTTTCGCTCCCATCTTAAGAATATCTAATTTATTTTATCACAACATAATCGCTATTTCAACCATCATTTATTTTTTGTGAATTATTACAGATTGTTGCATATTTCTTTGTGTAATTTCACTACAAGAAACACTTTCTAAAAGAAAATCCACCGTTCCCGATTATGAAACGGCGGACAAATTTCGGATTATTTAAAAAGATTTGCAAGCTGATCTGAGGTGAGAAAGTGACCTGCACACGCCCAGAGAATATATATCGGCACAACGCCGAGGTTACCTGCGATAAAGAATGTTTTGAAATCAATTCCTATTGCACCGAAAAGGAGACTTGTGAGGTCACCGGGGATGACACCCGTCATCTTGATTATAAGCACATTAAGAAAAGCATTTTTATTTGCGAATTTATCAAATTTCTGAACCTTCGGGAATTTGTTTCTCAGGGAATCATACATACTTTTTCCGGTAAATCTTCCGAGAAAATAGGGAACAATCATGCAGGTTGCCGTTGCAATAAGGTTAACGAGAATTGCAACCCAGAGCTTTTCGAAAACCATTCCGGAAATCAGATAAACAATCGACGGCGTGATAACAAGAGCAAAAGCCTTGACGAAGGAAAACGCAATAAGAATAGCCGCAACAAGATATACGCTTCCGTCAAGCCAGCTTCTGATAACCTCGGCGTTCTTGATGGAAATGTTATACTTCTTCATAAGAATAATACCGGTAATAATCATTAACACGATAAAAACGATTGATGCAATCTGCAAGGATTTTATGAGCTTGTCATAATTTTTCTTCTGTTCCATAACTACTTCCTTTACTTTTTATTCTGTTTTTGCAAGTTTAGATAAATCATAGCATAATTTTTGCCGATTAACAATACTTTTTCCGAAAATTTGTGTGAAATCTATATTTATACAATTATATATACCGTTTGATACACTTGATTTTAACCTCTCTGTGTGATATGATTTCAATGGTGGTGAATACTATGTATGATTTTATGTCAAGATTATTGCTTTTCACGGTAGCCGTAATTCTTGTTGTTTTCAATTTTTTCAGAAGTCTGCCGGGAATGTTTGAAAAGCAGGACCCAACAAATCCGT
The DNA here is from genome assembly GCA_002315935.1 of Ruminococcaceae bacterium UBA1730. GTDB lineage: Bacteria > Bacillota > Clostridia > Oscillospirales > Acutalibacteraceae > CAG-177. The sequence goes on from DCII01000060.1 coordinate 4,229, forward strand.
CAACCGAAACAACCGTTGTTGAAACGATGACGGATACAACATCAGAAGTCACAACCGAATATTCAACAGCTGCAACCTCTCCTTCAACCGAACCTGCAACTCAGGCAACAACTCAGGCAACAACGAGAGTCCCTGTTACATATACCGACAGGTCAACTACCGAGGGCGGTACTCTTGTAAGAACAATCAACGATAGAGGAATGAAGATGTTCGGCGGAAAGGGCGTTGACATTTTCAGCGGAACGGATGCCGATGTTGAGAGCATCTATGCCTGCGGAGCAACAACCTCCAACGACGGCGATATGGTCGGCAACACCTCAACCTCATCCTCGAAAAACGGTTCATTTATCGTGAAGTATGATTCTGACCTCAAGGTTAAGTGGAATAAAATTTTCTGCGAGAGCGACGGAACGATAAATATTGAGGATGTTGCAATTCTCAAGGATAAGAATATCATTGCAGTCGGCTATTCAAATGCATCTTCCTATGCTTCGGATAGTGCATACAAAGGCACATTCGAGGGTATTATCATCAAGCTTTCGCCGGATGGTGACATCATTTGGAGAAAGTCGTTCGGCGGAAGCGGACTTGACAGATTCAACTGCGTATGTGCGGTCGGAAACGGATTTGCAGTCGGCGGCTCAACCGATTCAACTGACGGCAATTTCGCAGGTCTTCCCGAATACGGCACATCGAGTGCAATCATCATGAATTTTGATTCAGACGGCAAAATTCTCTGGAACAGGTATCTCAACGGCAAGAAGGGTGGTTCAATAGAGGGAATTGCTTCGGATTCAGGCAAAAACATTTTTGTCACCTGCTTCACAGGCTCGGTTGACGGTGAATTTGCTTCGTTCAGCGGACTCTTCGGCGGTTATCTTGACACCGTTGTTCTGAAATATAATTATGAAGGAACATATCAGTGGAATTATGTTATTGCATCAAGCGGAAGAGACGAATTTGCCGCAATTGTTGCGGACGGTGACGGAGGATGCCTTGTCGGCGGTCACTATGAGAAAATCGGAACGGTCATGCCTGACGGCACATTCGCCGACATTCATAACTGCGGCGGTATTGATGCACTTGTTTTCAGAATAAATTCCGATGGAACGCAAAGATGGAATAAAGCTGTTTCGGGTCTTGAAAATGATTTTATTTACGATATAGCAAAGGTTCAGGGCGGTTATGTTGCAGTTGGAGCAACATATTCATCAAACCGTGAATTCTCCGGTTGCGGCAACCTCGGAGCTTCGGACGGCTTTGCGGATTTCTTTACTCCGGGCGGAAAAACGGTCGGAGTTGTAACGCAGGGAGGCTCAAGAGATGATTTGGCACTCTGCGTTTCGGTCAGTGACGGAAATGCAATGGTTTTCGGCAAATCGGTTTCGAATGATGGCTATTTCAACGGATGCAACACGCATCTTTCGGATGCACTGATTGAAATTCTCGGCAATTCCTTCACGGGCTATGTTACAAAATACGCCTTCAGAGCTTATTAAAAAGAAAAATTCCAAGGTTTTCAAAAATGAGAATCTTGGAATTTTTTTATGAAATTATAAATTGTGTTTTCCGCTGACTTCATCAAGAACTATGCGGAAAACTTCAACATTCGGAAGACCCTTGCAGCTTGTTACGGGGAATCCGCTTTCCTTATATTTGGCAAGCATAACCTTTAGAGCGTAAACTCTGTCCTTCTGCTCGGTCAGAAGCTCTGCATTGCCCGTGCCGATAACGCTTTCATAAATTGCGGTTATTTCGCCGTTATCACGCTTTTCAACTCTGTAATATAAGTCTGCCTCAACGCACACACGGTTATCCTTATTGAGAATTTCCCATTTTCTGCCTGCACCTGCCGAATGGAAATAGATAATCAGCTTTCCGTCAGCAAGCTCCGAGCCGAAGGTCATGGGAATGATATAGGGGTAGCCGTTTTCGCCGTTCATGCCGACTCTTATTGTGTCACATCTTGTCAGAATATCGTTGATTTCATTGATATTGCCGACTTCTCTTTCATCACGCCTCATATTTATTCATCCTTATATATCGGCTCAAAATCGGAAGCATCATGGCCGCAGAGAGGGCAGGAGAAATCCTCGGGAAGCTTTGCTCCCTCATAAACATATTTGCAGATTTTACATCTCCAGCCGATTATCTCCTTTTCGGGCTTTGCAACAGGTTGAGGCTTGAGCTTCGTCTGATAATCGGAATAGGTGAGCGGTGCGTTTTCGCTGAGCCTGAACGCATCGTCAATCTCGGCTATGAACATGGTATGGCTGCCCAAATCCATCTTATCAACAACCTTGCAGGAAAGAACCGCACAGGTCTGCCAGCTGAGATAGGGAATGCCGTTTTTGTCGGTTGTAATTGTCATATTGCCGAATTTATCAGCATCCTTGCCCGACTGCAAGCCGAAATGCTTTATCGTTTCAAAAAGGCAGGTGTTGTCGAGAATGCTCAGAGTGAAAATACCGCTCTTCTTGAGCATTTCGCAGGTGAGATTGCCGTTGATGCATGAAATTGCAATTCTTGTGGGGTTGGATGCAACCTGCATACAGGTGTTGGTGATGCATCCGTTCATTCTGCCGTCAAGCTTGGTGGCAAGCATGAATACGCCGTATGAAATGCTGTAAAGTGCTTTCGGGTCCATAATATTCTCTCCTTATTTTGTAAGTTCATCCGCAAGAGCCTCAATCTGAATTCTGTTTTCATCATTGAGTGCGGAAAGTATTTTAACATTGTTTTCTGCGATGGTAAGATTTTTACTACCGTCAAGCATCTTCTTCATAACGGTTGCGGCAACGGGAGCCCATGAACCGTTTTCGATGAATGCAACGGTCTTATTTTTAAATCCTCTCTCGGTGAGATGATTGATGAATTCCTTCATGAACGGGAAAATATCCGAATTATAGGTTGTGGTTGCAAAAACAATCTTTCCGTAGCGGAACGCATCCTCAACAACCTCTGCCATGTCAGAGCGGGCAAGGTCATTGGTAACCACCTTCGGGCAACCCTTTTCCGTCAGCTTTTCCGCAAGAAGCTCAACCGCTTTCTTTGTGTTGCCGTAAACCGATGTATAGGCAATCATAATGCCGTCACTTTCAACGCCGTATGATGACCATGTGTTGTAAAGGTCAAGATAATAGCCGAGATTTTCGCTGAGAACGGGTCCGTGAAGAGGGCAGATAGTCCGGATGTCAAGTGCAGCTGCCTTCTTGAGAAGAGCCTGAACCTGTGCACCGTATTTGCCGACAATGCCGAAATAATAGCGTCTTGCTTCGCACGCCCAGTCCTCTTGTGCATCAAGTGCACCGAACTTTCCGAAAGCATCGGCAGAATAAAGAACCTTATCCTTTTTATCGTATGTAACGATAACCTCGGGCCAGTGAACCATCGGAGCGGTGATGAACATAAGCTCGTGTTCGCCGAGAGAAAGAGTATCATTTTCGCCGACAATCATTCTGCGGTCTGCAAAATCCTCTCCGAAGAAATTCTTCATCATGGTGAATGACTTTGCCGAGGAAACAAGAGTTGCTTCGGGATAAGCATTCATAAACTGACAGATATTTGCCGAATGGTCAGGCTCCATATGCTGAATTATGAGATAATCGGGCTTTCTGCCGTCAAGTGCAGAAGCGAGATTGCCGAGCCATTCCTCAGTGAAATTCTTATCAACCGTGTCAAAAACGGCAACCTTTTCGTCGAGGATAACATATGAATTATATGCCATTCCTTCGGGAACGATATACTGACCCTCAAACAGGTCGATTTTTCTGTCATTTACTCCTATGTACTTAAACATAATCCAATCTCCTTATACAGCCGTTAAAATATGCAGGTTTCTGATTGAGCCGTCTTTAATCATATCATTGACTGAATAGGCGTGCTTTTCGAGGTCGGGGCATATTTCTTTGGTTATTTCTTTTTTCTGTAATTCTAAAATAAAAAATGAAGAAATCTCTTCAATTATTTCATATTTTTCTTCTGCGGATTTTTTGCTCACAAGAAGTAGTGAAAGATTTTTCGCAAGAGAATTATCAATCTCACGCAATGCACGGAAGCTCCATTTATAATACGGCATATATTTTCCGTTGAGCAAAAAAGCAGTTTTCATCGCCGCATTGATGAATTCATTGCAGGCAAGCTGAGCCGCTTCAGGCTCGTTATGCTTCAGACAACGCTGAAAATTATACTGACCTGCCTGTGCCATAATCAGAATATTACCGGCAAGGCGTTTGAGCAATATATCCTCGGGCATATGCTGAATTTTTTCTCTGATTGCGACGAATTCGCCGTAATTATCAAAAAAGATTTCTCCGTTGACCGCCTCTGCAAGTGCAAAATCGGGAATATGAAGCCACGCTTCAACGGATAATTCTCCGTTTGGCTCGCCGACTGCGGAAAGAAAATAATCCGCCGTTCTTTTCACTCCGTGGCGGTTGCCGCCGACAGGCGAAATTCTTTGCCTTATTACGCCGCAATATTCCTTTGGGAGCTTTGCATAAGCTCTTTCAAGAAGAAATTCCTGCCTTTCGCTAATGATATTCTTATCGGGAAGAAAGATGCAGAAGCCCGGTTCAAAATCGTGGTCACGGGAGGTTTCGTCATCATATCCGTAATGCTCCGAACCGCTTCCGACAAAGCCTGCCGCAAGAAACGGAAGAATATCGGGAAATTCTTTTTTGAGCATCGGCAGACCGAATTCTTCAAAATATCCTCTTGAAAGCTCAAGACCCTTCATAAATTTCCTCCGCACGCCTTGAAATTTCTCTTTCTGCAAAAAACCATCCGTAGTAGCCGAAGGTTGGTGCACATTTTTCGCAGACAAAGGCGTAATAGCCGTCTCTTGCAAGACCCTCTGCATCGAAGAGAGCAAGAGCCTTTTCGAGATAATCCGAAATCTCTTTTTCACCATCAACCGTGCCTTTTTCGGCGGCAACGAGGTCTGCAAGGTTGCAATAGGTTATCGCTTCTTCGAGCTCTCCGTGATGAGCCTTTTTCATCACCTCAAGAGCCTTTTTGAAAAGCGTTTCCGCTTCTCTGAAATTTCCGAGTTCGGAAACGGTGAGTGCCATATTGTTATACAGACCGCCGAGCCTTGTGTCATTATCTTTGAGATTGCTCTCATAAATTTCCCTTGCTTTTTCATAAAGCGGAAGAGCTTTTTCGGCTTTTCCGAAAGCCTTATATCCAGTTGCGGCATTGATAAGAGTTGTGCCGAATGAAACGGTTGAAGCAAGTCCGATTTTTTCGGCAAGCTCAAGAGCGGATTCAATCGCCTCAAGACCCTCTGTCTCTTTGCCGAGCTTGCGGTAAAAGCCAATCTGCTCGTTGAGAACAGTCAGCTTTCCACGAAGGTCATTTTCCTTTTCCGCTTCAGAAAGCCAGTATTTAAGATGGCTTTCTGCGGCTTCAAAATCCTTCCTTGTAAAAAGGCGGTCAAGATTTTCTATAATTCTGTTAATCGGTATGTTCATATTATTCATCTGATAATTCGTCAATTTTCGGAAGATTCCATCTGAATATCGTTGCAAGTGCACGCACGAGCAGAATAGCTCCAGCTCCGATAAGCATTGCAGGCACTCCGCTCATGATTTCGTAATCAACAAGAATTTGATAAATTAATGCTCCGAGCAACGCCGCAAGAGCATAAACTCTTTCTTTGAGAATTCCCGGAATTCTGCCTGCCATAATATCTCGGAGCATTCCGCCGCCGACACCCGTCAGAATTCCGACAAAAATCGAAAGAAAAGAATTTTCGCCGAAACCGCACGATGCCGCCGCATTGATTCCGCCGATGGTGAAAACGGCAAGACCGATTGAATCAAAGATGTTTATCACCTGTGCATAAACATCAAAATGCTTTTTTATTCTTTTTCCGAGATACCATGCAATTGTGAAAACCAAAATCGAGGTGACGATTGCCGTGATTGCGAAAACAGGTTTTCGGAAAGCCGTCGGGGGAAGATAGCCGAGAATAAGGTCACGGATAATTCCGCCTCCGACTGCCGTTGCCATTCCGAGCACAACTGCTCCGAAAATATCGAGTTTTTTCTCAATTGCGGTTATAACTCCGGTGACGGCAAACACAATTGTACCAATCATTTCAAAAACAAAAATGATGTTTTCGGTTGTCATTATTTCACATTCTTTCGCCGGCGAAGCTCCGAAAAGAATTCCGAAAGCATCGCCGAGCATTCTTCTTTCATGAATCCGCTCACCACTTCGGGCTTATGGTTATAAGGCAGGTCGAAAAGACAGATGACCGAACCGCAGGAGCCTGACTTTGCATCCGATGCACCGTAAACCAAACGGCGTATTCTTGAATTTATTATCGCCCCTGTGCACATGGGGCATGGCTCAAGAGTGACAAACATTTCGCATTCCCAGAGTCTCCAGCCGCCGAGCTTTTTGCAGGCAAGGTCAATCGCTTCAAGCTCTGCATGGGCAAGAGCGTTCTTTCCGTTTTCTCTTCTGTTTCTGCCGACGGAAACAACCTCGCCGTTACGCACTATGACCGCTCCGACAGGCACTTCAAGCTCCTGAGCCGAAATTTTTGCCTGCTCAAGAGCAAGCTCCATAAAATCTCTGTCGGTCATTATTTAAGCTTATTGCAATGCCAGATATTTCCGGCGTATTCGTTGATTGCTCTGTCTGCGGCGAAAACTCCTGCACCCGAAATATTCATAAGTGACATTTTGTTCCACTTATCCTTATCGTTCCGAACTTTTTCGGCAATTTTCTGAATGTTTCTGTAATCTGCGAAGTCTGCAAGCACCATATATGGGTCGTGATTGACGATAGTGCCGGAAATTTCTCCGAACATCTTTCCGCCGATACCCCTGTTGATAAATTCGATGATGTTATGGATTTCTGCGTTGTTGTTATAGTAATTCTGCGGATAATATCCGTTTTTCTTTAGCTCATTGACCTCGGGAGTGTTCATTCCGAAGATGAGAATGTTATCCTGACCGACTGCATCGAAAATCTCGATATTTGCACCGTCCATAGTTCCGAGGGTTATTGCACCGTTAATCATCAGCTTCATGTTGCCCGTTCCGCTCGCTTCCGTTCCTGCAAGAGAAATCTGTTCGCTGATGTCTGCGGCAGGCATAAGAGCCTCTGCCATCGTTACATTATAATCCTCAAGATAGACTATGCGGAGATATTTATTGACCTTGGGGTCATTGTTGATGAGGTCTGCAAGTGCAAAGATAAATTCGATGATTTTCTTTGCCATGTAATATCCCGAAGCGGCCTTTGCTCCGAAAATATAGGTGTGCGGAGTGTAGCTGCCGTTGGGATTTGCTTTGATTTCAAGATATTTTGCAAGAATATTGAAGGCATTGAGATGCTGTCTTTTATATTCATGAAGTCTCTTGACCTGAACATCGAAAATCGAGGTCGGGTCGAGAAGAATTCCGGTTTTCTGCTTGACCATTGCGGCAAAATCGGTTTTGTTTGCAAGCTTGATTGCGGCAAGCTCGTCAAGAGTTGTTTTGTCGTCTGCGAATTCACGGAGCTTGATAAGCTCTCCTGCATTGTGAACGAAGCCACCGCCGATTTTCTCTGTCAGATATTCCGTAAGACGGGGGTTAGCCTGGCAGAGCCATCTTCTGTGAGCGATACCGTTGGTAACATTTGTGAATTTATCGGGTTCGAGAGTGTAGAAATCGTGGAACACGCTGTCCTTGAGAATTTCGCTGTGGAGAGCGGAAACGCCGTTTACCTTGTGGCAGACCGCAACGCAGAGGTTAGCCATTTTGACTGCTCCGTTTGAGATAACCGCCATTCTTTCAACTCTGCCGGCATCGCCTGTTGCATCCCAGATTTTCTTTCTGAAACGATTGTCGATTTCCTTGACTATCTGATAAATTCTCGGCAGAAGTCTGCTGAAAAGGTCTTCACCCCAGCATTCGAGAGCCTCTGCCATAACGGTGTGGTTGGTGTAAGCACAGGTTTCTTCAACGATTTTAAATGCATCATCCCAGCCGTAGCCGCATTCATCAAGAAGAATTCTCATAAGCTCCGGGATAGCCATGGTCGGGTGAGTGTCATTGATATGAATTGCGTTCTTTTCCGCAAAATTTTCAAGAGTTCCGTAATCTCTTAAGTGACGGGCAACAATATCCTGAACCGATGCCGAAACAAGAAAATACTGCTGACGAAGACGAAGGCTTTTGCCCTCGGGATGGTTGTCGGCAGGATAAAGAATCTTGCTGATAACCTCTGCCATAGCCTTTTCTTCCATCGCTCTCATGTAGTCGCCCTGATTGAACATCGCCATATCAATACCGTCAACCTTTGCAGACCAGAGACGAAGAACTGCGGCACCTACGCCGTCTTTGCCCGCTACCATAAGGTCATAGGGAACTGCCTTGACGGTTTTGCCGTCTTTGATTTCAACATGGTGGAAGGAGCCTTCCCAGCTGTCCTCAATTCTGCCCTCAAACTTGACTTCAACGGTGCTGTCTTCACGGGGAAGAAGCCATACCTCGCCGCCCGGGAGCCAGAAATCGGGCATTTCTGTCTGCCAACCGTCAATGATTTTCTGCTTGAAAATTCCATATTCATAAAGGATTGAATATCCCATTCCTCTGTAGCCCTGATTTGCAAGAGCATCAAGATAGCAGGCGGCAAGTCTGCCCAGACCGCCGTTGCCGAGACCTGCATCGGGTTCGCAGTCATAGAGCTTATCGAGGCTTATGCCGTAATCTGAAAGAGCCTGCTTTGCGGTTTCGGTAAGATTGAGGTTATAGAGGGTGTTCTTAAGGCTTCTGCCCATAAGAAATTCCATGCTGAGATAATAGACCTTCTTCTGACCCTGCTCCTTTGATTTCTTATCGCTTTCTCTGCGTACTTCTCTTACCATGTCTCTTGAAATGCCTGCAAGCACTCTGTAAAACTGGTCAAGAGTTGCTTCCTTGGGTGATACGCCGAAAAGATGAGAGAGCCTTGCCGTCATCATCTCTTCAAGCTGAATTTTGCTGATTTCTTTATTCATGCTGATTTCCTCCGAAAAAACTATACAAGATAATTCTACACCAATTCGCCGATTAATACAAGTAATATCAAACAAATTTCACGCCAAAAATATGCGACAATGCATTTATTTTAAATTCCGGGTTTTATTGACATCTTATTCTCAAGTGGTATAATAGTTTCAGCGGTTTTCCGCAAATATATTTTTTCAGGAGTATGCTTTTTGTATTACACATTAGATTCGGTCTGCTGACGGGAGGTTGGCAGACAGACACCTCCCAATATTGAAGTCAACAATTATCAGGAGGAAAAAATAATGAATAAAAATGACATCACCATCCGTTTGGAAAAAGCGGAGGACATAGGTACAGTTGACAATCTCGTCAGAGAGAGCTTCTGGAATGTTTACAGACCCGGTTGCCTTGAGCATTATGTTATGCACTGCATGAGAAAGCATCCCGATTTCATGCCGGAGCTGTGTTTCGTTATGGAAAAAGACGGCAAAATAATCGGTCAGAATGTTTTCTGGAAAGCGGAAATCAATGCCGATGACGGCAGAAGCATTCCGATTATGACTATGGGACCTATCTGCATAAGAAACGACCTCAAGAGAAAAGGCTACGGTAAAATTCTGCTTGATTATTCGCTTGAAAAGGCGAAAAAAGCAGGTGCGGGAGCAATCTGCTTTGAGGGAAATATTGATTTCTACGGCAAGAGCGGTTTCGGTTTTGCCTCGGATTTCGGCATCCGCTACCACGGTCTTCCCGAGGGCGAAGACGCTTCATTCTTTCTCTGCAAGGAGCTGATTTCGGGTTATCTCAACGGAATCACGGGCGAATATTCAACTCCCGAGGTCTATCTTGTTGACAGAAACGAAGCGGAAGAATTCGATAACAAATTTCCGAAGATGGAAAAACTGAAGCTTCCCGGTCAGCTGGAGTAACGGCAGGACGAAGAGGTACATTATGCTTGAAAATATTAAAGAATACGACTGTGAATGCGGAAAAGAGCATTCGTTTTCATCCGTGATACATATCGGAAGCGGAAGGATAAACGAGCTTGGAAATATTCTTATTCGGAAGAATATTAAAAAGGTTTTTCTTCTCGCAGATAAAAACACCTTTGCCGCCGCAGGCGAAAGGGTTTCGGCTATTCTCGAAAAATGCAGTGTTCAGGTCAACAGCTTTGTTTTTGACCTCGACCATGTTGAGCCGAACGAAACAAACACGGGTCTTGCGTTGATGCACTATTCCGAATGTGACATGATAATCGGAATCGGTTCGGGGGTTATCAACGATATAGGCAAGATTATTTCGAATACGGCAAATAAGCTCTATTGCATCATTGCCACCGCTCCGTCAATGGACGGCTATGCTTCGTCTTCATCATCCATGACGAGAAGCGGACTTAAAATTTCTATTTCAAGCAAATGCCCCGATATAATTATCGGCGACACTGATATTCTCTGCAACGCTCCCGAACGAATGCTGACCTCGGGAATAGGTGACATTATTGCGAAATATATTGCACTTTGTGACTGGAGAATTTCCGCTCTTATCAACGGTGAATATTACTGCGAAGAAATAGCAGAGCTTGTGCGTCAGGCAATGAAAACCTGCGTTGAAAATGCAGACGGCTTGCTGAAAAGAGAAAAAACCGCTGTTGAAGCAGTTTTTGAAGCACTTATTCTGAGCGGAATAACCATGAAGCTTGCGGATTCCTCAAGACCCGCCTCGGGAATTGAGCATTATTTTTCCCATCTCTGGGATATGCGGAATGTTGAATTCGGCACTCCCTGCGATTTTCACGGAATTCAATGCGGAATGGCAACTCTTATTTCTGCAAAAGCATATATGAAGCTGAAAGAAATCATTCCGAACAGAGAAAATGCCCTTGAAAATGCAAAAAATTTCAGCCTTGACGAATGGAATGAAACCCTTCGTAAATTTCTCGGCAAGGGAGCGGAAGCGATGATTCAGCTCGAAAAGAAAGAAAAAAAATATGACCTTTCCGCTCACGCCGTCAGGCTTGAAAGGATAATCGGAAATTGGAATGAAATTCTGAAAATAATTGACGAAGAAATTCCGCCGATTGACGAGCTTTATTCTCTTGCGGAAACAATAAGCCTTCCGAAAACTCCCGAAGAAATCGGAATCAGCTCTGAAATTCTTCCGCTCACCTTCAGAATAACGGCAGATATAAGAGATAAATATATTCTTTCCCGTCTGTGCCGTGACCTCGGCATAACAGACGAAATAACGGAGGCGATAATGTGAAAAATATTTGTGATTACATGATTATTCAGCGTGATTCAGACGGCTTCGGTAGGGGCACTTTCACAGGCTCTTGCGAAATTCCCGAAAACGCTATCGTTGTTGCAAGAGTATGCAGTGAGGATAACAATGCTGTTATTATTGACTGGCTTGAATGCAAAATCAACGGAAACGAATGGAAAATCAATCTTGAAATTCCGCAGGGCGGACTTTACAGGCTTGAAGCAAGAATTGTAAATGCTCCGTTTATTGAATATAATAACAGATATGACTGGGGTCAGCTTGTCGGAATGGCTCAGCACGTCGGTGTCGGCGAGGTTTTTGTTGTTGCCGGGCAGAGCAATATGTCGGGCTATGGCAGAGACACCGCTTACGACCCTGTGCAGCTCGGAGTTCATCTTTTTGACAACAGCGGAAACTGGGTCATTGCCGCTCATCCGCTCAATTCATCCGTCAATCCCATATATATCAATGATGACGGTTCATCGGGCACTTCACCTGCTCTCTCATTCGGCAAGACGATGGCGAGAAAGCTGTCGCTCCCGATAGGACTTGTGATTGCCGCAAGGGGAGGCTCTTCGCTCGAATGGTGGAATCCTGCCGAGGAAGACCCGTATCTTTTCCGCAACCTCGAAAAGAAGCTTGAAGAATCGGGAAAATTCGCAGGAATGATATGGTTTCAGGGTTGTAACGAAACAAATGAAGAGGAAGCATATAACTACCTCGAAAAATTTCAGCAGGCAGTCGGTCTTTGGAGAAATGAATTCGGACATTTCCCGATTGCATTGTGTCAGATAAACCGCCACGCATCCAAGGCGGAGGACTCTGACCGCTATTGGGGTCTTGTCAGAGAAGCTCAACGCCGTTCGGGAATGACAATTAAAGATGTTTTTGTTGTGCCTACTCTCGATATGTATACCTGTGACGGAATCCATAACGGAAGCGGAGCTAATATTATCGTTGGTGAACGCCTTGCAGGAGCAATGCTTCACGGAGCATACGGCATGGCAGGTTCGGTTGCTCCGAACATTAGGAAAATCAGAAAGCTTGACAGCAGAACGATTCTTCTTGAATTCGAAGCAAGACAAAGTATCCGCACCATGGACGACCTTGCAAGCGGAATGAATATTGAAGACGAAAGCGGCATGATGAAATGCACGAAGGTTTCAATCTGCGATGATGGTGCAAAGGTCATCGGCGAAAGAGACATAGTCGGCAAGGCTGTTTTTCACGCTTATTGGGAAAAAGAAGTGCCGGCATTCCTCATCCGTGATAATTACGGAATGCCGATGCTGGCGTGCTATGGAGTGCCGATAGAATAAGAGAAAAAATTTCAGCAGTTCCGTAGCAAATCCGGGACTGCTGATTTTCATTTCGAGCAACATTTTATTGCTTATATTGACACAAACTGTGATTTTTGATATAATTCATACGAAATGAGGGATAGGCTGACCCTCGTTGGTTAGTTGCAAGGCAAAAGACACTTTTGCGTTAGCACAATAGCGGTTAACTCCGGCTGCAAACAAATTGCGGAAGGAGTTGTTTTCTCTTTTTTGCCTTCCTTGTAATGCATCATATTTACGATAGGCTTTAAACAGGGAGGAGATAAGATATGGTTTTAACATACGCAGCATCTATTGCTGCGATTGTTAGTGCATTAGTTGCTGTTGCGACTTTTGTGATTAAACTTATTGACAGAAAAAAGAAAAACGACCGCTAAAGCTTCCAGGCAAACGGTCGTAGTTCTTTTTCAATTACACTGAGAGCCGGAGTTAACTGCTAACTGTCCCTCATTTCATTATTATTATAACAACAAGCAAATAAAAAGTCAATACAAATTCCACATATGTTTTTAGGGTATGTTTTTAGGGTGTTCGCTGATTTGCGGATGCCTTTTTATTGTTTATAAGCGGTTCTATTTATGTTTATGACAGAACAAAAATATTATTCATTGAACCCTGTAAGAATTTTCAGAACGGCAAGGAGTGATTCCGCAGTAACCTTTTCAACGGGCTTATTTTCGTTTACGCAGTCGGCGAAATATCGGATTTCATTTGCATAGGCATCGCTTGAGGGAAGCTCAAAATCGCTTTCATTTTCCGTTCCGCTTTCGCAGGGTTTTATTTTATTGCCGTTGCAGTCATAAATTGTCAGACCGTCTCTCTCAAAGGCGAGAACAGCTTCTTCAAATTGGAAACGGAAGCCCATATAGAACGGATAGCCTGCCTTGAACCATGATGCTTCGGCGGTGATGAAGAAATCATCGTAGTTATAAACTGCACTTAAATAGTCCTGGTCTGGAAGCTCTTTTCTGTTCAGCGAAACATTTTTCGGCTCTCCGAAAGCATAGAGCATGAAATCGAGGTCATGAATATGCAGGTCAAAGGGAATTGAACCGCTGAGTTTTTTATCGTAATACCAATTGTTCCAGCCGCCCGAGGGATAGCCGCCAAGACGCCACATTGAGCCGGAAAGAAGCTTGCCATATTTTTTTGAATCATAAATCTGCTTGAGTACCTCATATTCATTCCAGAAGCGGAGCACCTGTGCAACCATAAACTTAACTTTGTTCTTTTCGGCGGTTGAATAGAGAAGGTCAACATCGCTTTCCTTGAGGGATATTGGTTTCTCCGAAAGAACATTGATGCCTCTGTTCATCGCCTTGACTGCGAATTCGCAGTGCAGGAAGGTGGGCAGGCAGATGTCGATTATATCGAAATCGTTTTCTTCGAGCATTTTATCGAAATCCGTGTAGCACTTGTGACCCGGGTATCTTTCCGCTTTTTCGGGGCGGATGTCGCAGACGGCAACAAGGTCAACATCCTCCATTTTTTCCCATGAAGGAACATGAGCACCGCTTATTCCTCCGCAACCGACAACACCGATTTTAAGCATTTTAATTACCTCACAAAATTTATTTTATTTATTGAAAAATTCAAGCAGAGTGGGGGCAAGCAGTTCATCTGTATAATCAAAGCAGGAACTGTGTGCACCGCCCTTAACCATAAGTTCTTCACAATCGGGAATGTGCTTTGTGATTTTCTTTGAATGGCTTCGGAGCATCATATCGCTCTGCCCGTAAATATTGATAACGGGAATGTTAATCTTTTCAAGATCTTCAAATTTAAGAGTGGGCTGGTCAACCATCATTCCGACTATGTCGCCTTCAAGAGCATCGGCAGGGTCTTTCGTGAAGAAATATTTAATTCTCAGAAAGATATATTCAAGAACGATGCCGATCTGGCTTGACGGTTTCGTGCCGAAAGGATTGATATTTGCACCCATAATTGCAAGTTTTTCAACTTTTTCGGGATACATAAGAGTGAAAACAAGACCGAGGTTTCCTCCGTCACTGAATCCGAAGATATAAACGCTGTCAATATTCATCTGAATGAGCATTTCGTTGACATCGCTTGCCATAACCTCAAATGTGAGTTTTCCCTCGCCTCTGCCGCTCTTTCCGCTTCCCCTCGGAGAAACGGTGATAACCTTATATTCCTGTGCAAAATAAGGCAGAACGGAGCCGTCAAATGAGTGCATATCATTTCCGTTGGGAGGAAACATAAGCATAACCTGCTCATTTTTCGCTCCGTAAACGGCGTATTCCATATCAATTCCGTTAACATGAGCAAATCCTGTTTCGTCTGCATCGGGCTTTGCAGGGCGTTCAGCCGCCGAAACGGAAATCACCATTGCCGAAATCATTGCCGCACAGAGCAGAAATGCGATTAATTTTTTAAACATAAAATACCACCTTATTTCAACTTTCAACTTTTCAATCTCAACTTTATTAAATCATCTTTCCGTAATCGTTCCTGCAATGTTATAATTCCATTTTTCAAAGCCCGAAGCATTGAGTTCTGCATTATTATCGGGCAGAGTGAAATCGAATTCGGCTGCATTTCTGAATCCGGGATTAAAGAGCATTGCGTTATTGTAAAGACCGAGCTTATCCATATTCCTTGCGAAAACTCTGTCGAATGTGCTGTTGTTCGAATAATAGTCATTGAATAGATATTTGCCGTTGGTCAGATCCCAGCAGATATTCGAATCATCCTTGAAGTACCGGTTTTCGCTCTTCGCATAAATCGGAGCATTATCCGAAATAAGAATATTGTTTCTGAATGTGAATTCGCAGTGTTCTTCTTCAGTTTCATATTGGAGATAACCAATCTGATTTTTCCCGTGGCCGAAGCTTGAGCACATCTGACCTTCCTTGTTGAGAGCGAAAATATTATTCTGAATTATGTTGTTTTCGCCGTAATGCTGATGAAATCCCTGCGAACCGCAGTCATAGACAAGATTCTTTTCAACAAGAATATGCTGCGAACCCTCGTCAAGATAGATTCCCCAGCCGCCGTAGCCGCCTTCGCCGGGGTCAGCGGCAACATTATGAATCATGTTGCCCGAAATGACGGTTCCCTCCTGCTCGCCGAGAGTATAAATTCCGCCCATGTCGGAAAGCCATCCCTGACCGATGTCATGAAGATAGTTATTCTTTATGCTGATATGATTTGTTACCGAATAAGTGTAACCCCATATCCAGCCGACCGAAATTGATGAATAGTAGCCGTTGCAAATTTCATTGTTGGAAATATTACAGTTTCTTGCGTGAGTGATGAATGCACCGATTGCGGCATAGAAATATCTTCCGTAACCGTTCACATAGTTATCAACGAAGCTGATATTTTCGGTAATTTCCGAATCAACGGTTGAATTATAACCGTCAACGAAAACGGCCGAAGCACCTATATCGGTGAAATTGCAACCTGTGATTTCCGAATTTTTGACCCTGCGGAGATATTTGATTGCAGAGAGACCGATATTATCGAAATTGCAGAAACGGAAGTTGATATTCTTTGAATCGGCAAGCTCAATTGCCGCTCCCGTGTCAAATTCCGCCTGCGGATGCTTGATTCCGTAGTTTGCGAGCCAGTGGCTGTCCTTGGTTAATTCGGGATAGGTGCTGTCCGTGTTGCAGAAGGTAATACCTTCAAAGGTGATTCCGTTGCAGTTTTTGATTTTTGCAAATCTGTCGGTCACAGCGATTGAAATATCAATGTTATCCTTTGTCTGACCGGGCAGAGGAAGATAATAAATTTTGCCCTCGGAGCGGTCATAATACCATTCGCCTGCACTGTTGAAGGCTTCATAAACATTTTCAAAGAAATATTTATCCGTTTCCTCAACGGCTCCCGACATGGGCGACTCAAATAGAATTCTGTTTCTGCTTTTGTCATATCCCGTAAGCTTTGAATAATCATCAATCCACAGGTGGAGCACTCTGACGGTTACATCCTCGGGATTTTTGAAATCCTTGATTTTCTGCTTTGAGGATGGTGTCATTTCCATATCGCCGTAGGTCAGCGACCACGGAGTTGTTTCTTTTGTAAACAGAGAATTTTCGTGATTTTCTTCTTCAATATAGAAATATCCTGTTTCCGGATACCTCGTTTGCGGCATAACATTTTTGCCCTGAAAAACGGCATTGAAATGAAGACCGTCGGGAATTTCTGCACTGAAGCAGTCATAACCGTTTGCCTTGTCAGCCTTCCAACCGCTGATTTTCATTGAGCCGTCAAATATAACCTCTTCACCCGGCTTTGCGATGAACGAAACATTTTCAGCATCGTCAGAGGTGAATTCCATAGCTTCGGTGAAATAATATCTGCCGCCGCCTATCCATATGCGGATTTCTCCGCTCTTCTGCTTTGCAAGCTCCTTCGCTCTCTGAATTGTTGCAACGGGAGAAGCTTCCGAGCCGTCATTATTGTCATCGCCGTCAACCGAAACGGCAATATCGTTTTCGCCGAATGAATAAGGGGTCAAAGCTTTCTCCTCCTTTTCAATCGCAGTGTTTTCGGTGTAGCTGTAATCAGTATTTTCGGGTTTATTGAAAAGGCTGAGCAGTGGAGTGATGATTGTCATGAATAACGCAATGATTTTCAATCCGAACGGCATAATTATCTTCCTTTCACGAATTTTGCATTAAAGAGTTCATTCTGATATGCTCCGCAGAGAGAAGCGAGCTTTTCATTTTTGAGCGGTTCCTCTGCATATTTTTTAAACATTTCAAGGTCGTTTGAAATGCTGAAATTCTCCGTGCGAAGTGGTAACCCCCATTTTTCTTTTATCGCTTCAAAGCTGTCATTGAAAAGGTCAACATTAAATTCCGAATTCTTTCGGCAGAACATGAACCAATCCGAATTTCCGCTCTGTGAATGACCCTTGAAGGTCCAGGTTGTCCAGTTGATATAGTTCCTGTTATAGAGCCTGAGGATATATTCCCAATGGGCTTCTTTATCAGAGGGATGGAATTCTCCGACAAGAATCGGCACGCAATACATTTTCTTTTCCGCTTCCTCGATTATCTGAAAATAGGCTTCGTCAGACGGGTCATAGGAATGAAGCTCATACATAACATTTTTCCATCCCGCCCTTGCAGGGTCGGGAAGATGGTCAAAATCCCAGATGGCTTCAAAGATGAGAATGTGCTTTTCGTCAACGCTTCTGACCGCTTTATAGAACAGGTCATAGACCTTTTGCATTGCCTCGTCATCCTGATTCTCATCAAAATCGCACATCGGCTCGTTCATCAGGTCGTAGCCGGCAACAACGGGATTATCCTTGTAACGCTCTGCAACGGAAATCCACATTTCGGCACTTTTCTTTCTGCATTCCTCGCCGAGCGGAGTTTCTTCATAGAGATGACAATCGTTGATTTTTCCGCAGTGATGGGCAATGCTCTGAAATCCGGGAAGACCGTGAAAATCGAGGATAACATAAATGCCTCTTTTTCCGCATTCCTCAATCGCATAGTCGAGCCTTGAAAAATCGCCGTTTTCGATAGTCTTATACCAGAAAGGAAGCCGAAGGCAGTTGAATCCGAGAGAAGCAATCCTGTCGAAATCCTTTTCGGTTATGTAGTTATCCTGATAAACCTTCAGCAGTTCATCGGCTTTTTCTTTTCCGAAACGCTTTTCGAGAGCTTCAATGAGGTCAAGCCCTGCCGAAGCTCCGGTGACCGCACCCATCCATTCCTCATAGACGAGCCATCCGCCGAAATTCGTTCCGCGAAGGGATACTATTCTTCCGTCAGCAGTTTTCAGAATGTTGCCGAAGGAGCTTAAAAAATCTTTATTTTCAATCATTGCCTTTGTCCTCTTTCTTTTATGCTTCAATTATATAAACATAAAATATCCATGTCAAGAAATATATTGATTTTACCGATGAAGAATGATAAAATGTCAGCATAAAATATTGTGGGAGTGAAAAAAATGCTTAATGCGGCAATAATAGGTTATGGTGGTATTGCAAGGGTTCACGAATCAAGCTACAGAGAGCTTGAAAAAGCAGGCAAGGTTAAGCTTGTTGCAGTTTGTGCGAGAAGCGAAAAATCTTTCTCGGAAAAAAAGGATATTAATATCAATGATGATGATAAATCCGTTGTTTCGGATTTTCATAAATATACGGACCTTGATGAGATGCTTGCAAACGAAAATATAGATATTATCGACATCTGTCTTCCGACTCCTCTTCATAAAAGCGTAAGCATTGATATGCTCAGAAGAGGCTATCATGTTCTTTGCGAAAAGCCTATGGCAACAACCTATGAGGATTGCATGGAGATGCTTGAAGAAGCGAAAAAGGCGAATAGAAGGCTGATGGTAGGTCAATGCCTTCATTTCTTTCCCGAATATGATTATCTGAAAAAAATAACGGATGAAAAGTGCTTCGGAGAAGTTAAATCGGCATTTTTCCAAAGACTCAGCTCTCCTCCGCTCTGGAGCTCTGAAAACTGGATAATGAAAAAAGAGAACTTCGGTTCTTGCCTGCATGACCTGCATATTCATGATGTTGATATGTGCCTTTATCTTTTCGGCAATCCCAAAAAAATTTTCTGCAAGAGCAAGGACGGCTTCAGTGCCATAGACGGCGTAACATCAATTTTCATGTATGATAAATTTGCGGCAACCGTTATGGCGGACTGGTCTTTGATGAATTTCCCTTTCACCTCGGAATACCGTGTCTGCTTTGAAAAAGCGACTGTTACCGATGTCAACGGCAAGGTTACCGTTTACCCGTTGGATGGCGAACCCTATGAGGCGGAGCTTTCGGCGGAAAGCGGATATACGGCTGAGCTGTCTCATTTTTCCGATGTTTCGCAGGGGGAGAGAGACCACGGCAAAAACCATGTCAGAGATGCCGCTGAAACCATAAGAATTATCAATCTTCTTGCACAGTCTGCCGAAGATGGCGGAAGAGTAATGAAGGTTTAAAAAGGACTTTTACGGAAAAAATTAAGCACTGCCGATTCAGCCGAACCGACAGTGCTTTTGTAATTGTTGATTATGAGAAAAGATTTGAAATTGATTCCGAAATACGGGCGAAGAAATTTCTGACCGCCTGAACAAGATTTCTGAACCATGCTCCGATTGAAGAAAGAAATCCACCTGAGCCGGATGAATCACTGACATTTGAGAAATTATTCACCGTGTTTTCCATTGTGAATTCGGTTGAAGCTTCTGCAAAAATACCGGAAATATCAAATCCACCGCCCGGATTTCCGGAAGGGGCTTCTCCACCGGGCTGATTGCCTTCAGAAGGCTGTTCGCTGTTATTTACATTCTGCCTGTTACCGGAAGGAATTTCAGAAGGCTGTCCACCGCCGAATCCGCCGAATCCTCCGGGTTGCATTCCGCCTTTTGATGTTCCTGTGTATGACTGCATAATTGCATCTTCGGTAAATCCGGTAGCTGTTGCCGAAGTGAAGAATCCGTTGACTGTTGAGCCTTTGACATCTCCGCCGATATAGAGATTATAGGTTTTTCCTTTTTCAAGCTCGGGGGATGAAATAATTGCTCCCTGATATGTTCTTGCGTTATCCTTTGCAATCGGATCCTGATTCGGGTCATATGCAAAAACAACATTTCCGTCTGTGTCAGTGAAAATTATTGCTTCGTCAGCGTTTTCCATTGACGAGAAACCGAGGTTGACGCTTACCTGACCCTTGCCTGAATTGTCGTCCTCAACTCCGTCCATTGTTGAGCCGAGAGCAATAACATTTCCACCGTGAATATAGGTTCCGCAATCGGAATCAAGACCCGAATCGGACTGCGGCTTAGCCATTGAAACAAGAGTGCCGCCGTTGACAACGAGATAGCCGTTTGAATCTATGCCGTCACCCTCGGAGCCGAGACCTGCAAAAATATGAGTGCATCCGCCGTTGAAGGCGAGAACGGAAACCTTATCTTCATTGACATTGATTCCGTCATCCTGCGAATAGATATTGATGTTGCCGCCGTTAATTGAAAGATGAAGCTCGCTGTCAAGTCCTTCATATGTTGAAGTGATATTGAGAGTGCCGTTGCCGTCAATATTCATTGACTGATATGAATAGAAAGCGGCGTCTGTTTTTGTGAGCTTTTTCTGGAGGGTGACGCTCCTTGAATTTTTGCTTTGTTCGTCATCGCTCTTTGCCTTTGCTTTGAGCATTCTGAAAACATTTGCTCCCGAAACATTGTTTATTTTGCCGTCTGCGAGAATAACATTTGCACCTGCATTCGCAGTGTCAACCTCAGAGCTCCATGATTCTTTATCTTCCCATTTATTGTCGCATTCATAAACCGAATAGAAATTAACGGCAGGAGCAACCGTGCAGGTTATGTCAACGCCGTTGAGAATAAGAGTGACCTTGCAGCTTTCATCATCAAAGGCATCGTCGCCGAGGTCAACCTTTATCTGACCGTGCCATGTTCCTTCAATTCTGTATGTGCCGACTTCTGTAATGTGAAGAACAGCGTTGCCATATGCTTCGCTTTCGCTGTGCATCATTGACGTTGGCAGAGAGCTTCCGAGAACGGGAAGAGTTGCAAAAATGAAATCTGTGTAATCCGATGCGGTGTAGTAATACGCCCATTCGGTATCATCATCATACTGAACCTTTTTGAATCCCGATGTGGGAAGCTCCGGATAGTATACAATATCGTGAGCTATATAAACCGATTCGTCGCCGGGTTCGGTTCCCGTGTAGTATTCAGCAGGTGAATTTTTAACCTCCGTATGCTTGATAGAAGGGTCTGCGTGCCAAGTGTAGTCATATTCCGTAACAGAATCGCCGTCATAAACAGCGGTATTGGAATAGCTTCCGTCACCGTTTTCGACTGAAGAAAGAACAATCGTGTGTTCTGCGTCCGCCGAAGCCGAAGCATTGAAAACCGTAAGGCAAAGAAGCATGGAAGCTGCCATGAGAACCGATAACAATTTTTTCATTTCAAAGACCTCTTTCATAAAATTTAATCACAGGGATTAATTGGATAATAGGTCTTCAAACTTAAATGCAGTTAAAAATGACTTTTCGATATTAATTTTCCAATTATACTATACCAAATATATTTTAACCTGAAGTCAGTGTTTTGAAAATGCTGCAGAACCAATTTTCGGGAAGATATTTTATTTTCTGTATTGACGGAGTGCACTCGATAGGTTATTATAATAGCATTATGAAACCGAAGGAGGATTCAATTTGAAAAAAATGTGTAAAAGAATAACTGCGGCAATGCTCGCAATGATAATGTTCATCTGTATGTTCATTCCTTCATATGCGGCAGACCAGAATATGATTACGAAGAAGACACCTCTTCTTGATTCCAACGGCTATCTTACAGAGCCGGGATACTGCTTCACAAGTCTTTATCAGTATGACAGAAGTGCAATCACCGCTCAGCAGTGGAGAATCAAGGAATGGGATTTCTATCAGATTTCCAACGAACGCTATACCGTTCAGATAACGGTTGCAGATATTTCTCTCGGCGGAGCGGTCACGGTAGGCGGTTTTGACCGTGTTACGGGTGAAAAATTCAGCACTATGGTGCTTCGTCTTTTCACCTTCGGCAAATTTGACCTCGGATATAAGGACGGCGGACTTTCGGAGAACGACTGGGAACCGCATACATATAAGAGAAAGGGTCTCAACTTTGATTTTGAGCTTTCAGTCGGCGAAACCGAGAGAACAATAAAATTCAACGGCAAATCGGGAAGCGACAAATTCACAATGGACATTAAGCTCGATATGCTCCCGGGTCATGAGTCCCATTTCACTGCTCTTCCGTTTGACGGTCAGCCTGACCATTTCTACTATAATCAGAAAACAAACTGCATGGCTGCTACAGGCACTGTAACAGTCGGCGACAAGGTTATCGAATTCAAAGGCAAGGATGATGATTCCTTTGCCGTTCTCGACTGGGGCAGAGGAGTCTGGCCGCTTCACGAAACGTGGTGGTGGGGCAACGGTTCAAAGGTTATCTATGACGGTGAAGGCAAGGAGCATATTTTTGGATTTGAAATCGGCTGGGATTTCTGCAACACAACCGCTGCCTCCGAAAGCACCGCATTCCTTGACGGAAAGGCATATAAGCTCGGTTACCTCAAATTTGAAAATCAGACAGAGGTTGTTAAGCCCTATGACAGCAACTGGGCAGACAATAATCAGATATGGAAGATTACCTCGGATGACGGAAGCTTTGAAATGACAATGACTCCCGAATACGATAACTACACAATGCTTCGTTTTCTCGTTGTCGGCAACCTTTGCCATCAGGTATTCGGCAAATGGAACGGAACGGTAAGATGCGGAGATAAGACCATTGAAATCAAGGATATGACCGCATTCCTCGAACGCTCGGATAATATCTGGTAAAAAATCAACCGCTTGGCATGAATTGATGTTCATGACAGGCGGTTATCATTTTTTGCTCAGAAAGATTGATTTTTAAAATAAAAGTTGGTATAATAAAGTGATTATAATGGTATATTATTGCCCGAGAAAATGAAGGGAAGAATTTTTGATGATAAAAATTTCGCCGTCTCTGCTTGCAAGCGATTTTTCAAGGCTCGGTGAAGAGACGGAAAGAATGGAAAAATGCGGAGCCGATATGCTCCATCTCGATGTTATGGATGGAAGATTCGTGCCGAATATCACCTTCGGTGCACCTGTAATCAATGCAATCAGAAACAAGGCGGACATTATTTTCGATGCTCACCTGATGATTGACGAGCCGCTGGAATATATCGAGGATTTTGCAGAGGCCGGAGCGGATATTATCACCTTTCATCTTGAAAGCTCTTCGCCGGCTGATGAAACAATTAAAAAAATAATCTCCTGCGGTTGCAGAGCGGGAATGAGTATCAGACCCGCAACCGGTGCAGAAGAATTATTTCCTTATCTTGATAAGCTTTCAATGGTGCTTGTTATGACGGTTGAACCCGGCTTCGGCGGACAGCCTTTTATGGCTGACATGATGCCGAAGGTTACTGCTCTGCGAAACGAAATAAACCGCAGAAATCTGGATGTTGATATTCAGGTTGACGGCGGAATAAACGATAAGACTGTTTCCGCCGCCGCCTCGGCAGGTGCAAATGTTTTTGTTGCCGGCAGTGCTGTTTTCGGAGCAGAGGATGCAGAATATGAAATCAATCTGCTCCGTTATCTTGCCGAAAAGAATTATCCGCAGAAATGAGTCTCTTGAGAGCGAAGGAATCCGAAATGAAATTCCAATGCTCGCAGGTGAATTCGCATTCGCCTTTTTCGAGCGAAATTTCATCGCAGAATTCCCTGAAATACCGGCGAAGGCAGGTCATATCCTCTGCACCGGAAAGAATCAGACGGTAGCTTCCTTCAAGCTCATAAAGGATGCTCCGCAGAGAAATATCCGTTTCGGGAAGGGCTTTCATGCAGTCCATCAGCTCCTGTGCAGACGGAAAGCTGCAAAGCATCAATCCACTCTGCTTTTTCAGCACGGACGGCGAAGAATAGGAAATCCTTCTGCCGAGAAGGGTGAAGCTCAGTATACATCCGCCGTCTGCTTCGGGAATTGCTTCAATCATCATGCGGCGTGAAAAATCAACATCTCTGCCGAGAGCCTTCCCGGCAGCATCAAGAACAGAGCGTATTACCTTTCTTGTTTCGAGAGCGGAATAATCCATCTGCTCATATGTAATATCAAGCTCCTTCATTTCTTTCTTTGAAAGTTCAACTATGATTCTGTCTTCTGTCGGAGAATCAATTTTCATCGTGTTGCCTCCTTGCTGAATTACTGCTTATTATATGATATGACTTCTTGCGGCGGGATGCAATGAATAAATATTGGAATTAAGGTGGTGAATGCCTTGACGGAAAGTAAAAATTACAGAAGCACGCAGGTGTTCGGAGACTATCTCATCATGCTCATAGCTCCGTTTGCTCTTGCGTTTATATATTACGGAGCAAGTGCTTTTTATATTACCGCAGTTTCGGTTGCAACGGCGGTTATCTGCGATGCAGCTGCAAGTGCGGTTCTCGGAAAAAGATTTAGGCTGAAAAATCTTGACAGTATTTTTACGGGTGCGGCAATTGCAATGATGATGCCTGCCGGAATAGCTCTTTATGTTCCGGTTATTGCAACGGCATTTGCCGTTCTTGTTGCGAAAGCTCCGTTCGGCGGCGGAATAAATGCTCCGTTTGTGCCTGCGGCGGCGGGATTTGCATTTTCATGCGTTTGCTTTCGTGAAAAAATTTTTGATTATTCATTTGTTACAGATGCAAAATTTCTCGGTTCTTCCTCAATCGCTTCCATGCTTGCGAAGGGAAATTCCGTTCATCTCAATTCGGGAAATCTTATTGACATTCTCTGCGGAAATTCCGCAGGAGCAATGGGAACGGGTTGCATTCTGATAATGCTCGGCTGCTGTGCATATCTTTTTGTCAAGAGAAGAAAAGCTCTTCTTTCAACTCTCGGCTTCGTTGCGGTCTGTGCAGTATTTGCTTTCTTTTTCCCGAGAGTTAATGCCTCGGGGCTGACAAGCGTTATTCTTGAATTGTCTTCGGGTTCGCTCATGTTTGCGGCGGTATTCTTTATGACAGACCAGTCAACCATGCCGCAGAGCAATCTTTACGGCGTTCTTTACGGCGTTATCGGCGGACTTATCTGTATGCTCATGCGTCTTTCGGGAGCTTATGAAGAACCGGTCTGCTTTGCGGTCCTTCTTGCAAATGCTTTTGCAAGGCTTCTTGAATACATCCCCAAAAGGAAGGCGGCTGAACCGAAATGAAAGAAAAATCACCTTCCGCAAAAGAAGTGCTTATTAAAGGAGCTCTTATTCACAATCCGATTTTAATTCAATGTGCAGGCTTATGCCCCGTTGTTGCGGCGGCAACAAGCCTTAAGAATGCGGCTTTGCTTGCGGCGGCGGTCAGCCTGACAACAATATTTACCTGCGTTTTTGCAAGTGCATTGCTCAAAAAAATTCAGAGATGGATAAGAATGGGTATCTATCTCATTCTCGGAACAGCGGTTATTTTTCCACTTATATTTCTTCTTGAATCTCAGTCGAAATCAGAGCTTTCGCTTGTTCTGAAAATCTTCCTTCCGCTCATTGCGGTAAATTCGGCAACAGCCGTTCATTGCGAGCAGTTTTCAGTCAAAAATACCGTTAAGCTTGCCTTTTATGATGCGGTTGCGGTTTCGATAGGCTCGTCGGCAGTGCTTCTTATCTGCGGAGCAGTCCGTGAAATAATAGGCTATTCGTCAATAGCTGGTCACAGGCTGAATATTCCCACAACCTTCAGAAGTGCGGCTCTGCCCTTCGGATGCTTCATTATTCTCGGATTTCTTGCGGCAATTCTCAAATGGATTTCGGCCTACCGCTATCCCAATCTTGTTGCCGACAGTGAAACGATAGTCAGAGTGAAGCCGAAAAAGGATGAAATCAAGGATACGGTTGAGGTTGAAGTCTTTGATGAATTCTGGAATGAAGAGCCGGAGGAAGCTCCTCTTGAAATAGATGAATATGATGAGATTTTTGATTCTCTTGACAATATATTTGATTTCAGCGGCGAGGAGGATGAGAAATGAAAATAGCTTATGACCTTCTCCTTACCGCTCTCTATGCCGTTTTTGTTCAGAATATGGTTATGAGCTTCGGCCTCGGCTCAAGCGAAGCCATCAGAGCTTCCTCAAAGCCGGGCAGATTTATCAGCCTTGCGGCAATGATTTCGGGCTTTTCGGTTGCAACAAGTGTCATCTGCAAGCTCATTGATATGTTCATTTCTTCAATCGGATTTTCATATGCGGTAAGGGTGGCAATATACGGCGGAGTGCTCGCAGGTGTTTATTTTGTTTCGGCTTTTTTTGCAATCGTTCTTTTCAAAGCGTCAAAAAGAACTATGGGTACTCTCGGAATTTCGGCATTGAATACTCTTGTGCTTGCCGTTCCGTTCATCAATAACACGGCATCCTATTCCTTTGCAGACAGCATCGGTTCGGGCATCGGTTCGGGAATTGCGTTTGTGCTTGCCGCCGCTCTCATTAACAGGGGAGCAAGAAGACTTGCGGAGAATAAGGATATTCCTGCGGTTTTCAAGGGTACACCTGCAATGTTCATCTATGTCGGCATTCTTTCGCTTGCATTTTCGGGCTTTGCCGATTCAACTCTTTTCTCGTGAGGTGACAGCAATGTTCAAAGACGGAAAAATAGAAAAAACTCTCAGACCGTCAGAGAGAAAAAGCATAACGGAATTCTCTTCACGCTTCGGAACAGGTCCGACCTACGAAGAGAAAATGAGAAACAAACGCATTATTCTTTCAATTCTCATTGCGGTGATTATTCTTTTTCTGCTGTTTCTCGGATATTTCGTCACCGATGTGTTTATCAGAATATCCGAAATGCCATATAATGCGGCAACTATTTTTTCAGAGGGTATTTGTAAATGGATTATATTCCCTTCAATTCAAGGTTAAAATATCATAAATCGGAATACGGTGCGGTTGCCGAGGGCAAAAGAATCATATTCAGAATTGTTCTTCCGAGAAGTCTTCAGTGCTCCTATGCCTTTCTTTCGGTTTCGTCTGATAATGGCGTAAAGAAGCTTATCCCGATGGAATGGGAGAGGATGGAGGGCGAAAACGAAGAGTGGTGGAGCGTTGATTTTTCCGCTGAAAAAAGCGGACTTTATTGGTATCGCTTCATTCTGAAAACGGCATTCGGCGAAAATGCAATCACGAGAGCGGCAGATTCAAGGGGCAGAATTTCGGCAGACGGCGATGATTTTCAGCTGACCGTATATTCGAAGGATTTCACTACTCCCGATTGGATTAAAGGCTCGGTTATCTATCAGATTTTTCCTGACAGATTTTGCTTTTCGGGCAAAAAAAGGACCGCTCCTGTCGGAAGAGTTATCCGCTCGGACTGGGGCGGAAAGCCGATGTGGAATCCCGATTCGCAGGGAAAAATTACGCAGTATGATTTCTTTCAGGGAGACCTCGAGGGAATCGGAAGCAAACTTGATTATCTGGAATCTCTCGGAATCGGTTGCATCTATCTCAATCCGATATTCTCGGCTCAGTCAAATCACAGATACGATACCGCTGATTACGAAAGCATTGATGTGCTTCTCGGCGATGAAAAAGATTTCGTTAAGCTTTGCTCCGATGCTAAAAATCACGGAATAAGGATTATCATTGACGGCGTTTTCAGCCATACCGGTGCTGACAGCGTTTATTTCAACAAAGAAAAAAGATACGGGAAATCGGGAGCTTATAACGATAAGAATTCACCGTATTTTCCGTGGTACAGATTCAAAAAATTTCCCGATGAATATGATTGCTGGTGGAATGTTGATATTCTGCCGGAAATTGATGAGGAAAACGACAGCTACATTGAATATATGTCAGGCGAAAACGGAATTCTTCGCAGGTGGCTTCGTGCAGGAGCATCGGGCTGGAGACTCGATGTTGCCGATGAGCTTCCCGATAAATTTCTTGATGCACTTCGCATTGCCGTTCGCAGAGAAAAAGCGGATGCCTTCATTCTCGGAGAGGTTTGGGAGGATGCTTCGAATAAAATCAGCTATTCAAGCAGAAGAAGATACCTCGAAGGCAACCAGCTTGATTCGGTTATGAATTATCCCTTTGCGAACGCACTCATTGATTTTGCGGTAACGGGAGTTGCCGAGGGCTTCAACGAAAAAATTGAAGCAATCTGCGAAAATTATCCGAAGCCTGCGGTTGATACCCTTATGAACCATATCGGCACTCATGATACCTGCCGTGTGCTCAACAGACTTGCCACTCTCGGCAAATATGAATCGAGCCATCTTGAAAGGTATCGGGGCGGTTTGACGGATGAAGAATATCAGAGAGGCAAAAGGCTTCTTAAGCTTATTTCCTCAATGCAGTTCACTCTGCCCGGCGTTCCCTGCATCTATTACGGCGATGAGGTCGGAACCGACGGCGGCGAGGATCCGTTCAACAGAGGTTGCTTCCCCTGGGGAAAAGAGGATAAGGAAATTCTTGAGCATTACAGATTTCTCGGCAGTCTGAGAAAAAAATATAAGGTTTTTGCAGACGGTGCATTCGAGGCGGTTTCGTCGGTTATGGGATGCGTTGCATACAAAAGAACAGGCAGAGAATCAATTATGACAGTGGCAAACAGAAACAGCCATCCCATTGAATATATTCTGCCTGAATCGGGTTGGAAATCCCTGACGGGAGAAAACATAGAGGACAGAGCTCTGCATATTGATGCAGAAAGTGCGGCAATACTGATTTTGGAGTGAAATTATGTCAATTTTCGGAAGAAAAAAGGTCAGCTTCATGACCGAAAAGCAGTCCGCAAGAGAAAAAAACAAAAAGTTCATAACCGTTTTTGCAGTCGGTGCGGTGTTCGTGCTTGCACTGTCGCTAATTGCAATTCTTAATAAAAATGATTTCAATTTCCGTGCGGCTCTCGGCGGCGACACGGAAACAAGAGCCGACGGGCAGGAGAATGCGGTTGAGGCGATTGCATCAAATTCGGATAAAATCTATTTCCTGTGGGTAGCTTCAAAGGACAGAAGTGCAATGAGATTCATGTGGCTTGTAAGAGTGCAGATGCCCGAAGGAAAATTCTCAATCTGCACAATAAAACCGACTTCGATTCTGACAATTGACGGCAAGGGCGTAACCTTTGAGGATGTTTATGAAAAGTCCGGCGAAAAAGAGCTTGTTGCCGCAATGGAAGCATATTCGGGGCTTAAAATTGACAAATATATCGGTGCAACGGATGAGAATTTCAAGGCTCTCGTAAATTATCTCGGCGGAGTTCAGATTGAGGTTCCTGAGCAGATTGAATATAAGAGCGAGGAATTCAATGCTATTCTTGTCAAGGGAAGGCAGAATATGAAGGGTGATACCCTTTTCAGGTATCTGCGTTATCTCGGAGCAACCGAATATGAGGGAACAAGGTCGCAGTCAAAGGTTTTCGGCGAATTTCTCGAAAATGTCTTTTCGGAAAAATACATTGAGAAGAGAACAAATATCTTTTCTAAAATTTCGAATTCAATGACAACGAGCATCTCAATAGTTGATTTTTCATCCCATGATATTGATGTCAGAGCTCTTATGGAAAACGGAATCGGAAGCATTGATATTGTTTCAATCCCTTCAGAGCTGACGAAAGGATAAAATATGAAGAAGAAATTTTACGGCTTTGTTGCAATCTTTATTGCCGTGTTTGCCGTTTACTATGCCTTTGATTCGCATATTGTCGGACCTCCCTCCGAAAACGGAAGCCCGTATAAATTCTATTATGCGGAGCTTGACAAAACGGAGAAGCGTGCATATGACTGCATACTTGATAATATCTACGATATGCCGAGAAGAATAAGAGTGCCGTATCTGACTGGCGAACAGCTTGACAATGTTTTTATGGCTCTTCTCTACGATAACCCCGATTTGTTTTTCCTCGGCAGAAAGTGTGCCGTAACCTCGGGCTTCATGACGGATTATTTTACCGTTGACTATATAATGAATAAGCAGGAATACCAAAGGCAGGCCGAGGAGCTTGAAAAAATCAAGGATGAAATTGTTTCGGGTCTTACGGACACCTCCGATGTATGGCAGACGGAGCTTGAAATTCACGATTATATCATTGATAACTGCGATTACAAAATTGAAGAAAGAAATTATTCCTATTCTTCATCTTACGGTGCACTTGTGAATAAGCAGGCGGCTTGCGAAGGATATTCAAAGGCGGCAAAGCTTATTTTTGATGCGGTCGGAATCGAGAGCGGAATAGTCTGCGGAACGGCAACAAGTCAGAAAAACGAAACATCCTCTCATATGTGGAATGCCGTTAAAATCGGCGGAAAATTCTATCATCTTGATTGCACCTGGGATGACCCCGTTAACGATAACGGTGCGAAGATGCGTATGTATTCATATTTCAATGTCAGCGATGAAATGATAGGCGTTTCGCATAAGGATTTTTCCTATGATTACGGATGCAATTCCGATGAAGAAAATTATTATATAAAGAAAGGTCTCTATTTCAGCAGCTTCGGTGCAGAGGAAAAAAATCTTCTCAGGCAAAGCATGATTGAATGCGTTGAAAACGGAGAGACCTATGTTCAGATGAAGTTTGTCAGCAAGAAGCTTTATAATTCGGCGGTGTCAAATCTCATCAAAAAAGGTACAATTTACAGCATACTTACCGATGTTAAAAAATCCACCGGTAAAAATATAGCCACAAATGTGATGAAGTATTACGAAAATGATATGCAGTATATTCTGACGATTATTGTGGAATGAGCAGAAAGGAAGTTTAACCGTGGATAAGAAAAGAATAGAGGCGGCAGTCAGAGAAATTCTTATTGCCGTCGGCGAAGACCCGGACAGAGCAGGACTTGTTGAAACTCCTGCAAGGGTTGCAAGAATGTATGAGGAAATTTTTTCGGGCATTTCCGATGAACCCTCAAGGCATCTCAAGCTTTTCGATGAGGGAAGCGGAGAAATGGTAGTAGTCAGGGATATTCCGCTCTATTCGATGTGCGAGCATCATCTTCTGCCGTTTATCGGAAAGGCTCATATTGCATATATTCCGTCTGACGGAAGGGTTATCGGTCTTTCGAAGCTTGCAAGAATAGTTGATTGCTATGCAAAGCGTCCTCAGCTTCAGGAAAGGCTGACGATGCAGATTGCGGATTTTCTCAATGAAAGTCTTCATCCCATGGGCGTTGCGGTTGTGGTTGAAGCGGAGCATCTTTGCATGACCATGAGAGGTGCAAGAGCTTCGGGAGCACAGACGAGAACCTCCGCTTTGAGGGGAATTATGCAGAGTGATTCAAAAACAAGAGCGGAGGCGTTATCTCTCCTGACGGGAGGAAGGCAGTAATGCTCCGTGCAGGGAAATACTCTTTTCCGCTTGGGAAAAAGACCTATATAATGGGTATTCTGAATTACACCCCCGATTCTTTTTCGGATGGCGGTAAATATAATACACCCGAAAAGGCTCTTGAGCACGCTCTTGAAATGCAGGCTCTCGGAGCAGATATTATTGATTTAGGTGCAAATTCAACAAGACCGGGTGCAAGGGTTCTTTCCGAAGAGGAGGAGCTTGAAAGAATTTTACCCGCTCTTGAAATTCTCAACGGAAGGTTTGAGGTTCCTCTTTCGGTTGACACCTTCTATCCTGCGGTTGCAAGGGCGGCAATTGAAAACGGAGCTTCAATCATCAATGATGTCAGCGGAAAATTCAACGCTGAAATCGGAGAGCTTGCGAAGAAAAACGGTGCAGGCTATATCGTCATGCACGCTCCGTCAGATGCCGACAGTGCTTCCGTTTATGAAAACGGAGTTGTAACCGATGTGAGAAATTTCTTCATTGATTGTTTGCAGAGAGCGGCAGAAACCGGTCTTCCGAGAGAACAGCTCTGCCTTGACCCCGGTATCGGCTTTGGCAAAACGAGAGAAAATGATATTGAGCTTATCGCAAATACGCAATGGCTGAAATTCAATGAGGTTGCACTTCTTGTTGCGGCCTCAAGAAAAAGATTTATAGGAGTGCTTTCGGGCGAAGAAACAGGCTCGAAGCGTGATTTCGGAACTGTTGCGGCTCATACGGCGGCTATTTCGGGCGGTGCGGATATAATCAGAGTTCATGATGTTTATTCGGCAGTGCAGGGTGCAAGGGTTGCCGATGCGATATTCAGGAGATAAAAAATGGACAGAATTCTTATCAGGGATTTAAAAATTTTTGCTTATCACGGCGTCAACGAGGAAGAGAAGATTGACGGTCAGAATTTCATTCTGGATATTGATGCCTTTGTTGATATTTCCGTTCCGTGCGAAACGGACAATGTTGATGACACGGTAAGCTATGCCAAAATCATTAAGGAAACAATAAAAATATTCACTTCGCAGAAGGATGACCTGCTTGAAAGAGCATCGCAGAGAGTTGCAGACGGTCTTTTTGAACGCTTTGAAAAAATTCAGTCTCTGCGTATTCTTCTTAAAAAGCCTGAAGCTCCGATAAAGGCGGATTTCGGCTATGTCGGAGTTGAAATATTCAGAGAGAGGGGAGAATGAAATGAGCGAAGCGGTTATTGCTCTCGGCTCAAATATGGGCAATAAAATAGAAAATCTCAACGCCGCCGTTCGTGCACTCGCAAGGCTTGACGGAATAAAGCTTATTAAGGCTTCCTCCGTCTATGAAACGGAGCCTGTCGGATATGCTGAGCAGGATAATTTTCTCAACGCCGCACTGCTTGTTGATGCAACTGTTTCTCCGCAGGTGCTTCTCGGTCAGTGTCTCGGCATTGAGGCGGCAATGGGCAGAGTCAGGACCATAAAGAACGGTCCGAGAATCATTGACCTTGACCTGATTCTCTATGAGGGATGCAAAAGCGAAACCTTTGAGCTGACTCTTCCGCATCCGAGAACTCTGGAGAGGGCGTTTGTTATGGCTCCGATGCTCGATTTATATCCCTCGGGCAGAGCACCCGGAATGTTCTTTGCTCCGCATCTGCGTGAGGTCGGAACAGACGGAATTGAAAAAACCGAAAAAGAAATTATTATTCCTATTTATTAAGAAGGTGAACATATGGCATCGGGAAATTGCGAAAACTGTGCTTATTACGATTATGACGAGGAATATGAATGCTATGTATGCCGCATAAATCTTGATGAGGATGAGCTTTACAGATTTTTGCAGGGCGGTTCATTCGATTGCCCGTATTTTGACCCTTATGACGAATATAAGGTTGTTGAAAAGCAGAACTGACGGAGGTTGACTTTATGAACGCAAAAAAACCTTCCGTTTCGGAAGTGAAAAAAGAAAATGAAAGCAGAAAAGAAAAAAAGCTGAAGGCAATAATTATTGTTTTGGCTTCTCTTCTTGCTGTTTCGATAGCTGTTGTTCTTGCTGTGTTTGTGATTAAGCCGGCAATTGAAAAGAAAAAGGCCGGGGAGGAGCAGACCACATCGTCTGTTTCTTATATCGAAGACGAAGAATACGGCGAATATATGGGTTGCCGTATGCCTGCGGAATTTGCAAATATTCTCATTCAGAGCGATGAGGAATCGGAAGCCGCCTGCAAGGAATACGGCGTTGCCGCAGAAATAAACGGACATAAGCTTTCTGTTCCCGAATATGAATTCTATTATTACCGTTCGGAATCGGATTTGCTGACAAGAGTGAATACATCCATTTCGGAAAAGGGTCAGAATCTGACCGGCTTTGAGCCTTCGAAGGCTCCTTCGGCACAGAATTATCCGCAGACCGAAATAACATGGAGTCGGAAGCTGATGGAAGGGCTTGAAACAGAATTAGGCGGCGATTTTTATCTCTTTGATGAAGCACTCAAGGCAGGATTTGTGCCGAGTCAGGAAAGGCTTGACGGTGTTTCGGAGCTTTTTGAATATATTGCTATGGCGGCACAAAAGACAGGTGACCTCGATACTTTTATTTCGGATTTTTATTTTGAGGGTCTGACATTCTCCATGTTTGCAAGAAGGGAAATTATCAAGAGCTATGCCGATGCCTATGCGGACAGTCTTTATGAGAGCAAGGCAAAATCCTATTCCGACAGCTTCGTTGACGGGATTTTTGAGAATTCTCCCGAAAAGTATAAGAATGTAACGGTTAATATTCTTCCGATTGAGAACAAAGACAGCCTTGATGAAGCGACAAAGGTGAAGAATTTCACCGAATTCTGCGTTTTTGCAAAAACGCAGGTTGCTTCTGATGAATTTGACCCGGCAACTCATACCGAGAGCTATAAGGTTACATTTGAAGATATTGCCGATTATTACGGAGATACTGTTGCCGAATGGGTATTCAGCTCTGAACGCAGGGTCGGCGACACAGCCGTTGTTGCGGGAGCAATTTATAACTGCCTTATCTACATGAGGGAGCTTCCCGAGGTGACCCACAGCAGTAATGTTATCTGCTATCAGGTTGATTCAAGTGAATTTCAATCACTTGATTTGCTTTATGAAAGTGTTCAGAAAACCTATGATGAGCTTGGTGCAGAGAAGATGACAGAGGAAGCGTTCAGAGAGTATCTCGGCAATTCTGATGAAAGTGAAATCACCGTTTATGTCAATAACTATGAATCCGGGCTGGACAAATGGATTCATTCATCTGAAAGAAAAAGAGGAGACACGATATTTTATAAAGGCGAGGATTCGGCATATATCGTGATGTTCATAAAGGATAATCCCGAGGATTTGTTTTCGGATGCGATTATCAGAAAGGATACCGCCATTGACGAAGTGAATAAAACGATTGAAGAAAACAGCTATTCGCTTGAGGAAAACAAAACGGGAATTAACAAAAGCGTCAAGAACGCAGAGGCAAAGTATATCGAATATTATAATTCAACCAAAGAATAAGGAAATCGCTGATTTAATCAACGGTTCCCGAGACAAAACAGCGGCTTTTCGTTGCAGATGCGGCGTCAAGCCGTTTTCTGTTAACAGATTATTTATTGTATTACTAAATTTTATTAAAAAATATCTTTTATTTTATTACCATAGGTGATATAATAACTCCAATTGTATATAGCAATCGGAAAATAAGCTTTTGAATATAGGAGGAAAAAATGTCTGAGATAATTTCAGTAAATAATCTTACGAAATCATACGGCAGCCATAAGGTTCTGTCGGATGTGTCTTTTTCGCTCGAAGGCGGTCAGATTATCGGTCTGCTCGGTCCGAACGGAAGCGGAAAGACATCGCTTATCAAAATTCTCACGGGTCTTATCAATGATTACACGGGAGAGGTTATCATTGCCGGCAACAATCCCGGCCCCGTCAGCAAGTCGATGGTTGCGTATCTGCCCGAAAAAACATATCTTGCAAGCTGGATGACTGCGGATGATGCAGTTAATTACATTGCCGATTTCTATGATGATTTCGATAAGGAAAAGGCAATGAATATGCTTGACCTTTTCCAGCTTCCTCATAAGCAGAAGGCAAAAACCATGTCAAAGGGTCAGCAGGAAAAGCTTCAGCTCATTCTTGTTATGTGCCGCAATGCACAGATTTATATTCTTGACGAGCCTATGGGCGGCGTTGACCCTGCCGCAAGAGATTTCATTCTTGATGCAATTCTCAAGAACCGTCCCGAGGGTTCAACTATTCTTATGTCAACTCACCTTATTCACGATATTGAAGGCGTGCTTGATTCGATTATCATGATAGGCAGAGGTCAGCTCCTCATGCAGGATACCACCGCTCATCTGACCGAAACAGGCAAAACAATCAACGAAATTTTCAAGGAGGTGTTCAGCAGTGACTGGCAGTTCTAAAGTCAATGGAAAGATGGGAAAGCTTCTCAAAAATGATTTTCTCGCAAGTGCAAGAGTTATTCCGCTCTTTTATATTCTTGAAGCAATATCGGTTGTTCTTTTTTACATCGGAGATAAAACCCAGAAGCCGGTTCCGCTTGCTCTCGGCGTTGCATTCACTCTGATAGTTGCATTTCTTCTTATTTTTATCAGCCTTTTCTTTGTTGTTTATGATTTCAATAAATCGCTTTTCAGCCAGCAGGGTTATCTGAGCTTTTCGCTTCCGGTAACGAGCAAACAGCTCCTCGGCTCAAAGATGATTGTTTACGGCGGCTGGATGATTCTGAGCTACATTGTTTTTACCGTTGTTGTGGCGTTCACAGGTCAGTATGTCAGCCAGGATGTTGTTGGCGAAGAAAACATGAACCTTGCGGAAACCTTCCTTTATATGTTCATGCCGACTCTTCCGCCGAAATCAATGCTGATAATTTATCTCATTTATTACATTGCAAACTTCTTCATCATTGTGCTTCTTGCAGTTTCGATGATTTATTTTTCAATTGCGGCTTCACACATGAGACCGTTCCAAAAGCATAATATTATTTATGCGGTTCTGATTTTTGTTGTTGTTGCGGCTGTTTTCGGACTTATGCTTGCGGCTCTCAATAAGTTTTTCAGATTTGACCTTGCAATGCATACAGACGGTTCATTCGGGCTTGCAATCGGCGGAGATTCGTATTCGGGCAATTTTGTTGCTCTTATGCCTGTTTTCGGCTATATCGCATATGCAGTCGGACTTTTCTTCGGCACTTCATATATCATGCATAAGAAAGTCAACATCAAATAATGAAAAAGAAAATCTGCATTTTCGGCGGAACCTTCAATCCGCCGCATATAGGTCACATAAGGCTTGCAGAGAATGCGGCAGACAAAGTCGGAGCTGATAAAGTGATTATCATTCCCGATTGTATACCGCCTCATAAGGAAGCAAGTCAGCTTGCAAGGGCAGAAGAAAGAGTTGAAATGTGCATTTCTTCTTTCTGCTCCGATAAACGGTTTGAGATTTCAACCATGGAAATCGAAAGAGGAAGCAGAAGCTACACGGTTGAAACCCTGCGTGAGCTGAAAAAACAATATCCCGATGATGAGCTTTATCTGATTATCGGTTCGGATATGCTCGAAACCTTCACTCAGTGGTTCTGCTGGGAAGAAATTCTCAGTATGTCAACGCTGATTGCCGCTTCGAGAGAAAACGGCTTTGAGCCGAAGCTTGACGGCTTTTCGGATGAACAGAAAAAGAAGGTTATTTTTATTGAAACCGAACCGCTCGAACTCAGCTCAAGCGAGATAAGAAAAGGCATTTATTCGGGAAATGAATTTGATAATTCCGTGAGCAAAGAGGTTTTTGATTTCATCAGAAAAAGAGGTTTGTATCTTGAGGGTGACGAAAGATATGATTACCTGCTGAATAAAATGCTCGATGAAAAAAGAATTTTCCATAGCCGATGTGTCAGCGAAAAAGCTGTTGAGCTTGCCGAAAAATACGGCGAAGACGCTGAAAAAGCAAGAATTGCAGGTCTTCTTCACGACATAATGAAGAATGCTTCGGCTGAGGAACACTTTGAATATTTTTCCGGAATGACAGCCGTTGAAAAGGCAAATCATAAGGTATGGCATCAGTTTTCGGGGGAAGGCTTCCTTTGCAGAAACGGAATTATATCCGATGATGAAATTCTGAATGCTGTCAGATGGCACACAACCGGCAAGGCTGACATGACGAATCTCGAAAAGATAGTTTATGTTGCGGATTTCATTTCCGCAGACAGAGATTATCCCGATGTTGATGAGGTTCGCAGATTGGCGGATATAAGCCTTGAGCACGCAATGCTCTACACAAGCAGATACACAATTCAGAAGCTTGCTTCGGCGGATATGGTTATCCACCCCGCAACGCTGGATTGCTACAACGATATGCTTCTTGTTTTCGGAAAGCAGAAAGGATAAATATGACAGATTCAAAGGAATTGGTTTTGCAGATAGCAAAGGTTCTTGACGAGAAAAAAGCAATTGACATAAAGGCTATCAAGACCGAAGAGGTTACGGTTGTTTCGGATTATTTTGTTATCGCTTCAGGTACTTCGAATACGCATACGAAGTCCCTTGCGGATGAGGTTGAATACGAAATCAAACAGCGTCTCGGCATTGACCCCGAACACATTGAGGGAAGGGCAACGGGTTGGATTCTTCTCGATTACGGCTATGTTATAGTTCATATCTTCGAGAAGGAAAGCAGAGAATATTATAATCTTGAAAGGCTCTGGGCAGATGCAAGCCTTGTTGACCTTTCGGATGTTATAACAGAGGATTAAATCCGAGGAAGGGTGTAAATACACAATGGCACAGTACGACTACAAAAGCATAGAAACAAAATGGCAGAAATATTGGGCAGATAACGAAACCTTCAAGACCGATGTCTGGGATTTCTCGAAGCCTAAATTTTATGCTCTTGATATGTTTCCTTATCCTTCAGGCGTTGGACTTCATGCAGGTCATCCCGAAGGATATACCGCAACGGATATAGTTTCGAGAATGAAGAGAATGCAGGGATATAATGTTCTTCATCCTATGGGCTATGATTCATTCGGTCTCCCCGCAGAGCAGTATGCCGTTTCAACAGGCAACAATCCCAACGGCTTCACAGAGAAGAATATCGGAACCTTTTCAAAGCAGCTCAAGGAGCTTGGCTTTGACTATGACTGGTCAAAGATGGTTGCAACATCAGACCCCTCATACTATAAGTGGACACAGTGGATTTTTAAGCAGCTCTATCTCAAGGGCTATGCAAAGCTTGTTGATATTCCCGTTAACTGGTGCGAAGAGCTTGGCACGGTTCTTGCTAACGATGAAGTTATTGACGGTAAGAGCGAAAGAGGCGGTTATCCCGTTATCCGTAAGAATATGAAGCAGTGGGTTATTGATCAGGTTGCTTTTGCAGAAGAGCTTCTTGACGGCCTTAATGAGATTGACTGGCCCGAATCAACAAAGGATATGCAGCGTCATTGGATTGGCAAGAGCACGGGCGTTGAGGTTGATTTCAAGGTTGTCGGCGGCGGAAGCTTCTCAATCTACACAACCTGCATTGAAACAATTTACGGCATCACCTTCATGGTTCTTGCCCCCGACGGAAGCCTTGTTAAGGAGCTTATGCCACGCATTGAAAACAAAGATGAGGTTAATGCTTACATAGAAGAAACAATTAAGAAGACCGATATGGACCGCACGGAGCTTAACAAAACAAAGTCCGGCTGTCCTCTTAAGGGCGTATATGCAATCAACCCTGTCAACGGCAAGGAGGTTCCCGTTTATATCGGCGATTTCGTTCTTGCAAATTACGGCACGGGTGCTGTTATGGCAGTCCCCAGTCACGACCAGCGTGACTTTGAATATGCGGTTGTTCATAACATCCCGATGATTCAGGTTGTTGACGGAGCTGATGTTTCCGAATGTGCATTCGAAAAGGGCGGCTATCTCGGCAAGGGATGCAGGCTCATGAATTCGGAAGAATTCAACGGTCTTACCGTTGAGGAAGCAAAGGAAGCAATCACCTGCAAGCTCGAGAAAATGGGCGTTGCAAGAAGAAAAACAAATTATCATTTCCGTGAATGGATTTTCGCAAGACAGCGTTACTGGGGCGAACCTGTTCCCGTATTCTATACCGAAGACGGCAAGATTCATGTTCTTGCCGATGAAGAGCTTCCTCTTGTTCTTCCCGAGCTTGAGGACTATAAGGGCAAGAACGGACAGGCTCCTCTTGAAAACGCAACAGAATGGAAAATCTATGAAAAAGACGGCGTAAAGGGCAAGAGAGAAACCTCAACAATGCCCGGCTCCGCAGGCTCAAGCTGGTATTTCCTCAGATATATCGACCCGAAGAATGACAAGGCAATCGGCGACCCTGAGCTTCTTAAGCATTGGCTTCCCGTTGACCTTTATATGGGCGGACCCGAGCACGCTGTCGGTCATCTCATCTATTCAAGAATCTGGAACAGATTTCTTTATAATGAAGGCATTTCACCCGTTAAAGAGCCGTTTATGAAGCTCGTTCATCAGGGAATGATTCTCGGTGCAAACGGCATCAAGATGGGCAAGAGATTCCCCGAATTTGTTGTTAATCCCTCTGATATAGTCCGTGATTACGGTGCAGATACTCTTCGCCTTTATGAGATGTTCATGGGTCCCATTGAGGCATCCAAGCCATGGAGCAATCAGGGAGTTGAGGGTGCAAAGAGATTCATCACCCGTGTTTGGAATTTCTTCACGGAGAGTGCAAACCTCGGCGAAGATAAGAGAGAAGAGCTTGAAAAGATTTATAATGTTACCGTCAGAAAGGTTTCGGGCGACTTTGAAAATCTTGCATTCAACACAGGCATCAGTCAGATGATGATTTTCGTTAATGCTGTTTATAAAGCAGGCTCCTGCCCGAAGGAATTCGCAGAAGGTCTTGTTAAGCTTCTCAGCCCTGTATGCCCTCACATCTGCGAAGAAATCTGGCAGATTCTCGGCCATGACAGCACCATCGCATTCGAGAGCTGGCCTACATATGACGAATCAAAATGCGTTGATGATTCAGTTGAAATCGCAATTCAGATTAACGGCAAGGTTAAGGAAAAGCTTGTTATTTCTGCTGAAGCAACAAACGAAGAAGCTCTCTCTCTTGCAAAGTCACTTGAGAAGATTGCCGAAGCAATTGAAGGTAAACAGATAGTCAAGGAGCTTTATGTTAAGGGCAGACTTGTAAATATTGTTGTAAGATAAAATTTATTTAAAATAAGGTTGACAATCATAGCGTTATTATTGTATAATCCCGAGTTTGACAGTCAAAAAAGGAAAAACACTCCGCAATCCCTTTAATATCAAGGGATTAGGAGTGCTTTTCCTTGATATTAAAG
>DCII01000031.1:0-11150 GCA_002315935.1 Ruminococcaceae bacterium UBA1730
CCACGTCGCTACGCTCCTCGCAATGACGGGGGAGAAAACGGATTGCCACGTCGCTATGCTCCTCGCAATGACCGGGGAGAAAACGGATTGCCACGTCGCTACGCTCCTCGCAATGACCGAGGAGAAAACGGATTGCCACGTCACTACGCTCCTCGCAATGACGGAGGAGAGAACGGATTGCCACGTCGCTACGCTCCTCGCAATGACCGAACCCTCTTTACTTCAATATTAATACTGTATTGTTGTCATCCACAACTTATCGTGTAATTTATTTTTGAAAGTGCCCAGTTGCCGATGTCATCATAGACCGTTTTTCTGTCGGTTTCGTTGTGAATTTCGTGACGCATTCCGTCATAGAGCTTGAGAGTAATATCCTTGCTTCCTGCGGCTTTAAGGTCTGCGAAAACCTGCTTCACTCCCTCGCCGTATTGACCGACGGGGTCCTCCGTGCCGGCAACAAGGAGCAGGGGAAGGTCATTATAAACTCTTGAATACCATTCTTTTTCGGAAACCTTTGTGAGAATTGTGAATAAATCCTTGTAGCCTGCGGCGGTGAACATGAAGCCGCAATATTTATCGGCGATATATTTATCAACAATATCATCCTCGTGGGTGAGCCAGTCAAAGCCTGTTCTTGCAGGATTGATTTTCTTGTTGTATGTGCCGAATGCAAGTCCATCAATGAATTTGCTCCTGAATCTTTCACCCTTGATTTTTGCAATTGCACCTGCAAGACCGATTGCAATTCCCGAAGCAGGGTTTTTGCCGCTTGTGCCGCAGATTATTGCTCCCTTGATTCTTTCGTCCTTGCCGTAACGGGCGATATATTCTCTTGCAATGAATGAACCCATGCTGTGGCCGAAGAAAATAATCGGAAGCTCGGGATAATCCTTTTTGATTATTTCGGTAAGTGCTCTCTGGTCTTCAACAAAGGTGTTCCAGCCGTCATTTCCGAAAAAGCCGAGGTCATCATCAGATTTAACTGATTTTCCGTGACCTATGTGGTCGGCAAGAAAAACCGCAAAGCCCTTTTCGCAGAGTGAAGCGGCAAATTCCTCGTATCTTTCGCCGTGTTCAGCCATTCCGTGAGAAATCTGAAATGCGGCAACAGGATTTTTCGAAGGAATCCACGCACGGGTGAAAATTTCGGAGAGACCCGAAACAGATGGGAAGTTGAATTCTTTTCTGATGATTTCCATATTTTTTCCTTTCTAATCTGAAATTTAAGTTCTTAACTTGTTTACATTCCGTACACTAATAATGCTGAATATATACATAATTGGATGATATTATGAAAACGCTGATTAAATCGACAAGCAAGATTTTTGAGTATGCTTTGACCGTGAAAAAGATGCAAAACCACAGATATATTTCAAGGCTTTGTAACGCATTTCATGCCCAAACAGACCGAAAAGATGCGACGATGCATTTATTCAGCGTTTCCTTATATTAATACCAAGGAAAACAATTCAGCTCTTGACAATTTTTGAAAGGATGAGAACATAGTGAGAAACGATTCTTCCTGTGTAATGGTTTGCGTCACTCCGCAGGAATGCTGCACAAGGCTGATTGATGCCGGTGCAAGAAGTGCAAAAGCAATGGGTCTTGAATTGAGAGTTATAAGCGTTTTCCGAAAAGAAGGATGTCTGAATCCCGAAACAAGTCAAATTCTTGAGAAGCTTTCCGAATTTGCGGCAAATTCAGAGGCGGAAATGGATGTTTATTTCAACGACGAAGCTTCAATTACCGTTGCCGTTGCGGCGGCAAGAGCAAAGGCGAAGCTTCTTGTGATGGGTTTTCCGAAGGAAGGCTCAAGCGGATTTATCCAGCAAATTCATGAGCTTATGCCGAAAATTCCGATTACAATGGTTGATGAAGAATGCAATGAATATAAAATTCTGCCGTTTGACAGAAACGATTTCGAAATGCAATCAGTTCATTGAAATTCCTTTTGAAAACAGCATATTCACGGCACTGCGAAGCAGGTCAAATTCCCCGCCCGAAAGGGTGGGATTTTTTTTGAGCAAATCGGTTGCGGCGGCGTGGGTTTCCCGGATGGCTTCGCCGTCGGTCATCATATCGGCAATTTTGAGGTCGGGCAGACCATGCTGTCTTGAGCCGAAGAAATCGCCCGGTCCACGAAGGCGGAGGTCTTCGTCGGCAATGCGGAAGCCGTCTGTTGTTTCAACCATGATGTTCAGCCTTTTGAGAGTGTGTGCGTCTCCCGAATCCGAAATCATGATGCAGGTTGATTTCTCTGTTCCTCTGCCGATTCTGCCACGGAGCTGATGAAGCTGAGAAAGTCCGAATCTTTCGGCGTTCTCGATAACCA
The DNA here is from genome assembly GCA_002315935.1 of Ruminococcaceae bacterium UBA1730. Lineage (GTDB taxonomy): Bacteria > Bacillota > Clostridia > Oscillospirales > Acutalibacteraceae > CAG-177. The sequence continues at coordinate 2,333 of DCII01000031.1, forward strand.
TTATGACCGCATTCGGAACATCAATGCCGACTTCGATAACGGTTGTTGAAACAAGAAGCTGTGTTTCTCCGCTCGAAAAGGACTCCATAACCGCTTTCTTGTCAGCAGGCTTCATTTTTCCGTGAAGCAAGCCTAATCGGAAGCCCTTGAAAAATCCGTCTGAAAGGTTTTTATAAAGCTCATTTGCGGCGGTCAGCTCGCTTATTTCGTTTTCGGCAACAAGCGGACAGACGATATATCCCTGCATTCCGTTGCAAAGATGCTTTTTGATGTAGCCATATGCTCTTTCACGGATGTCGGATTTGATGAGAAAGGTTTCTGTTTTTTGCCTGCCCCTCGGCATTTCGTTGAGTATACTCAAATCAAGGTCTCCGTAAATTATGAGGGCAAGAGTTCTCGGAATCGGAGTTGCAGACATAACGAGGGTGTGAGGGCTTACACCCTTGGAGCTTAATGCTCCACGCTGATTTACTCCGAAACGGTGCTGTTCATCGGTGACCGCAAGAGCGAGAGAAGAAAATTCAACATCCTTCTGAATGATTGCATGAGTGCCGATAAGCAAATCTGTTTCTCCGCTTTTGACGGCAGATTTTATTTTTCTTTTCTCTGCGGCAGGCGTTGAACCGGTCAGCAGGGAAATTTTTATATCGGTATCCTTGAAAAATTTTGACATTGTGTTGTAGTGCTGAACCGCAAGGACTTCCGTCGGAGCCATCAACGCACTCTGGAAACCGTTTCCGGCACAGTTGTAGATGAGTGCCGCACTGACGGCGGTTTTGCCCGAACCGACATCTCCCTGAAGCAGACGGTTCATCGGACGGGAAAGCATCATATCGGCGGTTGAATCGAAAATTGCTTTTTTCTGTGCATTGGTAAGCTCAAACGGAAGAAGAGAAAAAAATTCATCCGAATAGTCACTTTGGAGAGCGGTTGCGTTGGATGCTCTTGATTTTTCACGCAGACGCATCATTCCGAGTTCAAGCAGAAAAAGCTCTTCAAAAATAAGTCTTCGCCTTGCTTCGGAAAGCAAATCACGGCTTTCTGGAAAATGAATATTCAAAAGTGCATCCTTATATTTCATCAGGCAATAGGCTTCACGGATGCTTTGTGGTATCGGGTCGGGAAAGCTTTCGCAGAGCTCAAAGGCAGTTTTAACAAGCTTTTCGATTGCCCGTGAATTCAGACCTGCCGTCTGCGGATAAATTGCCCGAAGCTCGCCCTTGCCATTGAATTCGGTGAATTCGGGAGAAACCATTGAGCGGAAATATCCTTTGCCCGTTATTTTGCCGAAGAAAAGATATTCCTTGCCCTGCTCAAGCTTTTCGGCGGCATATTTATTGTTGAAAAAGGTTATGTCAAGCAGGTTTTCGCCGTCGGTAACCTCGGTTTTATAAAGTGTCATTCCCTTGCGGATTACCTGCTCTCTGCATCTTGTGCCGACTATCGCACGGATGCAGACCTGTTCGCCGAAGGCGGCGTCTTTTATGGCAGTGATATTGCTCCAATCCTCGTAGAGACGGGGATAGAAGGTCAGCAAATCACGCAGACGGGAAATGCCGAGCCTTGCAAGCATTGCGGCTCTCTTTTCGCCTACGCCCTTGAGATATTTAATATCACTGTCGAAATTCATTATTTATATCTCCATGTTTCAATGTCGAAATAAACATCACCCTCGCAACAGGCGAAATCGGCATTGGTTGAGTTAGTGTATGATGCAACTGCATTGCGGTAGCAGAGCGGAATAACGGGAAGGTCTTCGTTGAAAGTGTTGACGAAATCCATAAGCTCGCATTTGCCGTTCAGAAGCTGATTGTATCTTGCGGCTGATTCGCATTCGGGATTGATGCCGATATTCAGTTCTCCCGAGAAAAGAGGATTGAGGTCCATATCGGGAGTGAGCTTATATTCGCCGATATAAAGGTCATACTCACCCGAGGAAAGAGCTTCTTTATAATACTCTTCGGCGTAATCCTTTACCGTTACGGCAAAGCCTATATCCTCAAGCTCTTTTTTGATTATTTCAGCCGCCTCAACCTTGAAGGGATTATTCTGATTAACAAGAATGGATATGTCTCTGTAACCGATGTCGGTTTCGGATTCTTCAATGATTTTTTCGGCTTCCTCTTTATCGTTGGTAACCGTGAGGTCTTTTGATGAAAGGGCGTACCAATCCGGATTGAAGGGCGAATAAACTGCTCTTGCGTGCCCATGAAAAGCGGAGCTTGCAATTTCGTTACGGTCAATGACAAGATTGATTGCTTTTCTTATATTTACATCCGAGAATATTGTGCTTTCGTAATTTATTCCGAGATAGACGAAATTATTGATGCCCATTTCAACGCAATGAGCGTTGATTCTTGAATATTTGCCGTCTGCAAGGTCGTTGAAGCAGAAACCGATATTGCCGATTTCAAGACTGCTCTGAAGGTAATCATCCCCTCTGACGGGAACGAGAGTGATTGTTTTGATTGTCGGATTGAATCCCGATTTGTTTGTGTTGACTATCAGATATGATTTTTCGCCGTCCTTCTGAAAAACATATCTTCCGCATCCGACAGGCATAAGTCCGATAAGACCGTTTTTGACAATCGGAAATGTGAGGTCGCTGAGTGCATAGGCATTTGGCTCAGTCATATGAAACATCAGCATATTATTCGCCGTCACATCAACGCTCTCAAAGTTTGCAAGCTTTGTTTTATAGGTCGGCGATTCCTTCGCTCTGTTGAATGAATATGCAACATCTGGAGCGGTGACACTTGTGCCGTCGCTGAATCTGACATTGTTAAGCGTGATGTTAACCGTTGTTTCGGAAACAATTCCGCTCTTGGCAACAGTCGGAACGGGCTTATAGGTTTTGTCGAGCTTATAAAGTCCGTCATAAACAAGAGTCATGAGCTGGGTGTTGATAACCGTTTCAACCGCAAACGGGTCAAGGTCTTCGGAAATGGAATATGCAAGGCTCAGAGTGCTCTCCTTTGCGTTGACGGTCTCCGAAGAATTGCCGCTGTTTTCGGTTTTGCTTTTGCATGAGCATAATGAAAGAATTATCAGAAGTGAAAATATTATCGAAAGGAATTTTTTCATCGGTTTTCCTCGCTGTTCAAATCAAGAATTATTTTGCCTGCCATTATCAGACCTGCCGCACCCGGCACAAAAGGAAGGCTTCCGGGAGAATGACGGTTATTTTCGCTTTCGGCAACAATCCTTGCAGGCTCTTCGTCAGACCACACAACATTGAGCTTTTTAACCCCTCTTTTTCTCAGCTCATACCGCATTACCCGGCAGAGAGGGCAGACGGAGGTCTTGGAAATATCGCTGATTTTGAACCGTGACGGGTCGGATTTATTGCCGGTTCCCATGCAGGAAATCATCGGAATTGAGAGCTGAAAAGCTCTTTCGGCAAGAGCGATTTTTGCACTGACGGTATCAATCGCATCGGCGATATAGTCATATTTTTCAAATTCAAATTCATCAATGCTTTCAAGCAGACAGAATTTGCGAATTGCCGTTATTTCACAATCGGGGTTAATATCTCTTATTCTTTCGGCAACAACATCCGTTTTTGCTTTGCCGACTGTTGAATGAAGAGCACAGAGCTGACGGTTAAGATTTGAAACCGAAACGCAGTCATTATCAACTATGGTGATGTGACCTATGCCTGCCCTTGCAAGAGCTTCTGCGGCGTATGAGCCTACTCCGCCGAGACCGAAAAGGATAATTTTTTTTTGCGAAAGCCTGTCTGTGGCTCCTCTTCCGAGAAGCAGCTCCGAGCGTGAATATTCTTCTTTCGGCATCCGGAAACACCTCCACATACAATTTTTCATCTTATATAATATACCAAAGCGGATGTAAAAGTAAATAAGTAAATTTAAAATTTTCTGTTGTATTTTTTCTCCGTATAAGCTATAATATTTCAGATATAAATAATTCCGGAGGAAATGGTTTAATGAAACTCGGTATAGTAGGTTTGCCGAATGTAGGCAAAAGCACACTTTTCAACGCAATCACCAACGCAGGTGCACAGAGTGCAAACTACGCATTCTGCACGATTGAGCCGAATGTCGGCGTTGTTGCAGTTCCAGATGAAAGGCTTGATAAGCTCGCAGAGATGTATAATCCCGTCAAGATTACTCCTGCGGTTATCGAATTCGTTGATATAGCAGGTCTTGTCAGAGGTGCTTCAAAGGGTGAGGGTCTCGGAAACAAGTTCCTTTCACATATCCGTGAGGTTGATGCGGTTATCCATGTTGTCAGATGCTTCGAGGATGACGATATTGTTCATGTTGATGCAACAATCAACCCCGAAAGAGATATTGAAACAATCAATCTTGAGCTTATTTTCTCGGATATGGAAATGGTTGAGCGAAGAATAGACAGAGTGACAAAGGCTCTCAAGGGCGATAAATCTCTTGCTCCGGAGCTTGAATTCCTCAAAAAGCTTCAGAATGCACTTGAAAATAATATTCCTGCAAGAAATCTTGAATGTGATGAGAACGAAAAGGCGTGGCTTTCGGAGGTTGCTCTGCTGACCGCAAAGCCCGTTATCTATGCCTGCAACATGAGCGAAAACGATTTTGCAGGTGGAATTGAAAATAACGAAAACTATAAAAAGGTTTGTAAAATTGCGGAAGGCGAGGGCAGCGAGGTGCTTCCCATCTGTGCCCAGATTGAAGCGGAAATCGCTTCTCTTGAACCCGATGAAAAAGAAATGTTCCTGAGCGAGCTCGGCGTTCAGAGCGGCGGACTTGATTTGCTTGTTAAGAAAAGCTACGCACTTTTAGGACTTATTTCATATCTGACGGCAGGTCAGCCCGAGGTCAGAGCATGGACTATCACGAAGGGCACAAAGGCTCCGCAGGCGGCAGGTAAGATTCACAGCGACTTCGAAAGAGGCTTCATCAGAGCAGAGGTTATTTCATTCGAAGACCTTATGGAACAAGGCTCAATGACCGCCGCAAAGGAAAAGGGTCTTGTCAGAAGCGAAGGAAAAGAATATGTCATGAAAGACGGAGATATTGTTCTTTTCAGATTCAATGTTTAAGGAACATACTCGAAAATCTTGCTTGACGATTTAATCAGCGTCTCCTTAATAAAATGCACTCCCTGCGGAATGATAAGCAGGGAGTGATTTTTTTATGCGAAGAAGAGCCGCAATTCTTTTTGCAGGTTTGCTGATAATTTTTACGGGACTCGGAGCGAGGATATACAGCCTTTCAGAGAACGAAATTGCCGTGAATTATTCCGAATCCGCATTCAGCGTTGATGTGCAGACGGTTAAGGGGACAATATATGACTGCGATATGAAGCCGTTGACGAACGAAAAAGCTTATTTTTATGCGGCGGTCAAGCCGTCTGAAAATGTGATGACGGAATTAAAGAATTTCGTTGACGGCGATGAATACGAAAATGCCGCCGAAAGACTTGAAAACGGCAATCCGATAGTTATACCTATTGATAAATATGAAAATTCAGCATCCTCAATAACTGCGTTTCCCGTTACGCAGCGATATTCCGAAAATCAGCTTGCCTGCCATATTATAGGATATATTGATTCGCAGGGCAGGGGAATAAGCGGAATTGAGAAGGCTTATGATGAGAAGCTTTCTTCAGGGATGAAAACGGTTTCCGTCAGATTCCGCACCGATGCGAGAGGCAGAATCATGAACGGCTGTGAAGCGGAAATTTCTGGAAATGAAATTCCGAAGAGCGGAGTAATTCTGACGATTGATAAGGAAATTCAGTCTGCGGTTGAAAATGCACTTGATAACGCAGAAATTGAATGCGGCTGTGCTCTCGTGCTTGAGGTCGGGAGCGGAGCAATAAAGGCGTGTGCTTCAAGACCTGTTTTTGACCCCAATAATATTGCCGAAAGCCTTTCGGATGAAAATTCCCCTCTCATCAACAGGGCATTTTCAGCTTATAACACCGGCTCGGTCTTTAAGTCCGTTATTGCTTCGGCGGCTCTTGAAAACGGCATTGATGATTTCACCTTTGATTGCACGGGAAGCGTTGATTTCAGCTCGGTAACCTTCAACTGCCACAAGAAAGACGGACATTCCGTTCTTAATCTTGAGCAGGCTCTGATGTATTCCTGCAACACCTTTTTTGCTTCGTTGGGTCAGCTTGTCGGAAGCGAGAAAATAGTCGATATGGCTTCGAATTTCGGCTTCGGAGAATCGGATTACCCTGCTGACGGAATTGCTACGGCAAGCGGAAATCTGCCATCGGCAAATGAGCTTGATTCAGCCGCCGCAATAGCCAATATCTCCTTCGGGCAGGGTGCACTGACGGCAACGCCATTGCAGATTTGTGCCATGACCGCAACCATTGCAGATGGCGGAGTTTATTGCGAACCTTATCTCGTTATCGGTGAAGCTGATGAAAACGGCGTAAAGACCGAATACAGAAGATATTCCGAAAAGAAACAGGTCATATCCAAGGAGACTGCTGATTTTCTCTGCGAAGCATTGAGAAAAACCGTGACTGACGGAAGCGGAAAGAAGGCGGGTTCGGAAATGGTTGAGGTTTCGGGCAAAACCGCAACCGCACAGACGGGCAGGTTTGACGATGACGGCGAGATATTCAATGCGTGGTTTTCGGGATTCTTCCCTTCGGACAGTCCGAGGTATGCGGTTACGATTATGATTGAAGACGGTGGAGAGGGAGCGTCGAGTGCCGCACCTGTTTTCAGGGAGATTGCAGAATCAATCGTTTTAATTCCGGATTAAAATTACAAACAGAAAATTGAATTTGTTCAAAAGTAGATACTTTTTGCAATAGCGGTTCTGTTTTAACAATTTGTTAATAAAATGGCTGAAATCTTAAACAAATATTAAGGATTATTTAGGTTAAATTAATTGACTTATACAGACGAAAAATGATAGAATAGGTTCATCATTGTCAAGGAGAAAGATTGATGACAAAACCTTTTTACGAAGTCAGAGAATTTGATAATATCAGAGAACTGGTAGATATGTCTGCTGATATTTTCAGCAGCAGACCTGCTTTTGAAATAAAGAAGAAAAGCGGTAAAACAAAGCTTGTTTCTTATTCGGAATACAGAGAGGACATCAACGCTCTGTCAACAGCGTTGATAGATGCCGGCATACACGATAACTGTGCAGCTGTCTGCTCAGATAACTGCTACGAATATTGTATGCTTTATCTTTCAATCATCTGTGCCGGCGGAGTTGTTGCACCGATTGACAAAGAGCTTCTGCCTGACGATATAATCGGAATATTGAAGGCATCGGATGCAAAGATTATTTTTGTTGACCAGAAGATTCTCAAAAGGCTCAGAGGAACAGATCTCGGCAGAGTTAAGGTTGTCTGCATAGGAGCGGATAAGGATACCGACGAAGCCGAAAGCTTCAAAACATTTATCGGCAAGGGCAGAGAGCTTATTGCCAACGGCAAGGAGCTTTATAAGGATATAAAGCAGGATCCCGAAAAGCTTTGTACTCTTCTTTTTACTTCGGGCACAACAGGCGTTTCAAAGGGCGTTATGCTCTGCCAGAAAAATTTCGTTTTCGAAGTCAAGTCTGCAATGGGTGTTATAAAAATCTTTCCTGAGGACTGCGGAATTTCTCTTTTGCCCTTCCATCATACATTTGAAAGCTCTATCATGATTTTCTTTGCACCATATTGCGGAGCAAAGGTAACCTTCTGCGAGGGCTTCAAATATGTTCTTCGCAACATGAAGGAATTCAATCCCTCTGTTTTTGTTGCGGTTCCGCAGGTGCTTGAAACCGTACATAAACGAATAATGAAGGAAATCAACAAGAGCAAGAAAACCGAAACAATGTTTAAGCTCGGCGTTAAGCTTGTTAAAATCGGCGAAAAGCTTCATATTGACCTTAAAAGGGTTTTCTTCAGACAGATTCAGGATACATTCGGCGGAAACATGAGATTGATTGTCTGCGGCGGTGCAGCTATTGACCCGCAGATTCTTGAAGATTTCAATACCTTCGGAATAAAGGTTATTTTCGGCTACGGACTTACCGAATGTGCTCCTCTTGCAATTATCAATAATGACCGAATAAATACAACGGATTCAGTCGGCGTTCCCCTTCCCGGAGTTGAAGCAAAAATCGACTGCCCCGATAATGACGGAATAGGAGAAATCTGCGTCAAGGGCGATATGGTTATGCTCGGTTACTATAATAATCAGGAAGCAACAGATGAAGTCATTGATAAAAACGGCTTCTTCCATACGGGTGACCTCGGCTTCAAGGATGAAAGAGGCTGCTATCATATCAGCGGCAGAAGCAAGAATGTTATCGTTACCTCAAACGGAAAGAATATCTATCCCGAAGAGCTTGAATATCATCTCGGTATGAGCGAGCTTGTTAATGCCTGCATGGTTGAAGAGGTTAAGAATAAGAAGGGCGAAGCGGAAATTCATGCCCAGATTTTCCCTGAAGTCGAAACAATTTCTTCGATGCTCGGTAAGGCTCCTTCGGCAGACGAGATGAAGAAGATAATGAAAAAGGTTATTGATGAAGTTAATGATAAGCTTCCGGGATTCAAGAAAATCAGAAGCTTCTCAGTCAGAGATACGGATTTTGTCCGCACAACTGCAAAGAAAATCAAGAGAGATATTAACAAAACAGATAAATAAGAACCTTGTTGCAGGTATGCAATAAACTATAATGGCTGTAATCTTCAAACGGATTACAGCCATTGACATTGGCTTGGTGAGCTGTCAATGATTATTCCGCACACGAAATTTGTGTTTTTTTGACAGATACAAATTGACATAAAATATAAGGAAACGCCGATTAAATCGGCAAGCAAGGTTTTGTAACGCATTTCACGC
>DCII01000031.1:11162-20210 GCA_002315935.1 Ruminococcaceae bacterium UBA1730
CACGCCAAAACAGACCGAAAAGATGCGTCGATGCATTTATTCAGCGTTTCCATAGAATACTTCGGAGGACTTATGGAGCTTTCAACAATTCTGATTTGCGTAGGTTTTGCAACTCTTGCTGTCAGCTACGGCTGGGGCATGAGAGGAACGGTTATCGGCGGAGAAAAAGGTGCAATGCTTCCGGGTCTGTATCTCGGGCTTATTCTTGCATGGTTTGCAGGTGGCGGAATCCGTGAAAACCTTCTCATTCCTGCGGCGGCAGGTCTGATGGGAATATCATTCGGCGGAACGGAGCCATACGCTGATACAATTCATTTTGCACTTTGCAGAAATGATAAAGAGCATTATAATCCCGTCAGGGGATATACGGGTCTTGCAGTCAAGGGCGGACTGTGGTTCGGCGTTGCAGGTGGATTTATTGCTCTTTCAATGAGTGCGATGGGAGGAAGATATTCTGCTCCCGGTCTTGTTGCTTTCTGCCTTCTTCTTCCGTTTATCGGTCTTGCCGGTTACAGGATTTTCAATTGGCCGTATGACAGAAAAAGCGGAAAATATCCTGCAATTTATTTCTCTTTCGAAAGCAGAGAGGAATGGGGAAGTAATCTTTCGATTATGCTCACGATGCTCGGTATCGGCATTGTGAAAAATGATAATCTTCTGACTTCTCTGATAAGTGCCGGCTTTGCTTTTGGCTTTGTCGGCTGGCTTGTTGCGATAAAGCTTTATGACCTTTCGGTCTATCCCATGAAAAACGGCAAATATATTTTCGGCGAAAAGCTCAGCAAAACACGCATTGACGGCTGGAAGGTTATGGAATTCAGCCTCGGTGCAATCGGTGCTTTCGGCATTTCGCTTGTTTTCTGCTTCTCGGGAAAGGAAATCAACGCAATCAATGAAGCAATTGCAACGAACGGAGTTTTCAATCCAATTGCAAAAGCAGAGCCTGTTATGCCGTTTGTGATTCTTGCGTCTGTTGCCGTAATTATAGGAATAAATGTTTATGAATATCTTGTTGAGAAAAAAGGCGGTTCATATAATTCCTTCGTTATGGATTTGATTGAAAGACCGTTTTTTAATGTTGTTCCCATGCTGTTTGTGCTTCTCGGTTCAAGCTATGCCGCAAGACTGATGACGGTGTTCATGCTGATTTTTGTTGTTTCCGTCAAGAGCATTGCAGACAGATTTACAAAGGATAAATCAATCATTCTGCCTGCAGTGATATTCATTTCGGTAACAATTGTTACGCTCGTGCTCGATTTCGTCAAGGGAGGGTTCTCGGCTTTTGAAATAATCCTTGCAGGTGGTCTGCCGTATATCCTTGCAGAGCTTTTCCACAGGGTTTATCACGACACGAGAACCACGGGCAAAAGCATGAAGGAGCTTTTGACTGATGGCTCTTTTCCTGTTGTTATGGGCTTCATGACTGTTCAGGTTGCGGTTATATATCTGATTTCGGCATTTATTTTCTGAAACCTCTTTACTTTTACACGATAAAGTGTTACACTTTAAAACTGTAAAGCGTGTAAGGAGTGATTTCGATGAGCGATAAGCTTAAGGATAAGAATCTTGATTTTATGTTTGAAGCCGTTCTTCAGCTTCAGAACATGGATGAATGCTACGATTTCTTTGAAGATCTCTGCACCGTGACCGAGCTTAAGGCGATGTCGCAGAGAATTGTTGTTGCAAAGATGCTCAGAGACAAAAAGGTTTACAGCGATATTGTTGCCGAAACAGGAGCAAGCACCGCTACAATCAGCAGAGTAAACCGTTCTCTCCAGTACGGAAGCAACGGCTACGAAAGAATATTCGAAAGATTGGATAACGAATAATGTCTTATGATATTTTTGCGGATTTTTATGACAGCCTGACGGATAATGTTGAATATAAGAAGCGTGCAGATTATTTTTGCAGGCTTCTTTCGCTGTGTGATGTGAGGAGCGGAATTCTGCTTGACCTCGGCTGCGGAACGGGCAGTATGAGCGTTGAAATGGCAGACAGAGGCTTCGATGTAATAGGCATAGATTCAAGCATCGGAATGCTTAATGCGGCAAGAGAAAAATGCTTTGAATACGGCAACAGGATTCTTCTTCTGAATCAGGAAATGCAGAATATTGACCTTTTCGGAACGATTGATGCCGCCATCTGTGTGCTTGACGGACTTAATCATCTGCCGTCTGCGGATGATATAAAGAGGACATTTGAAAAGGTTTCGCTATTCATGAATCCGGGCGGTGCGTTCGTTTTCGATATGAATACGCTTTATAAGCATGAATTTGTGCTTGCGGATAACGCTTACATATATGAAACGGATGATGTGTTCTGTGCATGGCAGAATAATTTCAATCCCGAAGACGGAAGCGTTGATATTGAGCTGGATTTCTTTGAAGAGGAAGACGGCGTTTATTACAGAAGCTCCGAAAGCTTCTCGGAAAAGGCTTATGAGCTTGATTTGATTAAAAATATGCTTGAGGAAAGCGGCTTCGAGGTTATCGGAATTTATGACGATATGACATTCGAACCTGTTAAAGCCGACACCGAAAGAGCAGTATTTTCAGCGAGGAAAAGATAATGGGAAATTTAGTCAGAATGATTGCCAATGACGGAACTTTAACCGTTATGGCGGTTGATACAACGGATATAGTCAGCGAAATGGAAAAAATTCACAGAACCTCTGCGGTTACCTCTGCGGCTCTCGGCAGACTTCTTACTGCCGCTTCTCTTATGGGAGCGGTTCTGAAGGGCAGGGATGACAGCTTAACTCTTCGTCTTAACGGCGACGGACCTGCCGGAGCGGTTATTGCAGTTTCGGACAGTGAAGGCAATGTCAGAGGATATGTTGAAAATCCGATAGTCGAGATTCCGCTCAATAACAAGGGAAAGCTTGATGTTGCCGGAGCTGTCGGCAGAAACGGAACTCTTACCGTCATGAAGGACCTCGGCTTGAAGGAACCTTATATCGGTCAGGTTCCGATAATTTCGGGAGAGATTGCCGAGGATATAACAAGCTATTATGCTACCAGCGAGCAGACTCCGACGGTCTGTGCTCTCGGTGTGCTTGTGAATCCGGATTTGTCGATAAGAGCGGCAGGCGGATTTATTATTCAGCTCCTTCCGACTGCTATGGACGATACGATTGACCTTGTTGAGGAATGCATTGACGGAATTCCATCTGTAACGCAAATGCTTACCTCGGGTATGACTCCCGAAGAAATATGCAGAAGGGTTCTGAGCAAATTCGAGCTTGAATATCTTGACGGCTCCGAACCGCAATACAGATGCAACTGCTCAAGGCAGAGAGTTGAGAAGGCTCTTATCAGCACGGGCAGGAAAGCTCTTGAGGAAATGGCGGAGGATAACGGCACGGAGGTCTGTTGCCACTTCTGCGATAAGAAATACAGATTTTCATCAGACGAAATCAGAAAGCTTGTAAAAAATTTATCTATATAATATTTTAAGGAAACGCTGATTAAATCGGTAATCGAGATTTTCGAGTGTGTTTTCGGCGTTTCCTAAATTAATAAACAACCGTGACCTGCAAATTGCAAGCCACGGTTGTTTTGATTCAGAACACCATGCAATCCGTGTAAGATATATTCGGATTTTACCAGCCGATAAATCCGTTTTTGATTACCGTGAAAATCTGCTTGAAAAATGCAATGATTATCTGAATAAAATTCTGCTCAGGTTCCACAGAATTCGAGTCAAATGCAATATAAACAGGGGAAGGCGTTGCAGTGATTTTCTTCACTCCGCCCTGAACATTATCCTCGATAACATTGCCCTGTATATCATAAATAGTGGTGTTCGCATCGGGAAGGGTGATGTCAAGATTCATTTCAGACTCTGCCCAGATGACATAAACGGTCTGACCGCTTTGAGCATAGGTTGCAACATATGCGGATTTCTGATAAAACAGACCGTATTTTGTCTGCTCTAAAGATGTAAGCTTTTTGTCTGCCGTCAAGGAGTTGAATGCTTTGACGGCGTATGCCGAAATCTTCGGCGTAAAGTCATTTTTGTAAAGTCCCAAGGAATTTTCGTATTCCTGAACGGTCAGGTCAGATGAAGTGATGCTGCTGTTCTGCAATTCATAGCTGAAATACTGTCCTTCTATGCCGTAGTCAAGCAGGAATTCATCATAGAAAATTGCGTTACGAATGATGTATTGTGCCTGTGTCTGTTCATCAACATAACAGTTTGCCCAGCCTGTTTCGGTAAGCCAGACAGGCATTTTTTCATAGCCGTATTTCACAAGCACATCTCTGTATCCGTCAAGTCTGTTTCTCGCACGGTTTTCGGGAGCACTTTTGGATAAATAATAGTGAACAGACAGACCGTCCATATGTTTTCCTGCACCTGCCTGCATCATTGCATCGAGAAATTTCGTGTGTAATGCAATTGAGCCGCCGAGAACGGGAACATCGGGGTCATTGTGTTTAATGGTCTGATATGCGGCTTTTAAAAGCTCAGCATATTCTGCACCCGTTGCATCCTTGGTATTAAAGCCCTTTATATCGGGTTCGTTCCATATTTCATATGCCGCAACCTTGCCTGCCAATGCTTTTGAAACATAATCAACATAGTTGATATAAGCATCAAAATATTCATCATCCGCAGTTGTTTCCGGATTGCCGTCACGAACGGGCATAACGCAGCTGACCGAGCCTCCTGCATCGAGATCAGCCTGTGATGCCTGACCTGCTTCATAAATAGGATTACCGTAGCTCAGCACAACAAGGCTTTTGATGCCGCTTTTTGTTGCTGATTCAACCCAGCTTGCACGCTCAGGCATGGAGAGCTGTCCTTTAACCGGCTCGACAGTCCACCAGTTCACCTCATCACGGATAATGGGCAGATTGGCATTGACGGCTGCCGAACAGATATTCTCCTGACTGCGACCGTGAGCCATGTGGGTGCAGGCACCGATTCCTTCGGCATTAACCGACACTGAAAAAGCGGAAACGATAAAAAGTGTTGCAATGAATAAAGATATTAATTTTTGAATTTTCATAAAGTCACCTCAAAAACATTATTAAATATTAAGATAAAAATAGTCAACAAACAAATGATTAACTTCGTAAATTCTGACAGATATAACTTATACATTAACCGAAAGCGTAATTCAGTCTTCCGTAGGGAGCGGCATCGCCTTTGGTGTAGAAAGACATAATATCACCGTCAATGTAATTATCAGCCCATTTGAATGAAAATTCAGCCGATGTATTTTGTGATAAGCCTAAATCTGCCTTTGATACTTTTATCATCAGCTTATTCCCTTCAAAGCGAATTTCCGCTTCTCCGCATTTTGAATATTTACCGTCTTCGGAAATCGTTTCAACCGTTGTTTTTCCGTTTTCGGGAGCATTACGGTTAATACAGAAATCATATCCCGATTCAGTTCCATTCAGATTTAAAAACAAGGTCATCCAAGCACCGCCATTTGAATCGGACAAAGTATTAACTGTATCTACATAGAAATATAAATTGTCTTTATCTTGGCAGACCTTCATATTTGCAATGTCATTTCTTCCTGAATTATCGGTATAATACAGCTCTCCGTAGCCTCTGAAATCACGGTCAACAGTGTCATTTGTGTAGTCACGATAGACAGATGTGATTTTGCTGTTCTGCCATTGCGAAAAGCTTCCGTCAATGTCGATTGTTACATTTTCGGATTTCGGCAGAGTGGTTGTGCTTCCTTTGAATTTCTGCACATTTGAAACAAGCTCCATATAATAGTTATCACCGAGAATTCCTGCCGATGGTTCGCAGTCACGGGAGCATTCCGTGTCGCAGTTGTCAACAAAAACAATTGGTCCTTGCTCTTCGGAAGGCTCACAACGCATAGCAACCCATTCGTTCCAGCCTGTAACAAAAACAATATCGGGGTCAAGTGCGTTGGCATAATCCCATTGCTCCTGAAGATTATATCCGTAAAGCACCGCATTTTCAGAGGTATCTCTTGCACCGTCATGCCAGCTTCGGGTGTGGTCATCTCCGCCGTACCATGCGGCCTCGCTGAAATTGCCTGTATCATTATGCTGAGCGGCAGAAACACTCATAATTTTCTTGCCGGTTGCCTTGTCCCTGTAAATACAGTCAAGGGTCAGAAGACGGTCAAATTCCATCCACGGAAAAGCGTTTTTCTTTTTCTTTTCATACGGCCATTGATTTGTTTTTATGTAAAATGCGTTTCTGACATCTTCACGAAGGGCAGTATCTTCTGTATCTCCGATAATCATCGGCTTTGCGTCTTTTTTATCGTCAATTCTAAACCATAATTCATCAAGCTTCGGATATTTTACTTTTAACTCTGCATTGTTATAAAAAGCATCATAAATTCTGTTCATTGTGTCGCCTGACAGATAGTTGGTGTAAAATGCAAGCTTCGGCACATCCCGGCCGTCTTCCATATATTCATACCAAACGGAAATAAGATTTTCAATTCCATCCTCGAAAATAAGTGAATTGGTTGTGTCGAAAACAATAAAATCGAATTTTGCATCCGTCAGCATCTGACAATGCTTGCGAAGCACCCACGGGTCTTTTGCATAATAATATCCAAACAACGGTTCGCCCCAATGAGCATTGTTCCAGACAGAACATCCTCCTGCGGCAAGCCAGTTTTCTTCGGAAAGAACGGCGTTCGGGTTATTCGCAACAATTTCGGTTACATTGTACGGTCCGTTTCCGCCATCTTCACCGAGAACCATAAAATAGAATATGCCGACCTGTTTTTCACTTTTTCCTGCGGAAACAACGGCTCTTCCCAAGGAATCAACAGTAACAAGTGAGCCGTTTTCATTGACAACTTGTGTGTCGGCTTTTGCCGGAAATAAAGTTCCCGTGAAAAATGTGATTATTGAAATAATTATTGCGGTGAATTTTTGATATAGCATTACGGTGTTCATTTTAAAAACCTCATTATCTTCCTTAAAATTCCGCAGATTCAACAGCCGGCTGTTTGCAAATTCAAAGTCTGTGGCGACTTCGTACCAATCTCGTTTTTTGCAAGTGATTTTTTAATATCACGCTGCATTTAATAGACTTACTTTTTGAAGGTTATATAAAGCATTGAACCGCTTTCAATCTTTTCGGGAAGAGGAATTTCAACCCATTCGCAGTTTTCATTGACGGTGTAACATTTGTCAACGGTGTATTCTCCTGCATCAATTTTCAGTTTTCTGTCTTTTTTCTCGGAAACATTTGAAATCAGAAGAGCCTGACCGTCTTCGCCCGTTGCGGCAACGGCATACATATCCTTGCGGAGGTTATCTTTAATCTCAACCTGATTGCCCATCTTATAAAGCTGACCGAAGGCATAGAAGCCGTAATATGCGGATGTCGGTTTTCCGCCCTTAAAGAACATTCCTGCGTGGAGAGCACCTGTTGCAATTGCACAGTAATAATGAGCCATATCGAGGCCTTCGTTCTGGAACATACACAGCATTGAGGTCTGATTTGCACCGTAACGGCGGTCAATCTGCTCATTCTCCGTTGGGTCATAGTTCCATTCATCGCAGATTATTTCAGCCTTGTCGTAGCCAGCGTTAGAAAGATTATCCTTAACATACTGTATCCAGCGAGTATTTACTTCTGTTGATGAATAGCTGTGCCATGTGAAGAAATCCATAGGCGACTTATGCTCTTCAACATATTCAAGAAATCCCTGAAAAAACTCAATAAAATATTTATTGTATGCAGGAGCACCTGACTTGACATTGTTGGTTTTTGTCAATGCGTAAAATCCGCAGGAGCCGTAACCGCCGATTTTGAGGTCGGGAAATTTTTCCTTGAGGTAGGTTGCCGAAACATCATAAAGGCGGTAAAATTCTTCGGGCGAACCATGCCAGAAAACATTCTCTGTTTTATATTCGGATTCGGAAATTTCTTCATATTTTCCGCCGTCAGGCTCGTTCCAGATTTCCCAGTATTCAATTCCGTATTCAAATCCGTCTGCCCAGCCTTCGTTATAATGAAGAATAATATGTTCGCATATCTGTGCCCACTTTGTGTAGTCTGTCGGAGGCAGAAGAAGCTCATGGTCCTTCTGAGCGTTGCTGTAGCTTATTCCGAGACGGAAGAACGGTGTCATACCCGTGTCAACAATAGCCGCAAGTATCTTATCACAGCCTTCAAAATTGTATGAGCTTTCATCATTGACATCCTTTGAAAAATCAGGAAAAATGTTGTGAATATCCGTTTCGGCGATGTCGTGTGTTCTGCACGAGACCATATTTGCATCGGTGAAGTATTTGTTTGTTTCGCTGTCAAGCTCATATTCGGGCATTCTGCCGATATTGTGAACAGGTCTGATTTCATCAACGATATTGTCAAAATTTATTTCAATAACATTGGAAGGAAAAATAAGCTGAATAATCGAAATGAGAAATGCGAAAACTGCCGATAAAAAGCTTTTCATGAAAATACCTCCGGGAATCTTTGCTAAGCAGATTCATTATTCCCCTTTTTAGGAGGAATGATTTTTATAAAAAGATTATGCCATATTATTTCAGATATTTCAATATATTGTGTGATTCTGTTTTGAAATTTCAAATATTTTCCTTGTATTTGGATGTGATTTCGAGTCCTTGCACTCCCTTAAAACAAAACAGACACCACAAAAAGTGATGTCTGTTTTCTGCCTTGGAACAGTAGAGTTCATACAATTTAATTATTCCAAGGGTGGGTGCATTAAGTGGGTGCATTTTGCACCCAGCCGCATATTGCCGGGTGCAAGGTGGGTGCATTACCATATTCAATCATAGCACGTGTGCGGCTTATTCGCCGGAACTCAATTCAAAATACTCGTTTTCCATGTTAATCAACGATATGAGAAGTTTATCTGCATTTTTGATTTATTACATTTAAGCAAAATCAATGAAAAAACGCATAGAAAAAAGATATAATTTCAAATTTTCGTTGAATTTATCAAAATAAAGTTGATTTCATTCGGGCGATGTGTTATAATGATTAAAATAATAGAACGGAGGGTTTTTATGACTCGTTCATATAATAAGTTGCTCAAATTGATGATTGACAAAAAGA
>DCII01000047.1 GCA_002315935.1 Ruminococcaceae bacterium UBA1730
GCTTTACCGCCGAGAGGCTGCTGAGTAACGAGCGAATAAGGACCTGTTGAACGGGCATGAATCTTATCATCAACAAGGTGATGGAGCTTAAGATAATACATGACGCCGACTGTTACGGGGTTATCAAATCTTCTGCCCGTTCTGCCGTCGGTGAGAATCGACTTGCAGTCAAGACGAAGCTGGGGAACCTTTTCGGGATCGAATTCTTCACCCTTTTCTTCTGCTTCCTTCTTTGCATTCTCCATAGTGATGCGGTTTGCTTCCATGAAGGCATCGGTAATGTCGCCTTCGTGAGCACCATCGAATACGGGAGTCATAACCTTATATCCGAGAGACCTTGCGGCAAATCCGAGGTGAACCTCAAGAACCTGACCAATGTTCATTCGGGAAGGAACGCCGAGGGGGTTAAGAACAATATCAAGCGGTGTGCCGTCGGGAAGGAAGGGCATATCCTCCTGAGGAAGAATTCTTGAAACAACGCCCTTGTTACCGTGGCGACCTGCCATCTTATCGCCGACTGAAAGCTTACGCTTCTGGGCAATATAGCAACGGACAACCTTGTTTACACCGGGTGAAAGCTCATCGCTGTTTTCCTTTGTGAATACCTCAACATTAACAACAATACCGTATTCACCGTGGGGAACCTTAAGGGAAGTATCTCTGACCTCCTTTGCCTTTTCGCCGAAAATAGCACGGAGCAGTCTTTCTTCTGCGGTAAGCTCAGTTTCGCCCTTGGGAGTGACCTTGCCGACAAGAATATCACCTGAATGAACCTCCGCACCGACGCGGATGATACCTCTTTCATCGAGGTTTCCGAGAGCATCTTCGCCGACATTGGGAATATCTCTCGTGATTTCTTCGGGGCCGAGCTTAGTGTCTCTTGCTTCGGTCTCGTATTCTTCTATATGAATTGATGTATAAACATCGTTACGAACAAGCTTTTCGTTGATAAGAACAGCGTCCTCGTAGTTGTAGCCTTCCCACGTCATGAAGCCGACAAGTGCATTCTTGCCAAGGCTGATTTCGCCGTGATCCGTTGCAGGACCGTCGGCAATAACCTCTCCCTTCTCAACTCTCTGACCGACCGAAACGATAGGTCTCTGGTTGATACAGGTTGCCTGGTTTGACCTCATGAACTTGATAAGCTCATAATAATGACTGTTGCCGCCGTCTTCCATAATGGTAACGCTGTCTGCACAAACCTTTGAAACAACGCCGCCTTCCTTTGCAAGAACGGTTACGCCGGAGTCAACAGCCGCCTTGTATTCCATACCTGTTCCGACAATGGGAGCATCCGTCTTGAGAAGAGGAACAGCCTGTCTCTGCATGTTTGAACCCATGAGAGCACGGTTTGCGTCATCGTTCTCAAGGAAGGGAATCATTGCAGTTGCAACCGAAACAACCATCTTGGGCGAAATATCCATGTAATCAGCCATTGTGTTGTCGATTTCAAGGAATTCGTCTCTGTGTCTTGCGGAAATCTTTTCTCTTACGAAACGGCTGTTTTCATCAAGGGGTTCGTTAGCCTGAGCAACGATATAATCATCCTCGGTGTCTGCCGTCATATATTCAACTTCGTCAAGAACTCTGCCCGTTGCCTTGTCAATCTTTCTGAACGGAGCTTCAATGAAGCCGTATTCATTGATTTTGGCAAATGTTGCAAGGTATGAAATAAGTCCGATGTTGGGACCTTCCGGAGTTTCAATGGGGCACATTCTGCCGTAATGCGAATAGTGAACGTCTCGAACCTCGAATCCTGCACGGTCTCTTGAAAGACCGCCCGGGCCGAGAGCTGAAAGACGACGCTTATGAGTAAGCTCGGCAAGAGGATTGGTCTGGTCCATGAACTGCGAAAGCGGTGATGAACCGAAGAATTCTCTGATAGCTACCATTACGGGTCTGATGTTTATGAGGCTCTGCGGAGTGATTTTATCATCATCCTCCTGAGCCTGAATTGCCATTCTTTCACGGACAACTCTTTCCATTCTTGCGATACCGATTCTGAACTGGTTCTGAAGAAGCTCGCCGACCGAACGGATTCGTCTGTTGCCGAGATGGTCAATATCGTCAATGTTACCGACCTTCTTTGTCAGGCAGTTAACATAGTTTACTGATGCGAAAATATCGTCAATGATGATGTGCTTGGGAATAAGGTCATCACAACGGATTCTCATTTCTTCAAGAAGCGCTTCTTTATCATCGCCGCATTTCTCGATGATTTCATGAAGAACTGAATAGCGGACTTTTTCGTTGATTGCAACATTTTCAAGCTCTTCCTTTGTGAATCCTTCGGGAAGAACCGCAAGAGGCTCAACCATGCCGTTGGAAATTACGAAAAGCTGAGTGCCGTCTTCGCAGGCAACAACAACCTTCATTACACCGGCATTCTCGATTTCAATAGCCTTCTGCTTCGTGATGATTTCACCTGCATCTGCAATGAACTCGCCGGTATATTCCGAAATAACAGGCTCTGCAAGAGTACAGCCGGGAAGTCTGTTGAGCATTGAAAGCTTCTTGTTGTATTTATATCTGCCGACTCTGGAAATATCATATCTGTGAGGATCGAAGAACAGCTGGTCAATATGCTGCTGTGCAGATTCAAGAGTAACAGGTTCACCGGGACGGAGCTTCTTGAATACCTCCATGAGAGCTTCCTCGGTGTTCTTTGTTTCATCTCTCTCCATTGTGGCTTCGAGCTTGATATCCTCGCCGAAGAAACGGCGAATGTCATCGTTGCTGCTCAGACCGAGTGCACGGATGAAGGTTGTGATGAATATTTTTCTGTTCTTGTCTATGCGGACGTAGAATATATCATTGGGGTCCGTTTCATATTCGAGCCACGCACCTCTGTTGGGGTTGATTGTGCTCGTGAAAAGCTCGATACCTGTTTTGTCGTGACTCATTCCGAAATAGACACCGGGGGAACGGACGAGCTGAGAAACTATAACTCTCTCCGCACCGTTTATAACAAAAGTACCGCTCTCGGTCATCTTGGGGAAATCACCCATGTAAACTTCCGATTCCTTGATAACGCCCGTTTCTTTGTTCTGAAGACGAACAACAACTCTCATCGGAACATTGTATGTGGCGTCTCTTTCTTTGCACTCACGAACCGTATACTTCGGCTTATCATCAATCTTGTAGTCTACAAATCTGAGAATCCAGTTGCCCGAAAAATCGGTTATGGGTTCCATGTCTCTGAAGACCTCTTTAAGACCCGTGTTGATAAACCAGTCATAGGAAGACTTCTGAATATCAATGAGGTTGGGCATATCCATAACTTCATTGATTTTTCCGAAGCTCATGCGGGTGCAGCTTCCTCGTTTAACGGGATTGACTTTCAGCATTAGCTAATCCTCCGTTCATTGATATTTCCATTACTGTGGAAAACTTTAAATTTTGCAGGAAAATGTCTTCAAAAATTTTAATACATTAAGCGCAAAAATATCAAAACTAAATGGCGACACTTTCCATCTTAAGATACAGTCCGGTATTATACACATATTAAAACGCTTTGTCAATATATAATAAATGAGAAAAAATATTTTTGTGCATTCATACGAAATTTTTTATAATTTCAAATTTTTTCTTGTGTAATATTTTTGCTCATTTGTGCAATTTTACCGAGAAAAACAAAGTCAAAACACAAAATATTGAAAGAGGAGCAGATAGACTCCGCCCCTCTTGTGGTATATCGCATATATAAATGGTAATTAAATCTTTAAGGAAACGCTGAATAAATCAGCAAGCAAGATTTTCAATGTTTCCTTAGAGGCTTTTCTTTTGCGGTTGCCGAACATATTCCCCTTTTATCGGTCAACAGAGCATAAATATCCCCTGCTCTGCATTCCGCTTCATATGCCGTTTTCACCTTTTCGTCTGCATTTTTCAGCTCCGCCGCCTTGGTGATTATCGGCAAAGAAGCGGTCTTATATGCACCCTTCAGAAGCGATGCACCCCTGTCGGTAAATCCGCATACGCCGATATAAGTCGCTCCGTCAGCAACGCTTTCGGCAGTCAAGCCGAGGCATAGAGAGAGAATAATTCTTCTTATTCTTGCATGGGAATATCTCTTCGTTTTAACCATCGCATACAGCTCCTCAAGCGTTGAGGAGTCCTTTGAAGCGGCAATAATACGGTTTTCAATTCCTTCCGAAGCATCGGGACAAAGTGCAATTTCCTCCGCAGATGAAGTTCTTATTCTATATAGCATAGCGGTTTCAAGCCCGGAAAAATCGGTTATTTTCTGCTCATCGGTTGCATTTGAAAGCACCTTATAAATCTTTTCCGGAACAAATTCATCCCATTTTTCACCGCCTATTATAAGGTTTCTTATATGAGATGCAGATGCAATATTGCCTGCCGAAATATCCGAATCATGCTCTGCACCCTCACGCTTTACGGCAAACGGCTTAATACTGCTTCCTGTTTTTTTTAATGCGGAAATATATTCCACGGCAAGAATATCATTCGGATTTTTTATGACATTTGCACATTCGGGAGAGAAGCTGCGGATTGCATTTTCTCTTGCAATTGCAAACGAAACACCTTTTTTTATTTCTTGAGAAAGAGCATTCTGAACCTCTTCGCTCTCAATCAGCTCCGAAGTTCTGCAAAGCAAATCGGTATCTGCACATTCGCTTCCGAAAACAAGAGTGTCAACGCAACCGAGAGCATCAAGAATTTTCACTCCTCCGAGAGCAAAGCTTTTTGCTCCGGAAACGGCACAGTTAACAGGTAAACGCAGAACGAGGTCTGCACCTCCCTCAAGAGCGGTTCTGACTCTGACATCGTTTCTGAACAGAGCAGGTTCACCCCTCTGAACGAAATTTCCGCTCATAACCGCAACAACACATTCCGCTCCCTGCTCCCTTGCTTTTTCAATCAGCAGAGCGTGGCCGTTATGAAAAGGATTATATTCTGCAATAATTCCTGCAATCTTCATATAATAACCTCTGAAAAACACTTGCAAAATAATTTATTCAAGTATATAATAAAGCAGTTAAATGCTTTTATCAAGCAAAATTTCACATTTTGGAGTGTTAGTATGAAAATTCTTGTTATCAACTGCGGCAGTTCATCGCTCAAATATCAGCTCATTGATATGGAAAACGAAAACCTGCTTGCAAAAGGTATCTGCGAACAGATAGGCGATGCAAACGCATCATTCACACACAAGGTTCCCGGAGCAGAGGGCAAAAACATCAAGGAACCCCATGCAATGAAAGACCACGGCGATGCTATCAAGCTTGTTCTCGATACCCTCGTAAGTGCAGAAAACGGCGTTATCGCATCAATGGATGAAATCGGTGCTGTCGGTCACAGAGTTCTTCACGGCGGCGAAAAGTTCTCCGCATCGGTTCTTGTCAACGATGCTGTCAAGTCGGCAATCAAGGAATGCTTCAAGTTCGGACCTCTTCACAATCCTGCAAACCTCAAGGGTATCGAAGCCTGCGAAAGCATCATGGATGTTCCTCAGGTTGCAGTATTTGACACAGGCTTCCATCAGACAATGCCCGACTACGCTTATATGTACGCTCTTCCCTATGAATTCTACGAGAAGGACGGCATCCGTAAATACGGCTTCCACGGCACATCTCACAGATATGTTTCAGCCCGTTGCGTTGAGCTTCTCGGCGGCAAGGCAGAAGGCACAAAAATTGTTACCTGCCACCTCGGCAACGGTTCATCAATCTCCGCTGTTAAAGACGGCAAGTGCTTCGACACAACAATGGGTCTTACTCCCCTTGAGGGCATCATAATGGGTACACGCTGCGGCTCAATCGACCCCGCCATCGTTCCCACTATCATGAAGAGCCACAACCTCACTCCCGATGAGATGGATACCCTCATGAATAAGAAGAGCGGTATGCTCGGCATTGCAGGCACAAGCGACAACCGCACAATCGAGGGTATGTCCAAAGAAGGCAACGAAAAGGCAAAGCTTGTTGAATCAATGCTCTGCCATCAGCTCACAAAATATATCGGCGGTTATGCTGCTGCTATGGGCGGTGTTGACGCAGTTGTTTTCACCGGCGGTATCGGCGAAAACAATCCCCAGTACAGAACAAGAGTTGCAGAGAAGCTTGCGTTCCTCGGCACTGAAATTGACGAAGAGAAGAACCACATCAGAGGAGAAGAGGTTGAAATCTCCGTTCCCGGCTCAAAGGTTAAGCTCTTTGTTATCCCCACCAACGAAGAGCTTGTTATCGCAAGAGACACAAAGGCTATTGTTGAGGCACTTTAATTCAATCATTTTCCGCCATCGCTTTCGGGCGATGGCTCTTGTATTTTATATATACATTTTATAAAACATTTTATTTTCTTCTTGCAAAATGCGGAAAAATATTATAAAATAGTTCAAATCAAATGTTAACACACCGAAAGGATGATATAAATGGATTATAAGTTTTCGAAAGGCGTTTCATCGCTTCAGCCCTCAGTCATCAGAGAAATTCTCAAAACCTCCGCAGGAAGCATCCCTCTTGCCGCAGGCAACCCAGCTCCCGATGCTTTTCCCGTTGATGATGTTCAGAAGATTCTCGCAGATGTTATGCAGAACGAGCCGATTCTCGCTCTTCAGTACGGCATTTCAGAGGGATATGCCCCTCTTATCAAGGAATTGACGAAGCTTGCCAAGGAGCGTTACGGTGCAATGGGTGACGATGATGCTCTCATTATCACAAGCGGTGCACAGCAGGTTATGAGCCTTGTCAGCCAGTGCTTCATTGATTACGGCGATGTTGTTCTCTGCGAAGAGCCTTCGTTTATCGGTGCACTCAACTGCTTCAGAAGCTTCGGTGCAACTCTTTCGGGAGTTCCCACGGAGAGTGACGGAATCAGCATTGAAGCTCTTGAGGAAAAACTGAAAACAGAAAAGAATGTCAAATTCTTATATACAATTCCCAACTTCCAGAATCCGGCAGGTGCAACAATGTCTTTCGAAAAGAGAAAGGCAGTTTATGAGCTTGCCAAGAAATACGGAATTATGATTCTTGAAGATAACCCCTATGGTGACCTGCGTGTTTCGGGCGAAGAGGTTCCCTCAATCAAGAGCCTTGATGAAGACGGAATAGTTATCTATTCGGGTTCATTCTCAAAGATTGTTGCTCCCGGCATAAGAGTAGGCTTTGTAACCGCTCCGAAGCCCGTTATCGCAAAGCTCACCTGTGCAAAGCAGACACAGGATGTTCACACCGTTATGCTTTCACAGCTCGTTGTTTATAAATGGCTGACCGAATGTGATTTTGTTGCTCATATTGAAAAAATCAAGGCAATATATAAGAGAAAGCTCAACCTTCTCTGCGACTGCATGGATAAGGAGCTTGCAGGTTTTCTTGAATATAACAGACCGGAGGGCGGTCTCTTCGTATGGGCAAAGGTCAAAGACGGCGTTAACATGAGAGATTTTGTTACCAAGGCATCCGCCGCAGGCGTAGCGGTTGTTCCCGGCAACGCATTTCTTACCGACATGACCCGTGAATATAACTATATCAGACTTAATTTCTCAACTCCTTCGGATGAGGACATCGTTAAGGGTGTTAAGATTCTCGGCGAAGTTGCAAGAAGCTACAACGCATAAAGGATGGTTTAAAACATGGAAAATACAGAACGCAAGCCGATTGTTCTCAGTGCAATTCAGCCGACATCAATTCCGACTCTCGGCAACTATCTCGGTGCGCTCAAAAACTGGAAAATGATGTGTGAGGATTATGATTGCCTTTATGCGGTTGCAGACCTTCATGCGTTGACAGTTCATCCGGAGCCTGCAAAGCTCCGTCAGCAGATTCTTGAAATGTATGCAACTCTTCTTGCAGTCGGTCTTGACCCCGAAAAGAACATCGTTTTCATTCAGAGTCAGGTTCCAGCTCATGCAGAGCTTGCATGGCTTCTTGATTGCTACACCATGTTCGGCGAAGCTTCAAGAATGACGCAGTTCAAGGAAAAATCCGCAAAGCACGCCGATAATGTCAATGTCGGACTTTTTGCATATCCCGTTCTTATGGCGGCTGATATTCTTCTTTATCAGGCAAATTTCGTTCCCGTCGGAGCAGACCAGAAGCAGCATCTTGAAATTGCAAGAGATATTGCAGTGCGTTTCAACACTCTCCGTGGAGACACTTTCACGCTTCCCGAACCCTTTATCGGAAAAATCGGTGCAAAGGTCATGAGCCTTCAGGACCCCACTCAGAAGATGAGCAAGAGTGACCCTAATCCCAAGGCATCCATTTCTCTTCAGGATACTCCCGACGCTATCCTCAAGAAGTTCAAGTCAGCCGTTACGGACAGCGAAGCGGTAGTCCGCTATGCAGACGGCAAGGACGGAATCAACAACCTCATGTCAATCTATTCCTGCTGCACGGGTCTTGACTATGCGGCTATTGAAAAGGAATTCGAAGGCAAGGGCTACGGCGATTTCAAGGTTAAGGTTGCGGAAGCGGTTATCGAGGAGCTTCGTCCCTTCCAGGAAAATTATAAGAGACTTATGGGCGACAAGCAGTATCTTCTTGACACCGCCGCTCAGGGAGCAGAGAAGGCTTCGAGAATTGCCAACAGAACCCTTGCAAAGGCCAAGAAAAAAGTCGGACTTTTGCTCTGATAATCGCCGGATATTCTCTGTTATTTGTTGAAGTTCAACAAGCTGAATAAATATTCAGAAATTACTTGACTTTCTGAATATTTGCTGTATAATTAGTGCATAAACAAACGAAACATATGAAAGGTCGATAAAATCATGAAAGAAATCAAAAAAGTAGTTCTTGCTTATTCGGGCGGTCTTGATACTTCAATTATCATTTCATGGCTCAAAGAAAATTATAACAACTGCGAAGTAGTCTGCGTTTCCGGCAATGTCGGTCAGGACAGCGAGCTTGAAGGTCTTGAAGAAAAGGCTCTCAAGACAGGTGCTTCAAAGCTCTATATTGAGGACCTTCAGGAAGAATTCGTCAATGATTACATCTTCCCAACCCTCAAGGCAGGTGCAGTATATGAGAAAGATTACCTTCTCGGAACTTCATTTGCACGCCCCATCATCGCAAAGAGAATTGTTGAAATTGCAAAGGCTGAGGGTGCAGATGCCATCTGCCACGGATGCACCGGCAAGGGCAATGATCAGGTTAGGTTTGAGCTTGCAATCAAGGCATTTGCTCCCGAAATGGAAATCATTGCTCCCTGGAGAATTTGGAATCTCAAATCCCGTGAAGAAGAAATCGAATATGCAGAAGCACATAACATTCCTCTTAAGATTAACCGTGAAACCAACTATTCAAAGGATAAGAACCTTTGGCATCTTTCACACGAAGGTCTTGACCTTGAGGACCCTGCAAACGAGCCTCAGTACAATAAACCCGGTTTCCTTGAAATGGGCGTTTCTCCCGAAATGGCTCCCGATAAGGATACATATATCACCATCCATTTTGAAAAGGGCATTCCCACAGCTGTTGACGGCAAGGAAATGGGCGGCGTTGAGCTTATCAGATACCTCAACAAAATCGGCGGCGAAAACGGAATCGGTCTCAATGACCTTGTTGAAAACCGTCTTGTAGGCATGAAGTCAAGAGGTGTTTATGAAAATCCCGCAGGAGCAATTCTTTTCAGAGCACATGATGTTCTTGAAACCATCACTCTTGACAGAGATACACAGCATTACAAAGAGGTTGTTGCTCATCGTTTTGCAGAGCTTGTTTATTTCGGTCAGTGGTATACTCCGCTTCGTGCTTCTCTTTCGGCATTTGTTGACGAAACACAGAAAACAGTTACAGGCGATGTTAAGCTTAAGCTCTATAAGGGCAACATCATCAACGCAGGTGTAACCTCACCCTATACTCTTTACAGCGAAGATTTCGCAACCTTCGATGCTGATGAAGTTTATAACCAGAAGGATTCGGCAGGCTTCATCAACCTCTTCGGTCTTCCCATCAAGGTCAGAGCACTTCTTGAGGCTGAAAGAAACAAATAATTTAAAATCATTTTTAAAGGGCGAATCTCTTCGCCCTTTATTGACATTATGTAAGGAGACTTTATGAAACTTTGGGCAGGTCGCTTCTCAAAGGAAGTTGACAAAAAAACTAACGATTTCAATTCTTCAATCGCAACAGATTCAAGAATGTATGCACAGGATATAAACGGCAGTATCGCCCATGTTACAATGCTTGCCGCACAGGGAATTATCCCGAAGGAGGACGGCTCCGCAATTGCCGCCGAGCTTGCAAAAATCAAAGAAGAAATTGCAGACGGAGCTCTCGCTATTGATCCTAATGCGGAAGATATTCACACATTCATTGAGCAGACCTTAACAGAGCGTCTCGGCGATGTTGGCAAGCGTCTTCACACAGGCAGAAGCAGAAATGACCAGGTTGCTCTTGATGTCCGCCTTTATCTGCGTGATGAATGCGATGAGGTTCTTAATCTTATCAACGGACTTATCAATTCACTTGAAACAAAAGGCGAAGAAAATGCTCACGCAATTATGCCGGGCTATACTCATCTGCAAAGAGCACAGCCGATAACCTTCAAGGCTCATCTTTCGGCTTATGTTGAAATGCTTAAGAGAGACCTCGGCAGAGTTGAGGATGCAAAGAAGAGAATGAATTCCTCTCCTCTCGGAAGCGGTGCACTTGCAGGCACAACCTATCCGATTGACAGAGCCATGACCGCTTCTCTTCTCGGCTTTGATTCATTCACCAAAAGCACTCTTGACGGCGTTGCAGACAGGGATTTCTGCGTTGAGCTTGCATCGGCTCTTTCCCTCGTTATGGTTCATCTTTCGAGAATGTGCGAAGAAATAATTCTCTGGTGCTCATGGGAATTCAAATTTGTTGAGCTTGACGATGCTTTTTCAACGGGTTCAAGCATTATGCCGCAAAAGAAAAATCCCGATATTGCAGAGCTTGTCAGAGGCAAGAGCGGAAGAGTTTTCGGCGACCTTATGACACTTCTCACCGTTCTCAAGGGACTTCCGCTTGCTTATAACAAGGATATGCAGGAAGACAAGGATGCAATCTTTGATGCGTTTGATACCGTCAAAATCTGCCTGACTACTCTTATTCCGATGATTGACACTATGAAAGTCATTCCCGAAAATATGAGAAAAGCGGCGGCGGGCGGATTCATCAATGCAACAGACTGTGCCGATTTCCTCGTTTCAAAGGGACTTCCCTTCCGTGATGCGTATAAGGCAACAGGCGAGCTTGTTGCTCTCTGCATCAAAACGGGCAAAACGCTTGAAGCTCTTGAAATTGAAGAATATAAAAATATCTGCGAACTCTTTGATGACGGAGTTTATGAAGCAATCAAGCTTGAAAACTGCGTTAAACGCAGAGGAATGTAATAACAAACAAAAGCGGACATTTCGGTGTTCGCTTTTATATTTTTGAAGGAATTGAACCGAAAAAGACCTTTTCTCAGACACTGGTTTTTTCAGTTGATAGTTCGCAAAACGGGATTTATCCCTCTTTAACGGTGTATTCTGCAACTGTTGTCAGTTCTGCATTACTTGCGTTATCAATAAACAATTTACGGTTAAATGTAATTCCTTTTTTATTCATACATATCTCTAAAATGCAGAGAAAAATTCCAATATCAATGCGATTATAATACGATACCGCAGCCGCAGGCATAATTCCTCTTTTGCCGGGTTTCTTATACCTGTGAACCGTTAGCTTGCCGGCATTGTTTTCAACATACCAGGGTTGCGAATTGCAGGCACTTGGGGCAAAACGGGCAATGTCTGCAACGCCGAGGTCATCGCCTGACCATACTTCGTTGAGTGGCTTGCGTTTTGCTTTGAACATATCTTTTCGATAAAACGATTGTTCATTCACCTTGTGTATTGCAATCATAATAACAAATTTCATTGCGTTATAGTCAGGCAAATCAGGTTTACCGATTCCGAACCACAGAGTTCCTATATCATGCTGTACCAGATATAAATCCAACTGCTCACCTATGTAGCCTACATTCATCAGATAATTTTCTTTTTCTTCGCTGTAAATCAGAATGCAGAGCTCTGCATCTCTCTTAAAATTCACCTTGCTTGCAGGAACGATACGAACAGCAGTTTTAATATCAGGATATAAGCAATCAAAATCAGCATAAGCCTTCTTGATATTATCAATCTCATCCTGCGTTATTGTATCGTTGCCCACACCTCTGAATAAGTGAAACGACTTTCTTTTAAATATTGCTTCGTAATAATTTTCTTTCATATCATTTTCTCTTTGTAAATTCTTTTTCTGTATCTGTTCCAAATTTAGTTAAAAAAATCTCCTTTGTCCCAAAAGACAAAAGAGATTTTTTATGGTGGAGACGAAGAGGATCGAACTCTCGACCTTACGGATGCGAACCGTACGCTCTCCCAGCTGAGCTACGCCCCCTAAGACATATGTAATTATAGAATCATTTGATTTGTTTGTCAATAGAAACTTTCTTTTTCGGCGAAAGATGAAGCAAAATATCGAGCTTATCCATTGCAACATCAAAGCCCCATGCAATGAGAAGCGTTACGGCGAGGCAGCAGAGTGCGAACAGCTTCGGATATTCGTTCAGACCGAGAGAGCGGAAATAAATCATCGGGATTCTCTGGAGAATGTATATTCCCATAACGTGCTTACCGAACCAGCGCAGAACGGCATTGTTGACGCTGATACGCATCGAAAGAAACACAAGAAGCATTCCGAATGCAAGAGCCGTAAAAAAGAAAAGGTGTCTGCTCTTTGTTAAAACAGTAAGCTTGAATTTCAGAGTAAAAAACAGAACAAGCGTTATTGCCGTTGCCGAAAACCATTTTCCGAAATCATTCAGAAGAGCTTTGTCGATTTTCGGCTTCGCCATTGCATACCACATTCCGAGCGGATAGCAGAGAGCGGTATCATACCACCAGTAATTATTTTCCTTAATCTTCATCAACCAGATAACAACGCCGATACTGAGCAGCGTTGTGATAACGGTTCCTGCAAGCATATGCTTCCTGCCGACAAGGATGAAGCCGATAAAGGTTGCGAAATAGAGCAGGATAATAGTCATTATGAACCATGAGCTGTTGCCGAGGTCCGAAGCACCGACAAGCGACTGAAAAAATCTCTTCGCAGTGAATTTATTACCCATTGCAAATCCGAGAAGAAGATAAAGCACGATTGCAAAAGCAAAATGATACCAGACCTTCAGAATTCTCTTGACGGGAATGGATTTTATATAGCCGTCTTTTTTCGCAATTGCAAGATAAACTCCGTAGCCCGAATAGAAAAGAAACATAACAACCATGAGCTGACCGAGCCAGTTCATGAAATCGTAATAGGGCTTATTCATTTCATCAAGAACGGGAGTTATATACTGCCTGAGATGCGAAAAGAAAACAATGATAACAAATATTCCTTTTATTGCCCCCGTCTTCTGCGGAGACATATAATCTTCAAAGCCGTTTTTCCCTCTGAAATCAACGCCGACAAGGGAAAGAATCAGTAACGCCGCAATAAACAATACCATAATTCACACCAACATTTCAAAGCTCAAAATCTTTGGGGTCTGCACTCTCAAAAACGGGTGCTTTTCTCGGAACTCTCTTCAAGGGGTCATATTTATACGACCTGCAACTTCCGTCAAGCTCCTTTATCCCCTTTTTGGTGCAGAAAACATTCTTGCCGTCAGGCGAAATTCTGCCGATAACACAGTTTTTGCATTCGGGAGTGTAATTTTTTGAATTAAGAATTTTCTTTTTCATATCAACTTCCTCCGATTGTTTTATTTTATCATACTTTCCTGCCGTTATCAAGGGTAACACTGCAAATTGCTTTACGCAGATTGAATTGTGCGGTTTTGCCCAAGGTCAAGGATAATCAGCGAAGCAAGAAACATCAGCGAGAGCGAAGCCGGAAGCGAAAAAGAATTCATCACAAATCTTTCGGTCTGAATGCTGACCGCATCGGCCTCAACGGGAAAATAATTCAGAATAACAAAGCATATCAGCGTTGAGAGAGCCGCATGAATAAATCTGAAAAGCAGGAATTTCAGCTTTTTTGTTTCCGTAATCGAAAAAATCTGCATATGAACGCAAATTCCGCCAAATGCACATATTCCCGAAATCATAGGAAGCGGCATGGTCGAAGCCGCTTTTTCACAGCCGCCCGTCACCTCAAGAAAGCTATGCAAAAGAATTTTCGCTTTTCCGTCAATTGGAATAAGATTGATTATTTCGCCCATTCCCGAAAAAAGAGCCACGAAGCCGCAGATTATCAGCATTGAAACCGTTCCCGATGAAACGCCATCAACAAGTGCTTCATCGGGGCTTTTTGTTCTTGTTTCGGATAAAGAATTGTTTTCCGTCCTCTCTCCTATTGCCGAAAACAATCCGATTAAAAGAGACGAAATGCAGACGGAAATCAGAATGATTATCCCCGATTTTTTTGAATTGAGCATCATAATTCCCACGGCATTTATTGAAAATCCCATTCCCGGGCTGATGCAGAAGCGGAGCATTCTTTGCTTCTGATTTTCGGAAATTCTCCCCGATTTCATAAGCTCCTCCGTCATTTTTGCCCCTGTCGGATAACCTGCGAAAAGTCCGAGAAAAATGGTGGGAAGGGCTTCGGCAGGAAGCGAAAAAGCCTTCATAAAAATTCCTGCCGCTTTTTTCAGAGGTCTGGGCATTGAGCCGTTTCCGATAATTGACGATGCACACATAAACACGAAAAGTGACGGCACTACCGTGTTTGCCGAGAGCATAAGTCCGTTTTTAACGCCCTTGAGAAATTGCTCAGGAAACAGAAAAGCACAGAGAAACGCCGATATTCCGAGCAGAAATGTTACACTTCCTTTTTTCATTTTCTCACCGCCTTCATTCAATTCTATTCCGGAATGTTCTTTTTATTGATGAAAAATCATAAATTGAATCGGGTGATAAAATGAAAGAAAACAGATTTGCCGCAAAAGGCGAACAGATTATTGAAGCTCTCACAAAAAGCATGGATATTCCGACTGATGCACTTTCGGGATTTGCTCATATCGAGCTGTGCGGAAACCGTGAAGCAAGAGTTGACGGCTGCAAGGGCGTGCTTGAATATTGCAGCTGCAGAATTTCTCTGAACACCGGCAGACTGAATGTCTGCTTCTGCGGCTGTGACCTCTGCATAGCTTCAATGCAGGATGGCCAAGCAATAATAAAGGGCTTGATTTCGGATATAAGCTTTGAAAATTAGAGGTGGATTATGCTGATTTTGAAAATAATCAGATACATATTCGGTTTTGTTCATTTTCACGCTTCGGGAGGCTTCCCCGAAAGATTTCTCAACCTTTGCAGAATCCGTGGAATAACTCTCTGGGATGTTCGGTGCGAAAACGGTATGCTCTGCGGATTTGTCGACAGAAGCTCGTATAAAAAGATGCGTTCAATTGCAAAAAGCTCAGGAATGCACATGAGAATGGATGATAAATACGGGCTGACCTTCTTTCTTGACCGCCACAGCAGAAGAGTAGGTGTTCTCGCAGGAATCACGGTTATGGCGGCTCTGCTCTCGGTGCTTTCAACAAGGCTCTGGTGCATGAATGTTATCGGAAACGAAAAGGTTTCCTCGCAGGAAATAATCTCATCATTCAAGAATGCGGGTATCCGTCTCGGTATGCCGACCTCGGAAATTGAACCATCTGAAATAGAAATTGAGGTTCAGAAAAAGCTTAAGGGAATTTCATGGGTCAACATCAATATTCGTGGATGCACGGCAATGATTGAGGTCAGGGAATCGGCTGAAACCGCCGATGAAATATCCGATAATTCAACCTCGAATATTGTTGCTTCGTCTGACGGAATAATCAGAATTTTCCGTTCATTCAACGGCACTGCGGAAGAAAAAGCAGGGTCTCCCGTTCTGAAGGGTGACCTGCTGATAAGCGGAATCAAGCAGAATAAGGACCTCACCTTCAGCTTCTGCCGTGCCGAAGGGTATATTGTTGCTCAAACGAACAAAAAAATAAGCTCCGCAAAGAAGCGAAGCTTAAGGATTTCCAGAATCACCAACACGAAAAGTGTTTATACAATCAACTTTTTTTCTTTGAATATTCCTCTCGGAAGGCTCACGGGTGACGGCGTTTCAACCGACAGAACAAACCTTGAAATCAACGGAATCATTCTGCCAATCGGCATAACGAGAAGAAATGCCTCAACCGAAACGCCCTGCGGAATTATCCTCGGCGAAACGGAATGCAGATTGCTCACCCTTTCGGATTTCTTTCATAAATGCAGTCACACTCTGAAATATGTCAGAATTGAAAATTCGGGCATTGAAATAACATCCGATGACAAGGGATGTTCGGCAGTCTGCAAGGCAGAATGCCTTGAAAACATTGCAAAGGAAATTCCGCTTGAGGTTGAAAATCAATCTGCGGATTTTTCCGAAAGATAATCAATTGCCTTCAGATAGCCTTCAAAACCGAGACCGATAAAATGCTCCATGCAAGCCATGCCTGCATACGAAATCCTTCTGAATTCTTCTCTTGAAGAAACATCTGAAATATGCACCTCAACCGCAGGAATTCCGACTGCCTTGAGAGCGTCAAGAATTGCAATGCTCGTGTGCGTATATGCGGCAGGATTGATAACTATGCCGTCTGCCCTGCCGTATGCCTGCTGAATTTTATCAACAATTTCTCCCTCGTGATTTGATTGAAAAAGCTCAACATCAATATTCCTTTTTTCTGAATATTCTTCAATCAAATTGCAAAGATCGGCATAGGTTTTTCTGCCGTAGATTTCCGGCTCACGGACGCCGAGCATATTCAAATTCGGACCGTTTATCACAAGGATAAGCATTCCATAACACTCCTTAAGGTTTCTTCCGGGTCATAGCTGACCTTCACCTTGAAATCCGCACATTTTTCATAGAGCTTTGACCTGTGGAAATACATTTTCATAAGTGTCATTCTGTCTCTTGAAAGCGGTCTGCCCGTCATTTCAAGACTGCCGAGCGGAGCATCAAGATAAACAACCGTTGCGTTTTCTCTGATTGCGGCAATATTTTCGGGCATAAGAACAGCTCCGCCGCCCGTTGCGATAACGGTTCCGCTCTCCTTGCAAACTCTCCTGACAACCTCATTCTCAAGTTTTCTGAATTCGGGTTCGCCGTATCTTCTGAAAATCTCATGAATGAAACCGCCTTCAAGCTCGATTTCTCCGTCAGTGTCAACGAATTCTCTGCCGAGCTTCGATGCAAGAAGCCTGCCAACCGTTGTTTTTCCGCAACCCGGCATACCAATGAAAACAATATTCTTCTGTTCCTTTTCAAGCTCTTCAAAAACGGACTCGGCAACATCATCATCAATATTCTCGCTGAGAAGAATATTTGCCGAACGAATCGCCTGACAAACGAGCATATAAAGTCCGTTTATGCAGTCAATTCCGAGAGCCTCCGCCTGCTGAATAAGGAGAGTTCTTGACGGATTATAAATCAGATCAAGTACCTTTTTGCACTTTTTGAAAACAGACAGATCAACAGGAGCTTTTCCGTTATCGGGATACATTCCGACCGGAGTTGTGTTGACGATTATATCTGCATCGGCATGGGCCGAAATGTTTTCATAATTGTTTTCGCCCGTTCTTGAAACAACGATAATTTCCGATGCTCCGTGCTTTTCGGCAACATATTTAACCGTTCTGCTTGAGCCTCCCGAGCCGAGAATAACAACCTTTTTGCCCTTGAAATTGCATCTGATTCTGTCTGCCATATGTTCAAAGCCGTAAATATCGGTGTTTTCTCCGTGGATTTTTCCGTCTTCGCTCTTGGTGACCGTGTTGACACATCCCGTTGCCCTCGCTTCCTCGGAAAGAGTGTCGCAAAGCTCCATCGCCTTTGTTTTATAGGGAATTGTCACATTGAAGCCGTCAAGTCTGTTGTTTTTAAAAAAATCCTCAAAATTTTCCCTCGCTGTGGGAAAAAGAAGATAATCATAACCGCCTAAAAGCGAAAAAATCTTCGGTGAGTATGAGTGTGAAATTTTCTCGCCCAGAAGTCCGATTCTTTTCATTTGTTTTTTTCCTCCTGAATTCTCTTGCTTATCTCCATAATCTTCTCATACAGCTCCTCTGCATAAGACTCAAAATTGCCCTGAGCCATTGATTTTATCCTTGCGATAACCTCTTTTTCTCTTGACTCATTATATATGGGCAAGCCCTCATTTTTCTTGATTTCGGCTATTTCCAGAGAAACCTCCATTCTTCTGATGAACGCATCAACAATTTCTCTGTCTATGCCGTCAATTTCTTTTCTGCAATCCTCTATATTCATATTCTACCCTCAAAATACAATGTCCGCAACGGCAATTGCCGCCGCCGCTTCAACGCACGGAACGGCTCTGAGAACTATGCATGGGTCATGCCTTCCGCCGATCGTTATTTCTTTTTCTTCACCGCTTATCAGGTCAACACTATGTTGAACCTTTTCGATTGACGGAACCGGCTTGACTGCACATCTGAAAATGACCGGCATTCCCGATGCCATACCTCCGAGCACTCCGCCGTGGTCATTCTTTGCGGTGATTATTCTGCCGTCACGCTTTATGAAATCATCATTGTTCTCGCTTCCGTATTTTGAGCTTCCGCCGAATCCCGAACCGAATTCAATCCCCTTTATTGCCGGAATTGCAAAAACTGCTGAACTGATTTTATTTTCTATTCCGTCAAAAATCGGTTCTCCCGTGCCAGCTTCAAGACCGATTACTGCACATTCGATAACTCCGCCGACTGAATCCTTATCTGCCTTTGCTTCGGCAATGGCTTTTTTCATTTTTTCAAGAGCATCATCACTGATAACGGGATATTCCTTTGCTTTTATTCCGTTAAGCACATTCGCCGTAATATCGGCAGAATCAAAGCTCTCATCATCTATATTATGTATTGAAGAAGCATGAGCACCAATAAAAATGCCCTTTTTTTCAAGGAGCTGAATGCAGACCGCTCCGGCAAAGCAGAGTGCCGCCGTCATCCTTCCGCTTGAATTACCGCCACCTCTTATGTCATTGAATCCGTTATGTTTATAAAAAGCCGCAAAATCGCTGTGAGACGGTCTCGGAAGAGTTTTATATCCGTCATAGTCCGATGAATTGATGTCACCGTTTTCTATTATTCCGCATATCGGTGCTCCGCAGGTTTTGCCGTCAACAATTCCCGAAACTATATTCACCCAGTCCGCTTCATGCCTTGCAGTTGAAAGGCCGTCCTTTGCAGTTCTTCTTTTCATGAAATCAGCAATTGCGGCTTCATCAATTTCAATCCCCGAAGGCACGCCGTCAATAACCGCTCCGATCGCCTGCGAATGAGACTGACCGAATATGGTTACAACAATATTTTTACCTGTTGAACAGGACATCTGCTTTACCTCCGAGTCTGTTATAGATTTCAAAGAAATCGGGATAGGATTTGCTGACACATTCCGCATTCCCGATTATCACTTCATTTCTGCATTTCGTTGCCGCAAGCGAAGCAGCAAAAACAATTCTGTGGTCTGAAAACGAATCAACATAGCCACCGTCAAGATAAGGCTTGCCGTTGATTATCATTCCGTCAGCTGTCTCTGCAGCATCCGCTCCGAGAGCTTTAAGCATCGCAACAACCGAAGCAATTCTGTCGCTCTCTTTTAAGCGAAGCCTTGAGGCGTTTTTTATTACAGTTATTCCCTCTTTTGTTGCGGCACAGACGGCGATAACCGGCACTGAATCGGGAATATCCGAAGCATCAATTTCATCCCCGTAAACGAGCCTATCGCCCTGAAGGGAATTTTCCGAAAGACCGTTTACCTTTATTCCCATCGCAATCCAGCAAAGAGAATTTGACCAATCGCCCTCAACGGTTATTTCCGTTCCCATGCACCTTCCGTTAACTGTGAAAACATTATTATTCTCGATAACAGAAACGCCGAACTGCCGAAGCATTTCAACAGTCATTCTGATATAAGGCATTGATTCTATCGGCTCAGTTACCTTCAACCTTCCTCCGCAAAGAGAAAGAGCAATAAGCAGACCGGAAACGAACTGCGAGCTGACATTACCTGCAATTGAAAATTCTTTTTTATCTGCTTTCCCCGAAATTTCAAGCGAAAAAGCCTTTGATATTTTCACTCCTGCGTTTCTCAATTCCTCCGCAAGAGGCTCAATCGGTCTTTCCGGAAGTCTGCCCGAAGCGTTGATAACCGCTCCCGTGCCGAAAAAAGAAACAAGCGGAAGCAGAAACCGAAGTGTTGTTGCACTTTCTCTGCAATTGAGAAACGCATTTTCAACAGGCTTTTTTATCGGCTTGACCGTATAAATATCGCCGCTTTTGTCAATCTCCGCTCCGAGAGCCTTCAAGCAGTCAATCGTTGCGTTAATATCATCCGAAACGGAATTGCAGATTATTTTGCTTTCACCCTCCGCTATTGCGGCACAGAAAAAGGCTCTGTGAGCATAGGATTTCGAAGCAGGAGCATTTATTTCGCCCGACAATGCAGACGGCATGATTCTTATATCCGTTTTGCTCCCCTCCGTCATTCAGAATTTTATGTTTCTGATTACGCATTTTCCAATACTTTCAGGCAGGATAAATGCTATTTCTTCGCCGTTTCGTTTTTTATCGCTTATCATTCCGCTTCTGATTTCTTCAAAACCGAGCTCGCAAGAAACAGGAAGATTATTCTTTATCAGTGCCGACCTGATTTCATCGGCAAGTGATGAATCGCATATACCTATTTCTGCCGAAAGCTCAGAAGCCATAACCATTCCGATTGCAACCGCTTCCCCATGGGCAATTTCATATCCGCTCATCTTTTCGATTGAATGAGCAAAGGTGTGACCTAAATTCAGCAGTCTTCGGCTGCCGAAATCGAATTCATCCTCGGCAACGCATTTCCCCTTGAGAACAACACATTTTTCAACAATTTTTTCAATATCGGTTATTCCGTTTTTTGTCTCTTCAAAAAGCTCCCTGTCGAAAAGAACACCGTATTTTATGACCTCTGCCATTCCGCAGGAAAAAACCTTTTCAGACAGAGTTGCAAAGGTATCAACATCGCAGATTACCAATGACGGCTGATGAAAAGCTCCGGCAAGATTCTTGCCGTTTTCAAGATCGACTGCCGTCTTTCCGCCAACCGAGGAATCAACCGCCGCAAGCAGGGTTGTCGGAAGCTGAACAAGCTTTATTCCTCTCTGATAAAGTGCGGAGGCAAGACCTGCCAAATCGCCGGTAACTCCGCCGCCGAGAGCAACCATTATGTCATTTCTTCCAAGCTCATTTTCTGCGGCAGCTTCAAGAATTTCAAAAAGAATGTCTTTGTTTTTGGATTCTTCCCCTGCCGGAAAAACAAAGTCAAAAGCCGGAATTCCCGCATTTTCAAAGCTGTTTCTGACTGTTTCAAGATATATTTCCGCAACAGTGTCATCGGCAACAATCATTGCTCTGCATTTTCCGAAAAGAGAAGCACATTTTTCTCCTGCGGAAGAAAGCAGATTTCTGCCGATCAGAACATCATATTCTGTTGAAGCCTTGATATGAACCGTTTTCATTATTCAGAAATTGCCTTTCTTATGTTCGCTGAAATCCTTGCTATTGATTCAAATTCATCGGGAGTTACCGCCTGAGCTCCGTCACAGAGAGCGTGCATCGGGTCATTATGGACCTCAAGCATTGCTCCGTCTGCCCCTGCCGCACAGGCGGCAAAGGTGAGCGGTTTAACAAATGAAGCCATCCCTGCCGCATGGCTCGGGTCTGCGATAACAGGCAGATGTGTTTTCTTTTTCAGAACGGCAATTGACGAAACATCAAAGGTGTTTCTTGCCGAATTTTCAAAGGTTCTTATTCCTCTTTCGCAGAGGATAACCTTCATGTTCCCGCCTGCCATTATGTATTCTGCACTCATGAGAAGTTCATCAACCGTTGCCGAAAATCCCCTCTTGAGAAGAATGTGTTTATTCGTTTTTCCGAGTTCACGGAGAAGCTCAAAATTCTGCATATTTCTTGCTCCGACCTGAAGCACATCAACATTCTCATACGCTTCAAGCATTGCAATATCGGTTATTTCGCTGACCGTCGGCAAGCCTGTTTCTTTCTTCGCTTCCGAAAGAAATTCAAGACCCTCCGTGCCTATTCCCTGAAATGAATAAGGCGAAGTTCTCGGCTTGAATGCTCCGCCACGGAGCATCGTTGCACCTGCATTCTTAACCTCTTTTGCAATTTCAATTATCTGCTCCCGGGATTCAACAGAGCACGGACCTGCAATGAAAGCAAAGCCTCCGTCTCCGATTTTTGCTCCGCAGATTTCCATAACGGTATCCTCGGGATGATTGATTCTCGAAGAAAATCTGCATTCCTCGTGAATTCCCACAACCCTTTCAACTATATCGAAGCAAGCAAGCATATCCGTTTCTCCCTCAACCGAGAGAATATCAACGCCGTCATTTCTGAAACGGGAAACGCCGAAGCCGTTTTTATTAAGCATATCCGAAACGAATTTGATTTTTTCTTCATCCGTTCCTCTTCTGATTATTGCTAACATTTTAAACATTCCTTTGGATAACGAAATTTATTGAAAAACTTTTCCGTTTGTGATAACATAGAGCTAAATGGAGGAATCACTATGGAAAACGGATTTTTTGCAATGGTTTCAAGAATGAAATATATCAACCGCTGGGCACTCATGAGAAATGAACACAGCGAAAACCTGACCGAACACAGCTTTGAGGTTTCGGTCATTGCCCACGCCCTTGCCGTTATCGGAAACAGAAGATTCGGCAAAAGCTACAACGGCGAAAGAGCCGCTCTTCTCGGGCTTTATCACGATGCTCCCGAAACGCTTACTGGCGATATGCCGACCCCCGTCAAATATTACAGCGAAGAGGTTCGCAACGCATATAAAACGGTTGAAGAGCACGCCTGTCGAAACATAATCTCAATGCTTCCCGATGATCTGAAAGATGATTTTGCACCCATGTTCATCCCCTCGCCTGAAGACGAAGAGCTTCATAAGCTCGTTAAAGCTGCCGACAAAATCAGTGCACTGATTAAATGCATTGAAGAAAAGAAGGCAGGCAACAGCGAATTTATCAAAGCAAGTGAAGGGCTTGAAAAAGCGGTTGCAAATCTCGGAATTCCCGAAGCCGAGGTTTTTTTGAAAGAATTCCTTCCTGCCTATGAGCTGACTCTTGATGAACTGAAATATTGATTCATGGCAACAAAATATCAGTTTATTATATAATGTAAAAAAATTTTTTTCAATATATTTTTAAA
This sequence comes from Ruminococcaceae bacterium UBA1730, assembly GCA_002315935.1. Lineage (GTDB taxonomy): Bacteria > Bacillota > Clostridia > Oscillospirales > Acutalibacteraceae > CAG-177. The sequence goes on from DCII01000047.1 coordinate 23,240, forward strand.
ATATTTTAAAAAAGTCTTGATAATTATATGATGTTGTGTTAAAATACCAATGTTGGAATTATGTAAGCTATGAGAGTGGGGTGACCCGCTCTCTTGTTTTTGTAGAAAGGAGAGAGATTATGGCAAAGGGAAACACCGTTGCGGCAGTCTGGGATATAGCTCAGCCGATAGCCGATTCGCTCGGCCTTGAAATCTGGGATATAAGATTTATCAAGGAAGGCTCCGATTGGTTCCTACGCATCTTTATTGACAAAGACGGCGGAGTAACAATTGAAGACTGCGAAAACATGAGCCGTGCAATTGATAAGCCTCTTGACGAAGCAGACCCCATTGAGCAGAGCTACTGCCTCGAGGTTTCGTCACCCGGTCTTGAAAGAGACCTCACAAGAGAAACCCATTTTGAAGCCTGTCAGGGTGAAAAAATAAAGGTAAGATTTATCCGTGCAATCAATAACAAGCGTGAATATAAGGGTGTGCTTGAATCGTTTGACGGAAAAATGATAACTCTTCGCTGTGAGGATGAAACAGCAATCGGTTTTGAACCCAAGGAAGCAAGCTATATTAAGCTTGACGACTTTGATTTCTAATCAATACATTACTGAAAGGATAGATTAACAAAAATGAGCAACAAGGAATTTTTTGAAGCAGTCAAGCTTCTGAGCGTTGAAAAGAATGTTCCCATAGAAATTCTTCTTGAGGGCATTCAAAGAGCATTAGTAACCGCAATCAAGAGAGACTACAACAACAAGGACATCGTTTTCTGCGAAATGAATCCCGATAAGAACACTCTTCGTGTTTTCGTTCGCAAGAATGTTGTTAACGAAATTGTTGACCCCGATGAAGACCTTCTCGTTGAGCAGGCAAAAAGATTCAAGCCCAACGCAATTGCAGGCGACATTGTTGAAATTGAGCTTGAAACCAAGGAAGTCAGCCGAATTGCCGCCGAAAAGGGCAAGCATATTCTCCGCCAGGTTATCAGTGAAGCCTCGAAGAATCAGCTCTATGCCGAATTCCAGAACAAGAATCAGGATATTATCACCGTTAAGGTTGCAAGGGTTGACCCTGTTACGCAGGATGCTTTCGTTGAAATCGGCAAGATTACAGAAAGACTTGCAAGAACCGAACAGCTTCCGACAGATAATCTCAAGGAGGGTGACCTCGTTAAGGTTTATATTTCAGATGTCAAGGATGCCGCAAAGGGTCCCAGAGCAACGATTTCAAGAACTCATCCCGGCCTCGTAAGAAGACTTCTTGAGAGCGAGGTTCCCGAAATCTTTGACGGAACGGTTGAAATCAAATCCGTTGCCCGTGAAGCAGGTTCAAGAAGCAAGGTTGCTGTTTACAGTGCAGACGAAAATGTTGACCCCGTCGGTGCCTGCATCGGTCAGCGTGGTGCAAGAATCAACAAAATTGTTGACCAGCTCGGCGGCGAAAAGATGGATGTTGTCAAGTACAGCGATAATCCTGCCGAGTTCATCGCCGCTTCTCTCGCCCCTGCCGATGTTATCTCAGTCACCATCGTCAACGAGGAAGAGCATTACTGCAAGGTTATTGTTCCGAATAATCAGCTTTCGCTTGCAATCGGCAACAAGGGTCAGAACGCAAGACTTGCCGCAAGACTTACAGGCTGGAAGAAGATTGACATTAATCCCGAAACCGTTGAAGAAACCATCAACTTTGATGTTGAATAAATTTTAAGGAGCTGGACCCATGCCTACAAGCCGCAGTATTCCCATGAGAAAATGCACGGGATGCAATGAGATGAAGCCGAAGAAAGAACTTGTCAGAGTTGTCAGAAGTCCCGAAGGGGAAATTTCTCTTGACCTGACAGGCAAAAAAGCAGGCCGTGGCGCATATGTCTGCCACAATCCCGAATGTCTTTCGATGGCAAGAAAAGCTAAAAGAATAGAAAGAGCTTTCTCCTGTGCGATACCCGATGAGGTGTATGAAAAGATGGAGGATGAGCTGAAAAATGACAGATAACCCAAAATTGCTCTCTCTTCTCGGAATGTGCCGCAAGGCGGGCAAGCTCAGCTGCGGTCATGACAGTGCAATAGGCTCGGTCAGAAGCAACATTGCAAAGCTCTGCCTTTTGAGCAGCGATTCTTCAGAAAGGCTCCGAAAAGAGATTGAGCGTGAAACAGAATTTGACGGCAAAAAAATTCCGTCAGCCGTTCTGTTCTCAACGATGGAAGAAATCGGATCTGCCACGGGTCTGAAATCAGCCGTGGTATCAATAAATGACGAAGGCTTTGCAAAAGCAATGCTCAAGCTTCTGAATACTACATGGGAGGTTAACCAATGATAAATAAATATAAGCTTTCCGAGGTCGCAAAGGATTTCGGAGTAAAGAATAACATAGTGGTTGATCTGCTTGCCAAAAACTTCGGCGATCAGAAAAAACCGACATCGGCTCTTGAGGTCGATGAGCTTGACCTCATTTTCGACACCTTCACGAAGGAAAATGAAGTTGACACCCTTGACGCATATTTCGCTCTTGTAAGCGGAAACGGCAAAAATGAAGAAGCAAAAGAAGAAATTAAGGAAGAAGCAAAAAAAGAACCTGCAAAGAAGGAAGTCAAAGAGGCTCCCAAGGCAGAGGAGAAGGCTGAAAAGAAGGAAGAAAAGAAGCCTGCCGCTCCAAAGAAGGATGCTCCTGCAAAGGCTCCCGAAAAAGCTCCTGCCGCTAAAGATAACAGGCAGAATGCACCTGCTCAGAAGCAGAACGAAAACCGCAAGCCTGCGGCAAACAAGCTTCCTCCTATGCCGCAGAAGCAGAATAACGCTCCCAAAAAGGACAACAGCAACAAGCCCATGCAGTCAAGAACAAAGGGCGAAATCCGCACTGTTGATACAAGAGCGGATAATGTTGACCTTGAAAAATACAATGAAAAATATGAAAATATCGCTCCTGCAAACAAAACCGAACAGCACGCAAATTCTCTCGGCAAGCAGAAGATTAAGCAGAAGAGCCAGCAATACAGAAAACAGGGTGGTATGCGTTCCTCAAGGCGTGAAACCGAAGCCGAAAGACTTAACAGAATCAAGGCTGAAAGAGCAAAGAAGCCTCAGCTTCAGCTCAAGCTTCCCGAAGAAATCACAGTCGGCGACCTTGCCGCAATGCTCAAGATGACTGCCGCAGAGGTTATCAAGAAGCTCTTCACTCTCGGTCAGATGGCAACGGTCAACGAGATGCTCGACTATGAAACCGCCGCAATCGTTGCGGAAGAGCTCGGTGCAAAGGTTGAGAAGGAGGTTGTTATCACAATCGAAGACAGAATTATTGACGACAGCGTTGACGATGAAAAAGACCTCATCACAAGAGACCCCGTTGTTGTTGTTATGGGTCACGTTGACCACGGCAAAACCTCTCTTCTTGACGCTATCAGAAACACCTCCGTAACCGCAACCGAAGCCGGTGGAATTACTCAGCATATCGGTGCTCACAGAGTTGAAATCAACGGTCAGAAGATTACCTTCCTTGACACTCCGGGTCACGCCGCATTCACGGCAATGCGTCTTCGTGGTGCGATGGCAACGGACATTGCAATCCTCGTTGTTGCCGCCGATGACGGTATCATGCCGCAGACGATTGAAGCAATTAACCATGCAAAGGCAGCAGGCGTTCAGATTATCGTTGCCATCAACAAGATGGATAAACCTGCCGCAAATCCCGACAGAGTTCTTCAGCAGCTCACGGAATATGAGCTTATTCCCGAGGAATGGGGCGGCGAAACAATCTGCGTTCCCGTTTCTGCACATACAAAAATGGGCATTGATAAGCTTCTTGAATCAGTTCTCCTCGTTGCAGAGGTTGAAGAGCTTAAGGCTAACCCGAACCGCTCCGCAAAGGGCGTTGTTATCGAAGCAAAGCTCGATAAGGGCAGAGGTCCCGTTTCAACGCTTCTTGTTCAGAACGGTACTCTTCATTCGGGCGATATTATTGTTGCGGGCACAGCAGTCGGCAGAGTCAGAGTTATGACCGATGACAGAGGAAGAAAGGTCAACGAAGCAGGTCCTTCCGTTCCCGTTGAAATCATGGGTCTTGCAGAGGTTCCTCAGGCAGGCGACAGCTTCGATGCGGTTAATGACGAAAAGCTTGCAAGAGAGCTTGTTGAACAGAGAAAATCTAAGGCAAAGGAGGAGCAGTTCAAGGAATTCCAGAAGGTTACTCTTGATAACCTCTTTGCTTCCATCAAGGAAGGCGAGCTTAAGGACCTCAATGTTATCATTAAGGCTGATGTTCAGGGCTCGGCAGAAGCAGTCAAGCAAAGCCTTGTCAAGCTTTCAACAGACGAAGTGCGTGTTAAGGTCATTCACAGCGGTGTTGGTGCAATCAACGAGAGCGATGTTATGCTTGCAAATGCCTCAAACGCCATTATTATCGGCTTCAATGTCAGACCGGACAATGTTGCTCTTGAAAATGCAGAGCGTGACAAGGTTGAAATCAAGACTTACAGAGTTATCTATGACTGCATTGAAGAAATCGAAGCCGCAATCAAGGGTATGCTTGCTCCGAAGTTCAGAGATGTTGACATCGGCAGAGCTGAGGTTCGCCAGGTTGTTAAGATTTCATCAGTCGGCAACATTGCAGGCTGTCATGTTATAAACGGAAAAATCACAAGAAATGCCAAGGTAAGAGTTGTCAGAGACGGTATCGTTATCACGGAAGACGAAATGGCTTCTCTTCGCCGCTTCAAGGACGATGTTAAGGAGGTTGCAAACGGCTTCGACTGCGGTATCGGACTTGCAAAATTCAACGACATCAAGGAAGGCGACATCTTCGAGGCATTCATTACCGAAGAATACAGAGATTGATAGGAGTCAGAAATGGCAGGATATAGAATTGACAGAGTATCCGAAGATATAAAAAGAGAAATCGCATCTATCATGCGTGAGCTTAAGGACCCGAGAATTCAGGGAATGCTCACCGTTGTCAATGTTGACGTTAATTCCGATGCCTCGGCGGCAAAGGTTTATGTCAGTGCAATGGAAGGCATCGAAGCCGCAAAGCTTGCAGTTAAAGGTCTCACAAGTGCAACGGGATTTATCCGCAGAGAAGTCGGCAAACGGCTTCATCTGCGCATCACTCCCGAGCTGAAATTCATTGCTGATGATTCGATTGAAAAAGGCATGAATATTGCAGGTATGCTCAACAACATTGAGCATGATTAAAGGAGAGCGACAACCTATGAGAATTGATATGCAAGAAACGGCAAATCTTCTCAGGCAAAAAAACAATATACTTTTTCTCTGCCACAAGCATCCCGACGGAGACACACTCGGAAGTGCATCATCTCTTGCTCATGCACTCACGGCAATGGGCAAGACGGTTCGCATTGAATGCAATGACCCGATTCCGAAGGATTTCAGCTTCATGTTTGAAGGAATTGAAAATCCCCCATTTGAGCCGGAATTCGTTGTTTCAATTGATGTTGCAGACACAAAGCTTCTCGGCAATGAGCTTGAAGAAAAATACGCCGACTGCATAAATCTTTGCATTGACCATCATTCTTCAAACATTCTTTATGCAGAGAAAATATTTCTCGACAGTAACTCCGCATCAACCGCCGAAATGATTTATCTTCTTCTCGGCGAGCTTAATGCAGAAATCACTCCCCTCATCGCTTCCTGCCTTTTCACGGGAGTTTCAACGGACACCGGTTGCTTCAGATTTTCAAACACAACAGTCCGCACATTTGAAATTGCCTCAAAGCTTGCCGCTCTCGGTGCTGACACCTATAATATCATTCAGGTCTTTTTTGAAACAAAAACAAAAACCTATGCCGCTCTTGAAAGACTTGCTCTTGACAGCATGAGATTTTATTTTTCAGACCGTTGTGCACTCATATGTGTTACGCAGGATATGTATGAAAAAAGCGGCTCTAATGAAAGCGAAACGGATAAGCTTGCCAATCTTCCGAGGCAGGTTGAGGGCGTGCTTGTCGGCATAACCATGAGAGAGCTTAAAGACGGAGGCTTCAAGGCTTCGGTCAGAACTCACGGCGATATTGATGCTTCCGAAATCTGCAAACGCCTCGGCGGCGGAGGACACAAGGGAGCGTCCGGATGCACTCTCTGCGGCACAAAGCAGCAGGCAATCAACGCCCTTCTAAAAGAGGTTGAAGCGGAAATTGATGTGTACCGCATTGATTAAATGAATATTATTATCAAAGGCAGCAGAGACGAATTTGTTTCTGCTGCCTTTTTGTCTGTAATTCAATCGAGTAGGGCAAAATAAATTTGCCCTCTCACACCACCGTGCGTGCCGTTCGGCACACGGCGGTTCAATCATATTGAGTGCAGATACTTGTACGCTTCGGATATGTCATAATATCCCCTGCGTGCAAGTCTTTCGTTT
>DCII01000012.1 GCA_002315935.1 Ruminococcaceae bacterium UBA1730
AATTATTTCAATGGGCGAAAACTGCCTCACCGATGATATTCTGAGCAGAAATGATTTAAAATCATTCTCTTCTCCATTTGCCTCCGGCAGGTCCAATGTTGAATATGTTCTGGCTTTTGAAAAAGAAAACTATGCAGATTTTCTCAATCCGGATATGTTGAAATATGAGATTTTTATAGAAAAAACCGTTCCACGCAATAAGAAATATGTAGAAACGGTTAATCATTATAACAATTCATGCACAAACGGTGTTGAATTTACGCATCATGATGTTATCAGCGACTCGGATATGGCCGAGAAAATATCCAAAAGATGCAACAGGCTTTTGAGCTTTCGCAATAAGGAATTGGTGTTTGTATATCATAACCGTTATTGCCCGGATACTGATTTCAATTTAATGGCATCTCATTTTGAGGAACTGAAAAAGATATACGAATCGCGTAGCAATCATGTTCAGGTTTATGTCTTTACTCAAAGAATTGTTGAAAATGCGGCGGACAGAAGAACTGAGTGCAGAGAAATAAACGGAACAAAATTCTATACATTTTATACTCTGAATGTTTGGGAAGGCGAAGATCAGGATATTTTCTGGGCAAGGTGCGATAATGACCTTATTAAGGTAATGATTGACGATATTATTGAGCATACAAAATAATCTTTTTAATGCTTGAATTTTCTAATAATGAAGAAATAGCAGATTGATTGAAAAACAACCGTTGCAATCCACGAAAGCGGATAGCAGATAAAGAGATACCGCAGGTCATGGTTATGAGGAAAGAATCCGTAAATCCAGACTATTCTCATTCCGACCGTGCCGACAATTGAAAGAATCATCGGAACGGTTGAATATCCCATTCCACGCAATGCCCCCGGAATACAGTCCATATATCCGCAGATAAAATATGTGAGCGTTGTGAGACTGAGAATTTTCATTCCGCATTCAATGACCTCGGGAACATCTGAATAAATTTTGAGAATTCCGTCTCCGAAGAAATAGGCAACAGAGCCGAGAAGAAGGCAGGTTACTGTTTCAAGAATCAGGCAGTAAAGAAGAACTTTTTTCATTCGGGAATATTTCTTAACGCCCATATTCTGGCTGGTGAAGCTCATGCATCCCTGCGTTATGGCGTTTGCCGAGGAATACATGAATCCGAAGAGATTGTTTGCGGCGGTGTATCCTGCCATGGCATTCTGCCCGAAGGAATTGACGGATGACTGAAGCATGGCATTTGATATGTTGATAACCGTGCTCTGAAGCCCTGCCGGAATGCCGATTTTAACGATTTTGCCGAGAAGCTCGGGATAAATCTTAAGTTTTTTGAAGTTCAGTCTGTAACCCTCGGGGCTGTTCAGCAAAACAATCACAACGAGAATGCAGGAAATCGCTTGGGAGATGATTGTTGCAATTGCAACGCCCGCAACATCCATATGAAAAACAATTACAAGAAACAGATTCAGCCCCGCATTGATTATTCCGGCGATAATGAGGAAAATCATGGGGCGTTTTGTGTCTCCCACTGCTCTTAAGACTGCCGCTCCGAAGTTATAAACCATAAAAAACGGAGTTCCGAGAAAATAAATCCGCATATAGAGAACGGAAGCATCAATCAGCTCCGCAGGTGTGCCCATCAGCTCAAGGGCAGGTCTTGCAAAAGCCTGACCGATAACCGACATCACTATTCCCGAAATGATTGCGGTAAGTATTGCCGTATGGACTGTGTTGCTCATTTTTTCAAGGTCACCCTTGGCATAATATCTGGCGGCACAGACATTTGCTCCGAGAGAAATGCCGATGAAAAAATATATGAATATGTTGATAAGTGCCGAGGTTGCTCCGACAGATGCAAGGGAATCGCTCCCTGCAAATCTGCCGACAACAATCAGGTCAACGGCGTTGAACATCAGCTGGAGAATGCTTGAAAGCATCAGCGGAACCGAGAATGAAATCAGCTTGGACATAAGCGGTCCGTTGCACATATCTATTTCAAATCTGTTATTTCTCACTAAAAATTCTCTCTTTCGGAAACTTTTCGAAAATTATATCACATTAAGCGGCAATTTTGAATAGGAAGATTCATATTTTAAAACATTTTTATTGAATTTAACGATAACAGTGATACACTTAAACAAACCGATTGAAAGCCCGGTAAAATTGAAATTGATATTATATATGAAAAACGCAAAATAGAAAGCCTTTATCCGATATTTTTTCTCCGCATACGGGAAAAAATGTTATTTTGTCTTTACATAACAGATAATTTTTATTATTATATACGAAAAGGTTAACAGGAAGCTGGTAATAAAAATGATTAAAATTCTTATGTTTTTCAACGCCGTTATTTTATTCTTCAACTCTGTTTTCGGTCTCAGTATGCCATTGCACGCTTTTACGGTCGATGCAGACAAGCTTGCCGAAAATGTCAGAATTTCAAACGAAGCAAGAATTGAAGAAGGCACAATCACAGGTGCTCATTCAATCGTAATGCAGAACGGTGTTGTTCTTCTTGACAAGACATACGGATTAAAGGGAGTCGGCGGCGAAGCTCTTTCCGAAAATGCGGTTTATCGTATTGCTTCAATGACGAAGCCGATTACCGCTGTTGCTCTTCTTATTGAGCAGGACAGAGGTCACCTTAATATCAACGATGACCTTTCAAAATATCTGCCTGAATTTGCCGAAATGACGGTCGGCAAAGAGAAGGAAGACGGCACATACGAAAAAACCGACACCAAAGCCACAAATTCAATCAAGCTCTATCAGCTGGTTTCTCATACAAGCGGTATCGGCGATGTTGATTTATCAGCCGCAGGCGGCGAAAGCTGCACAGTCACCTCTGCCTGTGCATATCTTGCAGCTCAGCCTCTCCACTATAATCCCGGAACCTCTCAGCAATACAGCACGGGAGCCTTCGATGTTGCCGCCCGTGTTATCGAGCTGACAAGCGGAATGGAATTCAGCGAATACATCAAGGTGAATATTTTTGATAAGCTCGGAATGACTGATACCACCTTTGAGCCGAATGAAGACCAATGGAGCCGTATGGTTGAAATTCACGGCATGGAAAACGGTAAAGCAATCAATGTTCCCGGTGCTCCTAACTGCGTGTTCGGCAACTTCCCCGTAACCTTTCATGCGGCAGGAGCGGCACTTGCTTCAACAGCTTATGATTATGCGAAATTTGCTCAGATGCTTCTCAACAACGGTGTCGGCGATAACGGAGCCCGTGTTCTTAGTGAGGAAGCCGTTAAGCAGATGCGTACCCCTGTGAAGGGAGCACCTCTGATGGGCGGCACATTCAAATGGGGTCTGGGTGTCCGTGTAATTGTAACCACAAGCGATACATTGCCCAAGGGCTCTTTCGGCTGGAGCGGTGCTTACGGCTCCCATTTCTGGATTGACCCGACAAACAGCATTTCCGCTGTTTATATGAAAAACTCCTCTTATGACGGCGGTGCAGGAAACAGCTCTGCCAGCGAATTTGAAAAGGATGTTGTCAACAGCTTCATATGGAGAAAGTCATAAACATTATTACAAGGCATTGACAAAAATCTATCTCATGATAAAATAAATTTGCAAAAGAATAAACGCAGTTCATTGAATTGATTATTCCTTTTGAAAGGAAAAACAAATGAAAACTGAATTCACCTGCATTCTCATTGTTGCCATTTGCGGCGAAGCTTTATGAATGTAAACAAATCAAAAATCAAAGTCACGGTTTTCGAAATGACTGTTTTCAGTATGCTCGGAGCGTTGATGTATGCCTCGAAAATGCTGATGTCAGTTCTGCCGAATGTTCATCTTCTCGGAGTTTTTATTGTTTCGGAAACGCTTGTGTACCGCAAAAAAGCACTTTATCCGATTTATGTTTTTGTTTTGCTGGAAGGTCTTTTCGGCGGATTTGCAATGTGGTGGATTCCATATCTTTATATATGGACAATTCTCTGGGGAATGGCTATGCTCATTCCGAAAAAGCTTTCGGAAAAAAAGCTGATAATCATCAGTACAGTTGTCTGCTCACTGCACGGATTTTTATTCGGCACTCTCTACGCTCCTGCCCAGGCGATTATGTTCGGTCTTAATTTTAAAGGAATGATAACATGGATTATTGCAGGCTTGCCTTATGATGCAATTCACGGAGTAAGCAACCTTGTCTGCGGTCTGCTCATAGTGCCGATAACAAAGGCTCTTAATCAATCGCAGAAATTCATCAGGGAATAAAAAAGAGCTTTAGGTTCTGTCTGAAATACGGACAAAGCTTAAAGCTCTTTTGTTTTTTTAATTATCTTATTCTGAACCAGATAAGCATATCCGATTCTCCCCTGTTTGCAAATGCGTAATACGGGATGAAATGAAGCTTTCTTTCCGCAACGGCATTCGGGTCATAGGTTGAATAAAGCTTATCAGACGGCGTATCCTCAAAGCCGTTTACGGAGATAACATAGCTGTTGAAATCGTGGCTGAATTTGATTTCCGCTTCATAGTTCGAATCAATAATCAGATTATTCAGCGGAACATTTCCGTTGTCGATTTCTTCGGCACAGTAAACAACAGGTCCTCTGCAAACGGCAACTCTGCCGATATTTGCTTCAACCTCGGGATTTGCAGAAACAAGCCTTGTTTCCATGTCGAGATAAAGCTCAATATCCTGCTCGTCATTATCAATGTTGACGAAGGCATAGCCGTTTCTCATTTCGCCGCTGAAGGGCTTTCCGTTAATGGTGAAATAATCGCACCAACCGGGAATGCGAAGAGCAATGCAGTCGCCTGCCATGCCCTTGACGGTGAATTTTATGTCACCCTCATTGGGATATTCGGTTTTCTGAATAATCGAAACGCCGTCAAATTCAGCTTCACTTTCGATATAATGATGAACAAAAACCGTGCTGTCATTATATGTATATATGAAATCTCCGATTGACGGAATGAATCTGACAATATTCGGAGGACAGCATGAACAGCCGAAAACTTCAACTCTCTGCGTAAGAAGATTATGAGAAGCCTTATACCATTTCTTATGCTGATTATATTTTTTAACATTGATTTCAAGAGGATTCACATAGAAAAATGATTTGCCGTCAAGCGAAACGCCGCTGAGAATGCAGTTATAAATTGCGGCTTCGGCAACATCATCATATTTTGAATTCGGCTCAATTGCACTCATTCTTCTTGCGAACATTGCAAGAGCGATTGCGGCACAGGTTTCGGAATAGGCGAGGTCGTTCGGCAGAAGATAATCCTCCGTGAATGCTTCGCCGTTGCAGGTTGCACCGACACCGCCCGTTATATACATCTGCTTTTCGGCAATGTTATCAAAAACTCTCTTGCAGGCTTCAAGAAGCTCTTTGTCGCCTGTTTTGGCGGCAAGGTCTGCCATTCCGGAATAAAGATAGCAGGCTCTGACGGAATGCCCCTTTGCACGAATAAAATTTCTGACGGGTTCATCGGACTGAAAATAGAGCTGATTTGACCAATCGGGAATGCCCGAATCCTTTTCACTTGTGCCTCTTGTGTTGATGAAATGGGCTGAAAGGTCAAGATATTTCTTTTCGCCCGTGCAGTCATAGAGCTTTATGAGAGCAAGCTCTATTTCCTCGTGACCCGGAGTTGAAAATCCGGCAGAATCCTCAACAAGGAAAACCTGATAGATATAATCAATATATTTCCGCATAAGCAATAAGAATTTATCCTTACCCGTTGCATTATAATATGCAATTGCGGCTTCCGTAAGATGACCTGCACAGTAAAGCTCATGGCAGTCACGGTTTGAAAATCTTTTTTCAGGCTCAACAACGGTGAAATATATGTTGAAATATCCGTCTTCGCCCTGATTTTTTTCAATCAGGTCAACAACCTCATCAATCTTCTTTTCAAGCTCCTTATCGGGCGAAAGAGCGATTGAATATGCCGCTCCCTCAAGCCACTTTGCTACATCGGAATCCCAGAAAAAATGAGGCTTGAAGGGGTCTCCCTCTTTCCAGTTGCATTCGAAAGCCTTGAATCTGCCCGTGTCGCTGAATCTGTCAAAAACAGACGGAATAGTTGAATCACGGTTTGTTTCGAAACGGTCCTTCCAAAATCCTCCGAGTTTTATTTTATCAAATGAAACTGATTTCATGGCAACAAATCCTCCGGAACAGGTTACTTTTTCTTCGGCTCGTCTTCTTCGCCAAGCTCAACAAGATAAAATGCGCCTGTCCAGACGATGATAAGACCCATGAGGATGATAAACGCATTGTGGAAGCCGCCGAGCATAAGAGTGTCAACCTGAACAAGTCCTCCGATGATGGAAGAGAGAATTCCTTCGCCGCCGAGAGCGGCAAGGCTGATTTCTCCGCTGAGTATCGGAGCGGCGGCTTTGTTGAAGCAGATAACCATTGCAATACTGAAAACAAGTCCCAAGGCTCCAGCAGAAACAACGGGAATTCTTTTATTGCTACAGCATGACCATATTATAATGAAAAGAGCGGTAACAAGAACAAGACCGAAGAAAACAACAAAAGCTATCAGCCTTCCGTTGATCGGGTCAAAAATCTCAGGCCATTCAAAGCTGCCTGTGTCGCCGAGAACGAAGGATGAAAGACGGTCATTTCCCGTCATAATATCAATAACCCTTTTAAGAGTTATTGCTTCTTCAAGGCCGTAATCAACAACGGTTGCCGAAACCTGAAAGAAAATGAGGTCGAGAAACAATGCGGCAGGAAAAATGAGAGCCGCAAGAATACCGTTAACTATTCGATATAATGCTTTCATAAAATTACCTCTGTGAAATTATTTCCATGAAGAATTAAGAGCAACGGTGCGGTTGAAAACAAGCTTATCATCTGTTGATGTTTTGTCAACGCAGAAGTAGCCCTGACGCATGAACTGGAAGGTGTCGCCGACCTTTGCATTCTTCAGGCTTCCCTCTGCAAGACAGCCGGTGAGAATTTCAAGAGAAGCGGGGTTGAGATTGTCAAGATAATCAACGCCCTCTTCGCCGGCAGGATTTTCGGTGTTGAAAAGTCTGTCATAAAGTCTGACCTCGCAGGGAACGCAGTCTGCGGCACTGACCCAGTGGAGAGTACCCTTGACCTTTCTTCCGTCAGGCGAATCGCCGCCCTTTGTTTCGGGGTCATATGTGCAGTGAAGGCAGGTAACATTGCCGTTTTCATCTGTTTCGAAGCTGTTGCAGGTAACAAAATATGCACTCTTGAGGCGGACCTCATTTCCGGGATAAAGGCGGAAATATTTTTTGACGGGTTCAGCCATGAAGTCGTCCTGCTCAACGAAGATTTCTTTTGAGAAATGAACTGTTCTTGTGCCGAGCTCGGGTTTATCGGGATTGATTTCAACCTCGATTGCTTCAACCTTATCCTCGGGATAGTTGTCGATAACAACCTTAAGAGGATGAAGAACAGCCATTGCTCTTGCGGCGTTAGCGTTGAGGTCTTCTCTGACGCAGGCCTCAAGCAGACCGTAGTCAACAACGCTGTAAGCCTTTGAAACGCCGATTCTGTTGATGAATTCACGGATTGCGGAAGCCGGATAGCCTCTTCTTCTCATTCCGCAAAGAGTGACCATTCTCGGGTCATCCCAGCCGTCAACTATGCCCTTCTGAACCATCTCAAGGCATTTTCTCTTGCTGGTAACGCAATAGTTGATATTAAGGCGTGCAAATTCAATCTGTCTGGGAGGCTCTTCGAAGCCGATTTCCTTGATGAACCAGTCATAGAGGGGTCTGTGATTTTCAAATTCAAGCGAGCAGAGAGAATATGTTACGCCTTCTCTTGCATCGGAAAGAGGATGAGCAAAGTCATACATCGGATAAACGCACCATTTGTCTCCCGTCTGATGGTGATGAACATGAGCAATTCTGTAAATAACGGGGTCACGCATATTGATGTTGGGCGAAGCCATATCAATCTTTGCACGAAGAGTTTTTTCGCCGTCTGCGAATTCTCCGTTTGTCATTCTTGCAAAGAGGTCAAGATTTTCCTCAATTGAACGCTCTCTGTAAGGGCTGTTTTTGCCGGGTTCGGTGAGAGTACCTCTGTATTCTCTGATTTCATCGGCGGAAAGGTCGCAGACATAAGCCTTGCCCTTTTTGATGAGCTTGATTGCACATTCATAGATGAAATCAAAATAGCTTGAAGCATAGAGAACCTTGTTCCACTTATAGCCGAGCCATTCAATATCCTCCTTTATGGCATCAACATACTCAACATCTTCCTTTGAGGGGTTGGTATCGTCAAGGCGAAGATTGCATTCGCCGTTGTATTTTTCAGCCGTGCTGAAGTCGATGCAGATAGCCTTTGCGTGGCCGATATGAAGATAACCGTTGGGTTCAGGCGGAAAACGGGTCTGAATTCTTGAATTTCTGCCTGCGGCAAGGTCTTCATCAATAAAATCATATATAAAATTTGAATTGGTTGTAATTTCGTCCATTGGTTTCATTCCCTTTCACGAATTATTTTGAATAGAAATTAAGAGCATCTGCAAGGCGTGCCTTTATCGTATCTTCGCCGAGAAGCCTGATGATTGAATAAAGGTCGGGAGTGTTTCTGCGTGAAGTGATAGCAATGCGGATAACCGTTGATATATCGCCGACATGACCCTTGAAGAGGTCGGGAGTTTTCTTATATTCCTTAACATTGGGGGTAAATCCGAGCGGCTCGCACATATCCTTGATTCTTGCAAACCATTGGTCTTTATCATCTTCAAACGAAACAACCTTTGCATATTCTGCAACTATTGCCTCCGCATCTTCCTTTGAAATGTTTTCGGGAAGAGAATAATCCGGAGTATAAAGCTCCTCATAGAGATATGAGAAATAGTCCTTTACCTCGCTCCATTTTGCAATATCCTTACGGGGCTTCGGATTTTCTCTGTCAATGTTAACTGCTTCCGTTGAGAATGCAGGGTCGGCGGTAAAGATTTTATAAAATTCTTCATCATAGCTCTTTGCCCATTCGGAAATTGCTTCATAGACCTGCTTTGCGTTCATAACGGAAATAACATTTTTGCTCACATCATTGAGCTTAACGAGGTCAAAAAGGCAACCGCTTGAAGCCATTTTCTTGAGGTTGAAGGGATATTCCATTGCCGGAACAGACGGATTTGCTCTTCTCCAATCCTCAAAGCCGGAGCTTATCAGAGTGAGAAGATATTCTATAAGACTTTCCTTCGGGAATCCTTCCTCAACGAAATAGCTTACCGCCGCTTCGGGGTCTTTTCTCTTTGAAAGCTTACGCTTGTCGCCTGTTTCTTCATCAATCTTCATTACCTGGGGAGTGTGGGCAAACTTGGGAGCCTTATATCCGCAGGCACGGAAAAGAGCGATATGCTTCGGAACGGATGAAATCCATTCCTCGCCTCTTATAACATGAGTTGTTCTCATGAGGTGGTCATCGCAGACATGGGCAAAATGATAGGTCGGAATACCATCTGACTTGAGAAGAACTTCATCAATGATGTTTTCGGGCATCTCGATTTTTCCTCTTATCATATCCTCAAAGGTTATTCTCCTGTTTTCGTCACCGTCTGAGCGAAAACGGAGAACCCATGATTCGCCGCCTTTAATTTTTGCTTCGATTTCTTCATATGTAAGCGAACGGCATTTTGCCCATTTGCCGAAATATCCTCTGATGAGTGCACCTTCGGCTTCCTGAGTTTCACGAAGAGCGGTCAACTCGTCTGCCGTGCAGAAGCAGGGATACGCAAGCCCCTGTTCAACAAGCGACTTTGCAACAGTCTGATAGATTTCAACTCTCTTGCTCTGCATATAAGGACCATATGCACCCTTTTCTGCGTTGAAGCCCGTAACGCCTTCGTCAAATTCAACTCCGAAAGCACCGAGACCGTTTGTGATGGCTGAAACGCCGTCATCTATTTCTCTTTTTTTATCTGTATCTTCAATTCTTAAATATGAAACGCCGCCGGAAACCTTTGCCGTGAGCACATCAACAAGTGCACCGAAAAGTCCGCCGATATGAAGATAACCTGTCGGCGAGGGTGCAAAACGGGTCACTCTTGCACCTTCCGCAAGTCCTCTTTCGGGATAAATTTCTTCGAGGTCGGCAGGTGTTTTTGTTATTGTGGGAAAAAGAAGCTCTGCAAGCTTTTTGTTATCCAAATGGAACACTCTCCTATATATATTTATACCTTATTATTATTGCAGAAATCGAAGCAAGTATCAAGTGGGATTTTAAAAAATATTGTAGATTTTTTCCGCCTTCCGTGAAAAAGTTTGTTGCAAAATAAACATAGTTGATTGCAATGGAATAAACGCAGAGAAAAACGGCAAAAATAGAAATAAATTCAAGGAGGAAAAACAAGATGAAAAGACCTAAATATCCGAATATTTATTTTGCACTCTTTATGGCTCTTATTGCGATTGCAGTCGGCACGGTGGTAAGCATAAAATCCGTCAAATCAAAAACCGCATCAACCGAAAGCGAAACATTCAGAAGAGTGACGGTTGAATGGAGCGACACGGCGGAAATTCCCGAAACGGATGTTGCAAATGTGCCCGTAACGGGCATTCCCGACGAAAGGCAGAGCGAAACGGCAACCGAAGCGGAAAAGCAGTTTCTTCTTCCGATGGGTAAGGATATAATCAAGGATTTCAGCAACGGCGATATGGTAAGAAACGAAACAATGAATGACTGGAGAGTTCATAACGGCATTGATTTCGGCGGAAGCGAAGGCAACACTGTTTCGGCGGCGGCAGACGGAGTTGTTCTCTCCTGCAAAAATGATGAATTCTGGGGCGGAGTGACCGAAATTGACTGCGGAGGCGGAATGATAATCCGCTATTGCGGACTCAATTATGAAAGCTGTGTTAAGGAAGGCTCACAGGTCTGCAAGGGCGATAAAATCGGCTCTCTCGGAAGCATTCCGATTGAAGCGGCAGACGGCGGTCACCTTCACCTTGAGGTTGAAATCAACGGAAAAGCTGTTGACCCTCTTGAAGCTATGGGAATTTCATACTACACAGAATAAAAAAACACCGCAGGAACCTAACCTGCGGTGAAATTTTATGCAACATATTCCATTGAGAAGCAATGAGAGCGGATTTTAAAATCAAGCACATTGCATCTGAATTCATTTCCTCTGACCTTGCAGTCGCCGACCATTATGTAATCAACATAGCCCGTTGTGCTGTTGACCGCCGAATCGTGAGAAACGATTTTCAGCCAGTTTTCGGGGTTGCTGTCAAGAGTGATGGTTTTGCCTTTTTCCTTAGCATAGCTCTGAATATAGGCTCTCATTTCGTCAACCGTGATTTCAACGGTCGATGTCTTCGGGTCTTCGGGACTAATGTTTCCTCCCGTGAGATAAGGATATTCGTTTCCGCCCCAGACGCTCGATGCAGACGCCGTTTTGCCTGCCGATGAATCAAAATAACAGGTAAATGCGGCAGAGCCGTTATAATCAACATATTTTGCTTTCGGAGTGTCTGTTTCGGCAGTCATTCCGAGAACCTCAAGCACTGCGGAATAAACCTTTGTGCCCTTATAGTCAAACGAAGCTTTGTAAGCGTGCTTTGAGCTTGAAACATTGAAATTATAATGCTTTGCATATGTATATGCACAGACTATCTGTGCCTTGAGAGCCTCTGTTGCAGGGCTTCCGATTTCGGCATATGTTGTTCTGCAAAGATATTCAACAATCGGAATTGCCTTGCCGCCGTATGTGACGGTTGCAGGAGTGTTTGAATCTGTTTTAACACTGCATCCCGAATAGAAATTCTCAAGAATATCAACATATGACGAACCGTTCTTCGCCATGGCCATTGCACCCTGCTGACTCATTCCCACTCCGTGACCAAAGCCGTAAACTCTGAATATCCACTTTCCGCCTGTTCCGCTTGATGATTTTGTTCCGGATTCGGGAGCCTTTGTTGTTGAAGGCGTTGCCGTTGAAGAAGCCTCCGGAGCCTTGGTTGTGGCAGGCAGAGTTGTTGTGACCGCCGTTGTCGAAGCTGTTGTGGCAACAGCCGTGGTTACGGGAGAGGTTGTTGCAAGAATAGTTGTGGAAATAATTTCCTTGATTGTGGTTGAAGCCTCTGAAACGCCATTCAATCCGAGAAAGGCAGAAATAGCGGAGGGTTCTTCCTCGGATATAGCCTCGTCAGGACCGACTTCGCCGACAAGATTATATGTTTCCATTTCATTCTGAACGGTTGCTTCAACCGATTTAATCAAACCGGTTGAAAGATTTACTCTGCTTGCAAAGGATTTTACTGCGATAAAGCCGCAGACTATCATTGCAACAAGAACAGCTGAAAGAACTATAATCAGAGGAAGATGCGATTTCTTCTTGAGCGGAACCTCTTCTTCGGAAATTCCGGTTAATGAAAGCTCTTCAAGCATTTCGCACAGCTTGATAACGGATGCTGAAATAAGAATTTTCGGATCTTCATCCTTGCTTTTGGCAAAGATTTTTGCACCCTTCGCTCTTTTTGAATTTGCAACGCTGACTGATATGTATTTGTCGTTTTCGTTTTCGGAAATATCCGAAATGCTTATTCCAAGCTCTGTGCCGCAGGCTTCCTTTGATTCCTTCGCACATCTTGCACAATATTCCTCGTCGGTTTCGCCGTTTCTTCTCTCGGCGATTGTTGAATCCGGAATAAAGAACCTGTCCCATCCCGGAACGGAGGAAATTGCCGCAACAAGCGGTCTGAAGCTTCCTGCACCGGCAATTGCGATTGTTTTTCCGTTTCCGATAATTCCCTCAACACGGCTTCTGAATTCTTCAACCGCCGTTTTCTGCGGAACTGCATCCGAAGCTTTTTTCAACGCCTCCAGCATCCCGTTTTCAAAAATTGAATCGGCAACAGCACTGTCAAACGGCATGAAGAAGAGCGTGCCGTTGGCAGTCGGGCAAGAAAATCCCGAAAACATTCCGTCAGCAGAGGGATAAGCTTTTCCGTCCTCGGGAAGAGCGGCATGAATGTTATATTCGCTCGGCTCATCGGGAGTGTTGCACTCCATTGCGGCAATTATCGAAGCACTCTTGCTGACCTTGCGTGAAAGCGAATTGATAAGTGCAAGCTTTGCGGCCGAGAAATCCTCCTTCGAACAGCAGGCAAGAACTTCTCCGCTTGCCGAAGCAACGGTTGAAGCAAAACCCTCGGCGGAATCAAAATCAATGCAGGAATATTCAATGCCCTCGGCATCAAGCCTCTGCTTCAGCTCTGAAATATCGGATTCATTTTTCTCCGCATTCAGAGCGATGATATTTATTATTTCCGACATGAATGTCACCATTCCTTATATTTTTAAATTACCATTTGGCATCATTGGCATATGGATTTGTTTTTCCCTTGGCATCATACCATGCCTGCGGATATTTCGGATTGGGATTTTCCTTTGCACCCGAAACATTTATATTTGCACTTTCGTTTGCTCTTTTTTCTCTTGCAACAACAACGAGTCTTGCATCGTTGAAATCATAACAGCAGGTTGAAAGAGTAAGAAGCTTATCCGTAATCTCAATGTCAACGCCGGTATCATAGAATGATCTCTTCTTGATTTCCTCAATATAAGAAACAAATTTATCATCATCAATATCAACAAAGTTATACGGGAAAACATAGCCGTTATCTGCACCCTTGGTTGAGTTGGTGATGAATACTGCACAGATGAACCATGTATGGTCGCCGTATATTGTGTTGCATTCAATAACGGGATTTTTTTTGAAGAAATCAACCTTGCGGTAATTTTCGAGCATACCGAAAATGAGGTCATCATTCTTCATGTTGTGTCCGTAAACAACATTGTTGCGATGAAGATTCTTGAGGTCGGTCATTCTGTAATCAAAGAACGGAACGCCGTAATCCGCATATTTCTTATAGATATTTCTGTGAAGATAATAGTCGTTATCGGTTCCCTGTGCTATCGGGAAATCAATTTCAAGAGCGGGTATTGAAATCCATCCGGCTATGTCGGAATTTATATCATAGAGCTGTGTATATTTTGCAAGCATACCGGCAGGATATTCTGAATCTCCGACTGCCGAAACAACCTCATTATTTGAAGCATCAAAATCGCTCTGAATATCCTTCGAATTCTTTTTGAATAATGCGGGCTGAATGATATATGTGTTTGCGAGCACACCGAGGCTGACAACGATAATGATGATTGAAGCAACAAGAACAATTCTTCTGACTATTTCGCCTGTTGAAGCAGGTTTGTCATTTTTCTTTTCCTTCTGCTTCTTTTCGGGAGCAACCTTCTTATCCGCTTTCTGCGGTTTATTGCCGATTATATCTTCAAGCTCAATTGTTTCAATCGCTTCAAGCTCAATAGGCTCCGGATCTTCGCCTTTTATCGGAGCAGGCTCTGAATTCTGAATTTCAGGAATCAGAGACGGCTTTCCGAAAGCGGCTTCCAGCCTTTCGGTTTTCGGAGCTTTTTCCACGACTTCGGGAACTGCCCTCTGAATTTCGGGATTTTCCTTGATTTCCGAAAGAATATCGCTGAAGCCGGTTTCGCTTTCGGAGGAAGATTTAAGAGAAGCGATAAGGCTGAAAATATCGTCTTTTGTGCTTTCGCTGTTGAACGGCTCAACCGTTTTTTCTTCCTTCGGCTCAACCTCATCAATTTCCATTTTTATCGGCTTCGGCTCTTCCGAAACGGAGCTTATATCCTCAAATTCAATTTCTTCGGCTTCATCATCGAATGTCTCTTCCGCAATTCCGGCATATTCATCGGCAGGAGCCTCATCCTCTTTGTTTACGGTCTCGGAGGCGATAACCGAAAGCGGCTTCGGAACTATCGTTGCAGGTCCGCTGCTCATAATGTCGTCATAAAGGCTCTGCAATTCATTCTCAAGGCTTTTTTCCGTTTTCTCAATATCCTCGTGAAAACCGACATAGAGATTCGGGTCTGCCTTGTCATTCTGAAGAAAATCATCCATTTCAATTTCTGTCGGCTTTGTTTCTTCATTATCCTTTTTCTTGCTGAAATATTCCATTATCCGTATCCTCCCTGTCAATTCGGTGAAGGCTGCCAGCTTCTTGAATCCTTATAAGGATTAGCAATTTTTTTGCTGTCATACCAAATCTGGGGTCTTCTGTAATTTGTGTTATCCTTAACGAGCGAAGCATCAATGCTTTCGCTTTCGCCCTCGTGAAGAAGTCTGCCGACTATAACAAGCCTTGTGTCAACACTCTTGCCGTAGTCATAAATGCAGGTTGAAAGAGTCAGCACCTTGTCAGTCGGCTCAAGAGAAACGCCCGTTTCGTAAAGTGCTCTCTGCTTAACCTGCTCAATGTAGCCGACCATATTTGAATCCGACATATCGGGATAAATATAGTTGAAAACATATCCGCCATCAGCAGAGCCTTGGGTTGTTGAAAGAAATACGGCACAGATTTTATAGGTGTATTCGCCCGTAAGAGTGCTGTATTTCATGATGGGAGCCTTGATGAAGGTTGCTTTATCCTTATAGTCACGCATTGAACGGAAGGACTGCTTTGCAATTCCCGTATCTCTTCCCGTTGTGTGACCGTAAATAATCATATTCTTCGAAAGCTCCGTTGCCGAGCAACGATAATCGAGGAAGGGACTTCCGTAATTTGTGTTGGTCATATCGGATGTATATCTTCCGTAGAAATCTCTCGTAAGATAAAAGCTGTTGTCATTACCTAAGGTAACTGCGGTGCAAAGCTCCGTTCCCGGAATCGTGAGAACACCTGCAAGCTGATGATTGACCGCATACGCAGGCTTGAGATATTCAAGAATTCCTTCGGGGTAGGTTGTTTCCTTTGCGTTGTTTGAAACAACTCCGTCAAGCTCTGCGGCAGGTGCATCATAAACAACATCCATATTCATTATGGTTGCCGAAGCCGCCTTCTTAACCTCTGCCTGCGGAGTTTCCTTGCTTGTGAAATTCATAACCGTAAGAGCTATGAACACGGCTGAACTGAGTGCAAACAGAACGCTGAATGCAATAAATATTTTTCCGGATTTCATCTTTTATCCTCTCTTTTGTTCAATATATATTCTTACAAGATTGAGAGCACGGGATGCACTCACATATCTGTTATATTCTCTGTCATTTCTTGCAGTTTCAACTTTTTCGCATTCCGAATAATCTTCGGCATCAATTGCAACATAGATAAGACCTGCCGGCTTGCCCGATTCATCGGACTCCGGGCCTGCAATGCCTGTTACCGATATTCCTATATCAGCTCCCGAAATTCTTCTGATACCTGCCGCCATTTCAAGAGCGGTTTCACTGCTGACCGCTCCGAATTCTTCAAGCGTTGAATGTTTAACTCCGAGAACCTTTTCCTTAGCCGCATTCGAATAGGTTACTGCACCGTATTCAAAAACGGAGCTCGCACCGGGAACATCGGTTATTCTTTTCGGAATATAACCTGCGGTGCAGCTTTCAGCGGTTGCAATTGAAAGCTTATTTTTCTTCAGAAGCTCAACAACTCTGCCCTCTATATTTTCGCTGTCTATGCCGTAAACATATCCGCCCAGACGCCTTTTTATTTCTTCAATAACGGGCTTGCACATTTCTTCCGCCGCTTCCTCGCTGTCCGCCTTTGCGGTAACACGAAGAAGTGCTTCGCCCATCTTTGCATAAGGAGCAACGGTGGGATTCGCTTTTTCAAGCATATCGGCACAGATTTCAGCCATTGCACTCTCGCCGATTTTCATTGTTCTGACTGTGTGCGAAGCAATAATTCCGCCTGCGTATTCCTTTATAAACGGAACAACACTTTTTTTATACATCGGAGCCATTTCGTAAGGCGGACCGGGAAGAATAACAAGGCATTTGCCGTTCTTCTTCATTCCGAGACCCGGAGCAGTTCCGTTTTCGTTTCTGAAAACAGCTCCGCCGACGGGAACATACGCCTGCCTGAGATTTGTTTCGGGCATATCCGTTCCCTTTCTTCTGAAATATGAGCGAATATCCTCAACGATTTCTTCATCAACAACAAGCTCGAAGCCGAAAGCATCACAGCAAATTTCTCTCGTTATATCGTCAGCCGTAGGTCCGAGACCACCCGTTGCGATAACAATATCGCTTCTGCCGAGAGCGGTTGAAGCGGCTTCACGGAGCCTTTCGGGATTGTCTCCGACTGTGGTGTGGCGCAGAACGGATATGCCGAGCTTTGCAAGCTCCTCCGAAAGAAATCTTGTGTTCGTATTCAGAATATCACCGAGAAGAATCTCCGTGCCGACCGAAAGAATTTCACATACTGCCATACTGCGCCTCCTATCTTAATATGCGTTGATTAAAACAAATCTTGCGTTTTCTGCGGCTTCATTAACGAGCCTGTCAACCTCAAGAGCCTTTTCGCATTCTTCAACATAATCTATCGTAGGTCTTGTTCTGGGATGCTTCGGAGTGAATACCGTGCAGCAATCCTCATATGGAAGAATTGAAATATCAAATGTTTCAATCTTCCTTGAAATAATAACAACCTCATCCTTGTCCATTCCTATAAGAGGACGGAAAACGGGAATTTTGCAAACATTATCCGTGCAGGCAATTGCAGGCATTGTCTGGCTTGCAACCTGTCCGACGCTTTCGCCCGTGATGAGTGCACCGGCTTTTTCTCTTTCGGCAATAATCTGTGCAACTCTCATCATCATTCTTCTCATGATGACGGTAAAAATATCCTCAGGGCAGTTATCCTTGATAAGCTCCTGCGTTTCGGTAAACGGAACAACCCAGAGTCCGATTCTGCCCGAATACTTTGCTACCTGCTTGAGAAGCGAATGAACCTTCTGCTCGGCTCTTTCGCTTGTATAAGGCGGAGAAGCAAAATGAACTGCGGTCAGCTCAAGACCTCTTTTTGCCATCATATAGCCTGCAACAGGGCTGTCAATTCCGCCCGAAATGAGAAGAGCGGCTTTACCTGCACTTCCCGTCGGCATTCCGCCTGCACCCTTAATCTGTCTGCCGTGGATATAAGCAAGCCTGTCTCTGATTTCAACATTGACTATCAGCTCGGGTTCATGAACATTAACCGAGAGATGGGGATATTTTCTTAAGAGATAACCGCCGACCTCTGCACATATTTCAGGGGATTTCAGCGGAAATTTCTTATCCGAACGCTTTGCTTCAACCTTGAAGGTTCTTGCTGAAAGCAGGTCATCCGTCAGATATTCCTCTGCACATTTCAGAATAACCTCCATATCCTTTTCAACGGCGGCGGCTCTTGAGAATGCCGCAATGCCGAAAACCTTTTTGAGGCGTTCAACCGTTTCATCAAAATCCGCATCCTCATTAACAGGCTCGGCAACGATTGTTGACTGCGACTGCGTGAAATTGAATTTGCCGATGTCTGAAAGCCTGTGACGCATATTCTTGACGAGCATATCCTCAAAGGTTCTTCTGTTAAGACCCTTGAGGGCAAGCTCGCCGTTTTTAATTAAAATAACTTCTTTCATTTGAAACTCTCCGGATTGTTTTACTTTGTCTGCCTGATTGCTTTTCTGCCCTCGGCAATTGTTTTTATGAGATAATCAATTTCGTCAACGGTGGTAAATCTTGAGAAGCTGATGCGAAGAGGACCCTCAAGTCTTTTTGCATCAAGCTCCATTTTCGCAAGAACATGGCTCTTTTTTCCCTTGGAGCAGGCTGAACCGCTTGAAACCGAAATTCCTCTTTCAGAAAGAAAATTGAGCATTGGCTCCGATTTTGTTCCGATAATGGAAATATTCGTCACGAAGGGAAATGCATCCTCGGGGGAATTGATAACAACTCCGTCAATTTCAGTCAGATGCGAAACCATATAGTCACGGAGCATCGCAATATGCTCAAGCTCGCTTTTCAGGTCCGGCAAGGCTCTTGCCGCCGCTCCGAAGCCGACAATTGCCGGCATTGCCTCCGTGCCCGGTCTGATTTTCATTTCCTGTGCACCGCCGAAGGTTCTGGGCTTAATCTTTACACCCTTGCGGATGTAAAGAGCACCGACACCCTTTGGACCGTGAATTTTATGGGAGCTTATCGTCATGAGGTCAACGCCGAGAGCGGCAGGCTTAATCGGCATTTTTCCGAACGCCTGAACTGCATCGCAATGAATGAGTGCAGGCGAACGGGCAGCCATCGCAGCTCTTTTGGCTGAGGCTATCGGCATGATTGAGCCAACCTCGTTGTTGACAAGCATCATTGTTATGAGAATTGTGTTTGAATTGACCGCCGCATAGAGGTCTTTTTCGTTGATTTTTCCGAAATTGTCAACCTTGAGCCTTATTACCTCAAATCCGTCTTCCTCGAGACGGTTCAGGGCTTCGTCAACGCTCGGATGCTCAATGCTTGTTGAAACGATTCTCTTGCCGAAGCGTTTCATCTGATTTGCCGCTCCGATAACGGCAAGATTGTTGCTTTCCGTTCCGCCGGAGGTGAAGAATATTTCTTCGGGAGTGCATGAGAGTCGTTTGGCAATGCTCTCCCGTGAAAGGTCAAGCAGGTCTTTGGCTTTGTTGCCTGTGCGATGAAGAGAAGAGGGGTTTCCCCAACATTCCGTGAGGGCAATATTAATCGCCTCAATCGCCTCGGCACAAGGGGCAGTAGTTGCACTGTTATCAAAATAGGCTTCCATTTTTGCGTTTTCCTCCTGTCGGCACTACACCCATTTTAATCATATTTAACACATTATACACTATTTTGTCACCGCTTGCAATGATTTTTTGATTATTTTATATTTAATTTTTAATTATTTTATATTTATAAGAGAACGACCCCATTATCAGTATATTCAACGGCAACAATAATGTTATGCCCTCCTGCTTTACTTATTGAAAATAAAAATGGAAATCCGTCTTTCGAGATGCAGATGTTATATCTGTTGAATTATTCATAAATCTGTGGTATTATTGTGAAAAAGGAGGGATGCACATGAAATCAAAAGCAAAAAGTCAGCCGAAATTCAAACAGATAACCGTCATGTTTCTCATGACCCTGTTTCAGCTTCTGAGTGCATCCTGCGTTATTTTCAGAGATGAAGAAATCAACATCAACCTCGTTTATATTTTTCTCGGATATATAGCGGTTGAATGGGTATATATGACCATCGGCACTGCCGCAACAGGCAATGATTATTTTGAGCTTGAAGCAATAGCGTTCTTTCTTTCGGGAATCGGGCTGACGGTCTGTGCAAGCTTCAGCGAAAGCTATGCAATAAAACAGCTCATTGCAATCGGAATCGGTCTTGTTATCTATCTTGTTATGCTTGCTCTGCTTAAAGATTACAACATTGCCTGTTCCCTGCGTTATCCTGCGGCTATATGCTCCCTCGGAGTGCTTGCTCTGAACCTTGTTCTTGCAAAAACCGTCAACGGAACATTCAACTGGATTGACCTCGGTTTCTTTTCAATTCAGCCCTCGGAGCTTGTAAAAATAGCGTTCATTCTTGTCGGCTCGGTTTCTCTCGAAAAGCTTATTTCAAGCGTCAGCCTTACAAAATATATCATTTTCTCGATGGCGTGCGTGGGATTTTTGTTTCTTATCAAGGATTTCGGAACTGCACTTATATTCTTTTTCACCTTCGTTCTTATTGCGTTCATGCGTTCGGGCGATATGAGAACAATAATCATCATCTGTGCGGCGGCTCTGATGGGAGCGGTGCTGATAATCTATTTCAAGCCCTATGTTGCAAACAGATTTGCCGCCTACCGCCATGTGTGGGATTTCATCGACACAACAGGCTATCAGCAGACAAGGGTGCTGATTTATTCTGCCTGCGGAGGTCTCTTCGGCCTCGGCATCGGCGAGGGATTTTTAAGAAATGTCTATGCCGCTTCAACCGACCTCGTTTTCGGACTTATCTGCGAGGAATGGGGTCTTATTATCGGTCTTGCCTTGCTTTTCAGCTTTGTCGGAATTGCTGTTTTTGCAATAAAAGCGGCAAGGGCATCAGGCTCAACCTTCTATACCATTGCCGCAGTTGCGGCGGCGGGAATGCTTCTTTTTCAGCTTTCTCTCAATGTTTTCGGAATCACGGATTTGCTTCCGCTGACGGGAGTTACGCTTCCGTTCGTCAGCCGAGGAGGCTCAAGTATGCTCTGCTCATGGGGACTTCTTGCCTATATCAGAGCCGCAGGAGCTTATTTCACTCCTCCTGCCCCTGACCCGAAGGCAGTAAAAATCGGCAAAACAAAGAAAGCACCTCCGAAGAAAAGAGGTGGTGCGGCATGAAAATAACCGCTAAAAGAGCAGCTGTGATTTACGGTCTTATAGGAGCGTTTCTCATCGGAGTGGGAATATTCGTTGCTCAGCTTGTCATGTATGGTTCTGTATGGGCATCAAACAAGGCAAACAGGCATATTTACAGCAACGGAACAGTTGTCAACACGGGTGCAATCTATGACCGCAACGGGGTAGCTCTTGCCGAAAGCGTTGATAACGAAAGAATTTTTGCGAAAAGCTCTGCAATCCGCAAGGCGGTGCTTCATGTTGTAGGCGACACCTCGGGATTTATTTCAACGGGCACACATTATCTTTACCGTGATGTGCTGTCGGGATATAACATTGTCAACGGTATATATAAGCTGAAAAAAGACGGTGTCGGGACTGATATTACCCTCAATATTGACAGCGAGGCAAACCGCATTGCCTATGAAGCTCTCGGAGATTTCAACGGTGCTGTTGCGGTTTATAACTACAAAACGGGTGAGCTTCTGTGTTCGGTTTCGAAGCCGACCTATGATGTGAATAATGTGCCGAAGGATTTGCTTACCAATCCGAAATATGACGGTGTTTTTCTTGACAAGGTCACCTCGGGAGTTTATACTCCCGGCTCTGTCATGAAAATTGTCACCGCCGCCTGTGCCATTGAAAATATTCCCGACATTGATTCAAGAACCTTTGAATGCAACGGTTCACATAAATTCAGTGACGGTTCTGTTATCTGCAACGGCGAGCACGGAACGGTGACTTTTCTTGAAGCAATGAATGAATCCTGCAACAGTGTATTCGCAGAAATTGCCGTTGAGCTTGGAGCCGAAAAGCTTCTTGCAACAGCGGAATCGCTCGGCTTCAACAAACAGCTTGTTGCAAGAGAAATAAGGCTCGGAAAGAGCAGATTTGACCCGTCAACAACGAGCGTTTCAGAGCTTGGATGGGCAGGAATCGGTCAGTCAACAACCTATGCAAATCCTATGCACTTTCTTATGATAGCAGGTGCAATTGCCAACGGCGGTAACGGCTACGCTCCGGACAGAATCAAGTCCGCAGGAGCGATAAGCGATATAGTTGGCAGAGCACCGGAAACTGTTATAAAAATGAACCCCGAAACAGCACGCAGGCTCAACGAAATGCTTCGTTCAAACATCAGGGATTGTTACGGCGATTACAGATTCCCCGATCTCGAAATGTGCGGCAAAACGGGAACGGCTCAGCAGGATAATGCGGCAAGTCATTCATGGTTTGTCGGCTATTCGCAGAGAAGCGATCTTCCTCTTGCGGTTGTCTGCGTTGCCGAAAATGCAGGCTCCGGAATGCGTACTGCGGTAACGGTTTCAAACAAGGTAATGCAATATTTTCTGAATAACATATAAAGTTAAAACAGTCGAAATGATTTGAAACCATTCCGACTGCTTTTTTACTGCGGTAAATCCTTTGTTATTTCGTTTATCAGAGCCGTCACATCGCCGTTTGATTCATAGCTGAAGCCCGATGAAAATGAGAGAAGATTGAACAGCCTGTGAAGCAGATTTGAAAATCCCGAACCGATAAATTTAATATTTTCAATCTTCGCTTTCGGTGTTCTTATCCAAAGAATCGGCGAACCGTTGACAATTACATTATCGTGAAAGCTGAAATCCTTCATTGCCGCAAAGGATGGCAGAGAGGAGCTTATCAGCGATATTGCCGACCAATTCATTTTCTGGTTATCGTTGACCGAAACGCAGTTACAGACCTCGTTGCGGGCGTTATTCGTCTTGTTGTCGAAAACGCAGTTTTTGATGAAACGGGTGTTGTCGTGGGAATAAATATAGCGATAAACGCTGTCGGTTGTCCAGCCGTCAAAGTCAATTGCCATTCCGTCTGTTTTATTAGTTGAACCTGCAATTTCGCAGTATTCAACTGTAACAAACTGCGAATGCCTCATCCAGAGAGGAGCATATGCCGAATCCTGAGCGGTTGCACAGTTAAGAACACGGCAGTTTCTGACAATGCAGTTGCTGACCGCCGCAATAACCATTCCTGCCTTCTTTGCGTTATTGATATAAATGTTTTCAAAGACGAAATTCTTGTGGTAATTCTTTTCGGGGCTTTCAAAAATTTCATTGTCATTTTCGGCATTGACACCCTTGCAGTGAATTCCCCATTGAGTGTTTTCAATTCTTAAAGAATCAAGGTGAATATTGCTGAGCTTTGCACCGCTGACATCTGTGTCCAGATAGAGCGAAGCCGCCGAGCTTGCATCGCCGTTAACATGAATATCATGAAAATAACAGTTTCTGACCGTTATATTGTCAATATCGGTTTTGTTAAGAGCATAAATCATCATTCCGATTCCGTTCGGGGAAGTGAACTCAAGGTTTTCAACAACCCAGTTGTTTACTCCGGAGATAATGAACAGAGGTGCTGAATCATCGGGACCGATAACTGGGTCAGAGCCTTCGCCGTAAGCGGAAACGGTTATCGGTTTTTCCTTTGTTCCGCTTCCCTTTGTCTGAAAACCGCCGCTGAAGCTGCATCCTCTTTTGAAAAGAATACTGTCACCTGCGGAAAATGCTTCTGCATTCAATCTCGGAATGGTTTTCCATGCACCTTCGGGCGATAATCCGTCATTTTCGTCATCTCCCGAAATCGAATCAATATAGTAATTTCTGCCTGCCGTTTCTGCCGATGCAACAATGCAGGTGGTCAGAACGATAATTAAGCAAAGAATTGCCGAAAAAAGCTTTTTCATTTTCTCACTCCGTCATAAATAATGGAGTGATGATAACTTATTGAATTGAAAAAGTCAAGAGAATTTTCTCCTTTTTGCAAAGCCTGTGTAAAATTGCTTGAAAAATTTCCCTCTGTGTGATATTATACATCAGTATACTGAAAAAATCCGTATTTTTAAAATAAAGGTTGGTAAAATACTATTCGGGAGAGTGAATTCCTTGAAAAATCAAAGCAAACAGACCATGCTCAACGGAGCGGCGATTCTTGTTGCTTCAACAGTTATCGTCAAGCTCATCGGTGCACTTTATAAGATACCAATGACCGATATGCTCGGCACAGTCGGCAGAGGTTATTTCAATTCGGCATACGAAGTTTATACTCCGATATTTTCAATCGCCATGTCCGGCGTTTCGGTTGCCGTTCTGAGAATGGTTGCCGAAGCGGTTGCAAAGGGTAATTACCGTGAAGCAAGGCTTACCTACCGTGTTTCAAAGAGAGTTTTCTTCATTATCGGCATTATCGGCACGCTGTTTATGTTTATCATAACCTATCCGTATGCTAAATACATCGCCGACCTGAGAAACATTCCGGCTCTTCTATGCATTGCCCCGTCAATTTTCTTCTGCTACTATATGTCCTCTTACAGAGGCTATTATGAGGGTCTTCGCAACATGATGCCAACAGGCATTTCGCAGGTTTTTGAAGCTCTCGGCAAGCTTGTTTTCGGTCTTATTCTTGTTAAGGTTATTCAGAATATGGGTCTTTCGCAATTTGCTTCGGGTATGGCGGCAAGCGGCAACACAACCGCTGTTGTGTTCGGAACGGTTGTTTCAAACGAGGTTGAAGCAAACAGTGCAATAGTTCCGTGGACTGCCGCAGGTGCAGTTTTCGGCGTTACTCTCGGCTCGGTTGCAAGCTATATTTTCCTTGTCATTTATCACAAAATCAAGGGTGACGGCTTCACAAAGGAGCAGGTTGCTTCTTCTCCTATGCCGCCGCAGGGCAATGCTATTGCAAAGAGCATGATAATGATTGCCATTCCCATGATTATCAGTGCACTCGTTCTCAACATCACGAATCTTATCGACACCGCAACAATTCAGGCAAGGCTCAAGGTTGCCATCAGCTCAGATGCAGGCTTCGATTATGTTACCAATATGTTCAAAAACGCCTTCACTCTCGCATCGCAGAAGGGCAGACTGAATCTTGACGATAAAGCGGAGGTTGTTAAATATCTCTGGGGTTCTTACGGCATGGCTCTTGACTTCAAGGGACTTGTGCCGATGATAACGGTTCAGCTCGGATTAAGTGCTCTTCCTGCTCTCACAACTGCATGGACAGTTAAGAACAGAGCGGAAATCAAATCAACGATTGAAACCGTTCTTCGCATCGCAATGCTTATCGCATTCCCCGCCGGCATAGGCATGGCAGTTATGGCAACGCCGATTCTGACCATCATTTACGGCAGAGGTGCAAGCTCGGATTCAATTTCGGTTGTTGCTCCGATTCTCGCAACCTACGGCTTTGCAACCTTCATTATGGGCGTTTCAACTCCGATAACTAATATGCTTCAGGCAATCGGAAGAACTGATATTCCCGCAAAAACAGTCTGCATAGGTGCAGTTGTTAAAATCATCTGCAACTTCATTTTCGTAGGCAATTACCGTTTCAACATTTACGGTGCACTTATCGGAACGGTTCTTTTCTATGTTGTTATAGTCGGAATAAACTTCTTCCAGCTTGTCAGACTTACAAGGGTTAAGATTGATTGGAAATCAATTTTCTTAAAGCCGTTTATCTGTGCCTCGTTCTGCGGACTTTCGGCATTCGCAATGAACACCGTGCTGACAAAGATTATTCCTGCCGGCAATGTCAAATCAATTCTCAACGGCACAACAATATCCGCAATTGTTGCAATCGGATTTGCAGGCATTGTTTATCTTGTTGCACTTCTGTTCCTGAGAAGCTTCAACAGGGATGACCTCGAAACGCTTCCCAAGGGAACAAAGATAGTCAAAATCCTTGATAAGTATCATCTTATTGAAGGAAAGAAAGGAAACGCAGATGATTGAATTTGTTGACATAAATCATGCTCAGGAAATAAATGAATTCGTCAGAAATCATCCGAAATGCCATTTTGAGCAGACTTCATCCTGGGGACTTGTTAAGAATTACGATAACTGGACGGGCATTATCTGCCGTGATGAAAGCAAAAAAATAAAAGGCGTTATGTGCCTTCTTCATTCAAAGATTAACCATACAAAATATTACCGACTTTACGCTCCGAGAGGTCCCATATTTGACGAGAACGATTCGGAAACATTCACGGAGCTTATCAATGCGGCAAAGAAAATTGCAGATGAAACAAACGCAATTGTTCTTAAAATTGACCCGATGATTTATGAAACAAACAAGGATTTTCTTGCTCTGACAAAGAAAATGGGATTCACGGTCAACACCGCAACCGATTTTTCGCTTTCAAATCCGAGAGTTTCGTATGTGACGGATATAAGAGGTCTTTCGCAGGAAGAGCTTATGAGCAAATATCACAGAACTCTCAGAACTCATATCAGAGGTTCGGAAAGAAAGGGTGTCACCCTTCGCATGGGCACGGTTGAAGACCTGCCGAGATTTCATGAAATGATGAGCCAGACGGGCGGCAAAAACGGCTTCAAGCCTCACAGTCTGAAATATTATGAAAACTACATCACAAAGCTTGAGGGTGCAGGCTTCTATATTGCAGAGGAAAACGGCGAAACCGTTGCCGCAACGATGACCGCTGAGCTTGGCAACAGAATGTGGTATATGTACGGCTGCTCCGACCAGAAAAGACTTCAGAATCATCCGAATGAATTTCTTCAATGGAAAATGCAGTGCCACGCAATTGAGATGGGCTATGATTGGTTTGACCTGCGTGGCGTTGAGGGCTTCCCCGAGGAGAGCAACCCGAAATACGGTCTCCACAGATATAAGCAGAGCCTCGGAGCGGAATTTCAGGTCTACTGCGGCGAATTTTACCTTGTTTTTAAGCCACTCATATATAAGTCGGTCAACCTGCTTCATAAATTTCTGTAAAAAAACCGTGTTCCGGATAAATCCGAATATTACCAAAAGGCAGCAGTCTCTCCGGACTGCTGCCTGAATTTATCAGAAATCAAAAGTGAAAAACTTTTTGAGAAGTGCAAAGAACTTTCTGAAGACTTCTTTGACTTTATTCCATATTTTCTGAGCAAGATTTGAGTTGCTTTCTCCCATTTGATAATAGGGTGATTGAATACCGCCGAAAACAATCAGATTCTCGCTGTCAAATTCAAGAGTACGATTGGATTCGTTATAATAATCAACAACTTCATCGGGGAGAGTGAATTCAACAGTCATCGTGTTGCCTTCGGTCTTTATGTCAAGAGAAGTGGCTTCAGATTTTGATCCGTAAAATGTGCCGGTGTGATATTTTTCTTCTTTGTCGTAATATGCTCCGAGGGGTGCATAGTATTCGCTTCCGTCATCTTTGTAAAACCCGTAATGAACAGAGTAGTGTACACTGTCAACAGTTTCATCATGGCCATCGCTGTCCTCACCGCAGGAGCTTGACACATGGAGTACAAGGCTGTTTTTGCCATAATCTCTTCCGGCGGATGTGTCATAATCACTAAATTTGACAATAAAAATATTAAGTCCGTCCGCTTCTCCCCACAATTCGCTTTCATATGCGGACTTGGTTCCGTTGCAATGAATCGTATTGCCGTCAATATAAGGGCTTGTGATAACGATTTTTATATCGTTTCCTTTAGCTGAAACAGTGTAGGTTGATTCTTTTTCGGATTCATCATTAATGGTGTAGCTGGCGGTGGTGTAGCCGTTTTCGTCGGTAATCGCTTCTCCGGCAGAGGCTGTTATTGAAAACAGCGCAATCGGCATAACCATTAAAACGCAGAGCATAATTGATAAAATCTTTTTCATTGAACTCCTCTTTTCCGTGTAAAGCACATTTTTTATTATAATATTACAAAAATGGATAATTTGTCAAGTAAAAAAGCAGCAATCTTATTCAGACTGCTGCTTTAAATGTAATAAATGCAAATTATTTAACAGGAACAAGCTTTTCCTTGCCACCCATATAAGGACGGAGAACAACGGGAATGTTTACGCTGCCGTCTTCGTTGAGATTATTCTCAAGGAAAGCAATAAGCATTCTCGGGGGAGCAACAACTGTGTTATTGAGGGTGTGAGCAAAATATTTGCCGTCCTTGCCGTTGACTCTGATTTTAAGTCTGCGTGCCTGTGCATCGCCGAGATTTGAGCAGGAACCGACTTCGAAATATTTCTTCTGTCTGGGTGACCATGCTTCAACGTCAAATGATTTGACCTTGAGGTCAGCGAGGTCGCCTGAGCAGCATTCAAGAGTTCTGACGGGAATATCCATTGAGCGGAAGAGGTCAACCGTATTCTGCCAGAGCTTATTGAACCACATCATGCTGTCCTCGGGCTTGCAGACAACAATCATTTCCTGCTTCTCGAACTGATGAATTCTGTAAACACCTCTCTCTTCAATGCCGTGAGCACCCTTTTCCTTGCGGAAGCAGGGTGAATAGCTTGTGAGAGTGTGGGGAAGAGTGTCTTCTTCAACGATAGTATCAATGTATTTACCAATCATGGAATGCTCGCTTGTGCCGATAAGATAAAGGTCTTCGCCTTCAATCTTATACATCATGGCGTCCATTTCTGCAAAGCTCATAACGCCTGTAACAACGTTGCTTCTGATCATAAAGGGAGGAACGCAGTATGTGAATCCTCTCTCAATCATAAAGTCTCTTGCATAGGAGATGCAGGCTGAATGAAGTCTTGCGATGTCACCGCAGAGATAGTAGAAGCCATTGCCTGCAACGCTTCTTGCAGCATCAAGGTCGATGCCGTTGAAGCGTTCCATAATTTCGGTATGATAAGGAATTTCAAAATCGGGAACAACTGGTTCGCCGTATTTTGTAACCTCAACATTTTCGCTGTCATCCTTACCGATGGGAACGGAGGGGTCGATTATGTTAGGGATAACCATCATAATCTTCTGAATCTTTTCAGAGAATTCAGCTTCAAGAGCTTCACATTCGGCAAGTCTTTCGGAGAATTCGGTTACCTTTGTTTTTGCCGCCATAGCTTCATCCTTTTTGCCCTGAGCCATGAGAGCACCGATTTCCTTTGAAACCTTGTTGCGGTTTGCACGAAGATTATCGGCTTCGGCTTTGTTTGCTCTTGACTTTGCATCAAGCTCAATAACCTCGTCAACAAGAGGAAGCTTGCTGTCCTGGAATTTCTTTTTGATATTTTCTTTTACTGCATCGGGATTTTCTCTCAAAAATTTAATGTCTATCATATTTTTCAGCTCCTATGCCTGATTTATTTCATTTTTGCAATTTCTTCAACTGCATCTTTAACATATTCATCATCGCAGAGTTCGATTGCACCCTTGTCAACAAGAGAAGCGTTTTTGGGGTCCATCGGAATTCTTGCGAGAACGGGAACACCAAGCTCTGCGGCAACGGCATCAATTTTGCTTTCGCCGAAGATGTTGATTTTCTTTCCGCAGTCGGGACAGACTGCATAGCTCATGTTTTCAACAATTCCGAGAATGGGAATGTTCATAAGCTTCGCCATGTTATATGCCTTTTTAACTATCATTGTAACAAGGTCCTGCGGAGTTGTGACGATAACAATTCCGTCAACGGGAAGATTCTGGAATACCGTCAGCGAAACATCGCCCGTTCCGGGAGGCATATCAACAAACATATAGTCAACATCGCCCCATGCAACATCCTTCCAGAACTGCTGGATAACGCCCGAAATAACGGGACCTCTCCAGACTACGGGTGAATCCTCAGTTTCAAGAAGAAGATTGACCGACATAATCTTAATGCCTGTTTTGCTTTCGGCAGGCAGAAGACCCGATTCGTCAGCCTTTGCCTTTTCGGTTATGCCGAATGACTTGGGAATTGACGGACCTGTTACATCGGCATCAAGCACGGCACAGGAATTGCCTCTTGCCTGCATTGCACTTGCAAGCATTGAGGTGACGAGAGATTTGCCGACTCCGCCTTTGCCGCTGACAACGCCGATAACTTTTTTAACATTGCTGAAAGGACCGCAGGGAATTCTTAAATCCTGTGGTTTTTCTTTTGAAGCACAATTGCTTGAACATGATGCGCAATTGCCGTTGCATGATTCGCTCATTTTATCTGTCTCCTATCTGAGAATTATATCTATCAAGTATGCTACGCCGAAGATAACCGGCATATGTGCTATATAAATGATAAGGGCTTTTCTTCCGAGGAACGAGAAGAACCCGCATCTTTTTTTGTAGGTCCATTCCGGGAATCCGAAGGCAGAAAAATATCTGCCGATAAAAACACCTGCAAAGAAAATAAAGATGTTCGGAAAAATCGGAAAATAGTCTCCCGAAAAGAAGGTCGGCGAATAAATCCCCAAAGGCATAAGCCAGTTGGTTGTGTAAAGAACATCGGGAATATTGAAATAGAGAAGCTCTCCGAAGCTCAGCCTTCCCTGCTCAATTCCGCTTGTGAACGGATAAAGAACTGCACAGATGATTATGCCGATATATGGATTGAAATTTCTGATTTTTTTCTGAATAAGCGAATAAATCAGAATCGCAACCGAAAGAAAATGCAGAATTCCGAATTTTATCTGAAGACCGTCCATTCCGAGTGCCGGCATGATGACTACTGTAACAAGAGTCATTCCGAGAGCAATTCCGAGAAGAAGCAAGCCTCTTTTCAGATTGCTTCTTGAAAGGCTACATGAAATTCCGCAGATTGCAATGAAAAGGCCTGCAAACATCGGCTCAACCGGCATGAAGAATTCAAAAAGGTCATTTGCAATTTTAATATCGAAGAAATCGCCGATAATAAAAAATGCGTGATAGAAAACCATGCAGAAAACTGCAAATCCCCGAAGCTCGTCAAGAAAATGTATTCTGTTGGACTTTTTCAGTTTATCCATATGAACTCCGCTTATTTATTATCTAACTGCTTATTTTATCATATTATCACAAAATTGCAAGTGTTTGTTGACTTTATTGACGGATTGATTTAAAATATAAGCAAATAATTTTGAGGGAGAACGAAAATGATTGATAAAATCAGAGAGCTTCTTTTTAAGATTTTTAAAAAAGAAAGCTTTATCGGCAAATTGATTGATAAGTTTTTCACCCGTGAAATAGTCACTTATATTATCTTCGGAGTGCTTACAACGGCGGTTAATCTCGTCACCTTCTACATCACAAAAAGAATATTCGTAAAAATCGGCTGGGACGGTGTTTTCAATGTTCTGCTCGGTTCGGCAGGCTTTGAAAAGGCACTTGACCTGCTCGGCAAGGGCACGGATTATCTTGATGCAACCGTTATTGCATGGACCGTTGCCGTTATCTTTGCGTTCGTCACAAATAAGCTGATAGTTTTTGAATCGAAAAGCTGGAAGCCCGAGGTTGCAGGAAAAGAATTTATCGGCTTTATCGGAGCAAGACTTTTTTCGCTCCTCGTTGAGCTTCTGTGTATGTTCGTTATGGTAACGCTCATCGGAATGAACGAATTCATCGCAAAAATCATCGTTCAGATTATAGTCGTCATTCTCAATTATGTGTTCAGCAAACTGTTGATATTCAAAAACAGATAAGAAGAGAACAATAAAGTTCAAGGAATTGCGAAGAAGCAATGAAAACGGGGCTGTCATACGACAGCCCCATGATTTTTTGCCGGAATTAATATTTGATACCTGTGTATTCGATGTGTGAAACACCTGTTGCAGTTCCGTCACCGATACCGATGTCGATAGCAACCGAAATGTTATATGTAACGGTAAGGCTTACAAGCTTGCCTGTTGCGGCATCAATCTTTGCAACTGCCTTAGCTTTATTGTAGGATTCCGAAATATCAGCTCCTGCATATGTTCCGCCGATTGCTGCATAAATAACTTCGCCGGTCTTGTGGTCAAAATAATTCTTGTCTTCTTTACCAACGCAGATACCGCACTTGTCAACGGGAGCGTTTGTGTATTTGTTTGACTTGCCGCCGTGGCTGTTACCGTCTTTGATGTTGAGAGTAACTATATAGTAGTTGCCGTCCTGAGTGCAGGTTGCACTCTTGATGTCTGATTCAGCGATTGTGCTCTTGCTCAGATAAGCTCTCTTGGGGTCTGAATCCCACTTGCCCTGAGTAACAGTTTCTGTGTATCTGTTGTCTGCACCGATACCGACAAACTGCTCAACGAGGCTCTTGAATGCTTTAAGAGCAAGGTCAAGGTCGAAGGATTCGTTGTCAACATAGCGAGCCTTGTTAAAGCCTGCCTTTGCATCAACAGCTGAATTAACAGCTGAATTGTAAAGAGCAACTATCTCCGCATTGGTTGAGGGAGCAACAACTGCTGCAGCTGTAGCATCTGAAGCTGCTTCGGAAGCAACTTCTGATGCGGCTTCTGATGAAGCTTCTTCCGAAACTGCTTCTGCTGATGTGACTTCTTCTGAAACGGGTTCTGCTGTAACCTCTTCTGCTGATGTGCTTTCGGTAGCTGTTGTCTCCGGCTCTGACTTGTCGCCGCAGGCTGCAAAGCTCATAACCATAACGAGAACAAGGAATAATGCTGCAAATTTTTTCATTGGATTTTTCTCCTTTCATAATTGCGGTGGGTTTGTTGATATTTTACTATATATTTTAAAAAATTTCAAGTAAAATTATTATATTACCAATATAACAAGTCCCGCAAGCCCGAGAATTCCGAAAAATGCCATGAATATTGATATGATATTCAGGAAAACAAAAACTCCGGCAGCAATCTTGATGGGCATTGTATTTTCTGCATCCGAAATATTCTGCCACTTAAGATAAACATCGTTGCCGTCAACGCAGAACTGGTCAATATCAATATCGTCTGTGTTCTTTCCCTCAAGTCTTGAAAATCCGCATTCTTCAAGTCCCGTGGCAAAAAGCGATGTCATTTCCTCGGTTTTGAATGTGATACGGCTGACCATACGAAGCTCCGAAGCCGGTTCCTCAACAAGAAGATGACCGTCCTTGAAGCCCGTGCACCACCAATAATCATCATATTCTCTGGTAAATTCACGGACATAGTTTCCGTTTCTCCGCTTATCATGATACATTGTCATTTCCATCTTGAGCCAGTCATCCTCGGGAGCGGCTGAATAAGTTGTGAACAAACCATCCTGTTTATCAGAATGGGTCTTGTTATAGATACCCATTTCACAACCGTAGAAAAGAAGACCGTACTGACCCTTCCAGAGCTGAACCATCCAATCCTTCTGCTCATAGGTGAAATGAACACGAACATAGTCATATTCCATGAGCAGATACGGAGCTACAATATCATAGAGCTTGTTGAAGCCATATGTCGCCTGCCAGCTCTTTTTATCATTTGTGTAATAATAATCGTCAACATAGCTGTATTTATAGCTTAAAACCTGTTTTGAAACAAGCAGGTTATAAACAAAGTTGCTTCTCTTGACAACATGAATTGCATATTCGCCCGAAATTTCTTCGCCGTTGACCTTTGCCTTTGCGGTAATAACGGCTCTGCCGACATTTTTACCCCTAACAAGTCCGTTTTCGTCAACGGTTGCAACGCTTTCATCGGAGGATTCCCATGTAACAGCCGTTCCTTCGGGGCAGTTGACAAGCTCGGCAACAACCTGCGTTGTTTTGCCGACAATAATCTGCATATTTGCCGATGTGACCGAAATTTCCGGCTTAAGCTCCTCTTCCGAACCGGTTTCAGCAATGGTTTCGGTCTCCTCTGCGAGACCTGCCGATGCACCTACAAGCATGAATGTTGAGAAGGTAAGAAGCATCGCAAAGAATAAAGAAATAATTTTAAGTGATGTTTTTTTCATGTTGCCCTCCAATACATTATTTGTTGCACAGTTTTACCCATTTTAAATTACTATACCAAACATTTCCGAAAAAATCAAGAAAAATCAGTCGTGAGGATTTTTAATCAGTTGTCAGGATATTATTTAATGTATAGTAATCGAAGTAGAGGAAGAAATATTCGCCTCTGAAACGGCATTTAACCCGATAACAAAGCCTGTTACGGCCCTTGATTTCCTTCAGACAGAAAATTTTCTCAAACGGATATGCTCCATCAGGCAGAATTGAACTCAGGTCAGGATTGTTGTTAACCGCCGAATAATCGGGATTATAACAGCGGATATATTCGGAAGCATCGTATTCCGTAATTTTCCCGGAAGCAAGGCAAACATTAATTTTTATCGGAGAAGTCAGAAGAACGAGGTCGCCGTTTTTCGGAGAAAATTCAAACGAAGCGGTAAACTCCGAAATTGAAGAATCGGTTCTGACCGCATTTTCGATTTCCTGAGAAGCGAGAAATTCAAGAGCAATTCTTTCAGCTTCGGTCTGCGAAAACTGCCTTTCACGGCACGGGAGAGAATTCGTAAATGAATAAATCGCACCGTTTGACCTGAAAATTCTGACACGGATATTGCCATATATATAATTGTATGTGAAAGCTCCGTCTGAATATTCGGCTTCATCCTCACGCCACAAAACGGATTCAACTCCGAAAATCTCCGAAATAATCTTCAATGCATCGCTTCTGCCGATTCCGTTTCCACCAAAGGAGCTTATTTCTGCATCGGAATATTCAGCTTCATCCTTCTCAAACGGAACATCAAGATTAACTCCGAAAAAAGTATCTTCGCTCTCTAAAAGAGACGATTTTCCGTTGATGACATCGCTAAGCAATCCGTCAGCATGAGCATAAATATCCTCTGCGTGCAGTGAAAGCTCAACCGCCTTTTCTCGTTCGCAGTTCTCAGATGAATTCTCGGCAAATTCATTGACCGCTTCAAAATATTCGGATAGACCCTCAACATATTCATAGTCGAAGCAATATAAATCCGCAATTGCACCGGCTGACTGCTCTCTGACGAATTCGGCTGAATCGGTCAATGCTTCGTCAGAAGAAACCGCCATTGTTCTCAGACCTACGCTGACGGCTTCTGAATATTCGCACAGTGCAGTCAGAGCAGGCAGACGGATTTTTTCGAGACTTCGCTCATATTTCTGCCTTTCGAGAATTCCGAGAAGCTCGAAAATTCCGAGGACAAGAAACGCCGATATGATAAATG
This sequence comes from Ruminococcaceae bacterium UBA1730, assembly GCA_002315935.1. Lineage (GTDB taxonomy): Bacteria > Bacillota > Clostridia > Oscillospirales > Acutalibacteraceae > CAG-177. The sequence goes on from DCII01000012.1 coordinate 35,019, forward strand.
AAAATAAACGAATTCTTTTCTGTATCAAAAAAATCACCCTGCATTAGCAATGTGCAGGGTGATGGTTAATTATGCAAATTATTTAATCATGCTTTCTTCCCATGAATCAAAGGGCTTGATTTTGAAGATTGAAGCAACAGTAGGAGCAACATTGGCAAGTCCGAAGTCACCATCTTTGATTTCGTAGGAATTCTTTGAATAGATAATAAAGGGAACGGGGTTGAGAGAATGAGCTGTTCTGACCTGAACTGCTCCCTTCTTGTTCTTTTCGAGCATTTCGTCAGCGTTGCCGTGGTCGGCGGTGATGAGAACGGTAACTCCGCATTCATCTGCAACCTTGAGAACTCTTGCGAGGCCGAGGTCAACAGCTTCAACTGCGGTGATTGTTGCATCAAGGTTACCTGTATGGCCGACCATATCGCCGTTGGGATAGTTGCAGCGGATGAAATCATATTCGCCGCTCTTCATAGCTTCGATAACGGCATCAGTAACCTCTGCCGACTTCATCCAGGGGCGTTCGTCAAACGAAACCTTATCCGAGGGGATTTCCATATATGTTTCAAGCTCTTCGCTGAATTTGTCGCTCTTATTTCCGTTCCAGAAATATGTTACATGACCGTATTTCTGTGTTTCGGAAACAGCGAACTGCTTCATTCCCTTTGAAACAAGAAGCTCCGAAAGAGTATCCTTGATTTCGGGAGGATTGACAAGGTATCTTGCAGGAAGCTTGAGGTCGCCGTCATACTGGAGCATACCTGCATAAACGACATCGGGCTTTGTGCCTCTGTCAAACTTATCAAATTCATCGTTGTCGAATGCCATGCTCAGCTCAAGTGCTCTGTCACCTCTGAAGTTGAAGAGGATAACGCTGTCGCCGTCATTGATTGTGCCGATTGCCTTTCCGTCCTTGCCGATAACAAAGGGAGGAAGGTCCTGGTCAATGATACCGGGGATTTCGGCACGGTATGCTTCGATTGCTTCCTTTGCTGATGCAAACTGTCTGCCGACGCCCTTGACATGGGTATCCCAACCGAGCTTAACCATATTCCAATCAGCTTCGTAGCGGTCCATTGTGATTTTCATTCTGCCACCGCCCGAAGCGATGTCAGCGTTGAATTCGCCGTCATTAAGCTCTGCAAGCTTTGCTTCGAGCTGTTCAACATAAACAAGAGCTGAGGTTGCGGGAACATCTCTTCCGTCAAGAAGAATATGAGCGTGAACGGTCTTTACGCCGCATTTCTTTGCTTCTTCAATCATTGCAATAAGATGAGAAATGTTTGAATGAACATTTCCGTCTGAAAGAAGACCTATGAAATGAAGAGCAGAATTCTTGTTGATAACATTCGCCGAAAGCTCTTTCCATGCTTCCGAATCATAAATCTTGCCGCTGTTGATTGATTCATTGACGAGCTTTGCACCCTGTGAATAAATCTGACCGCAGCCGAGAGCGTTGTGGCCGACTTCGCTGTTGCCCATATCATCATCAGAGGGAAGACCTACTGCCGAACCATGAGCCTTAAGACGGGTGTTGGGGCGTTCCTCAAGGAGCTTGTTGAGAACAGGAGTGTTTGCAAGGGTAACGGCATCGCCGAGACCTGTTTTTGAATATCCTACGCCGTCCATAACGACGAGGAGAACTTTTTCGGACATATTTTTATTCCTCTCATTAAATCGGGCAGGGTAATCATTCCCTGCCCGAAGTATAATTCAATTATTTTGAAGCTGCTTCAACAATCTTTGCGAATTTCTCTGCAACGAGAGAAGCACCGCCGATAAGACCGCCGTCAACATCATACTGAGCAAGAAGCTCTGCGGCGTTGCCGTCATTCATTGAACCGCCGTACTGAACTACGAAACGGTCTGCCGCATCCTTATTGTAAAGCCTTGCGATAAGAGCACGGATAACTGCACAGACTTCGTTTGCCTGCTCGGGAGTTGCTGTTTCACCTGTGCCGATAGCCCAAACGGGTTCATAAGCGATGATAACATTCTTGAGCTCTTCTTCAGAAACACCTGCAAGAGCGATTTCTGTCTGTGCACAGACAATCTGCTCTGTGATGCCGAGCTTTCTTTCTGCAAGAACTTCGCCGACACAAAGGATAACCTTAAGACCTGCATTGAGAGCGGCTCTGACACGGTTGCGAACTGTTACATCTGTTTCGCCGAAATACTGTCTACGCTCTGAATGTCCGATGATAACATAGGGAACGCCTGCCGCCTTGAGCATATCAGCGGAAACCTCGCCTGTGAAAGCACCCTTTTCTGCCCAGTGGCAGTTTTCGGCACCGATTTTGATGTTTGAGCCTGCCGCCGCTTCCATTGCCGCATAGAGGTCAATGAAAGGAACGCAAAGAACTACATCGCAGTCAGCGTCTGCAACGAGGGGCTTCATAGCGTTGATAAGAGCCTTTGTCTGCTCGGGAGTGTTGTTCATTTTCCAGTTGCCTGCGATAACAGGTCTGCGGAGTGACTTATCCATAATCTTTTACCTTCTTATAAATTATTTATCGTTAACTGCTTCAATGCCGGGAAGTGCCTTACCCTCAAGGAATTCAAGAGAAGCACCGCCGCCTGTTGAAATATGAGTCATCTTGTCGCCGAAGCCGAGAGTGTTGACTGCCGCTGCTGAATCTCCGCCGCCGATGATGGTAACTGCATCTGTTTCTGCAAGAGCCTTTGCAACTGCAATTGTGCCTGCCGCAAGAGTGGGATTTTCAAAAACGCCCATAGGTCCGTTCCAAACAACGGTCTTTGCACTCTTGACTGCATCTGCATAGAGAGCTGAGGTCTTAGGACCGATGTCAAGGCCTTCCATGTCAGCGGGAATAGCGTTTGCATCATAGACTGTTACATCAACGGGACCGTCAATGGGGTCGGGGAAATCCTTTGCGGCTGTAACGTCAACGGGAAGAAGAATCTTAACGCCCTTCTCCTCTGCCTTCTTGAGCATATCCTTGCAATAATCAATCTTGCTTTCGTCAAGAAGTGACTTGCCAACGCCGTAGCCCTGAGCTGCGAGGAAGGTGTAAGCCATACCGCCGCCGATAACGAGGGTGTCAGCCTTGTTGAGAAGATTTTCGATAACATTGAGCTTATCGGCAACCTTTGCACCGCCGAGGATTGTTACGAAAGGTCTTACGGGGCTTTCAACTGCGTTGCCGAGATACTTCAGCTCTTTGCCCATGAGGTAGCCGACAGCGGCTTCTTCAACAAAAGCGGTAACACCGACTGTTGAGCAGTGTGCTCTGTGAGCGGCACCGAAGGCATCGTTAACATAGAGGTCGCAGATGCTTGCGAGATCCTTTGAGAAAGCTTCGCCGTTCTTTGTTTCTTCAGCACGGAAACGGGTGTTTTCAAGAAGAACAACATCGCCGTCCTTCATAGCGGCAACTGCTGCCTTTGCGTTTTCACCTACTACTGTGTCGTCAGCGGCAAAAACAACCTCCTTGCCGAGCTTTTCACCGAGTCTCTTTGCTACGGGAGCAAGAGAGAATTTAGCTTCTGGACCGTTCTTGGGCTTGCCGAGATGAGAGCAGAGGATAACCTTTGCACCGTCATCAATAAGCTTCTGAATTGTGGGAAGAGCGGCATTGATTCTGTTTTCGTCGGTTATAACACCGTCTTTGAGGGGAACATTAAAATCGCAACGAACAAGAACCTTCTTGCCCTTCGCATTGAGATCGTCAACTGTCTTTTTGTTAAGTAAGCTCATTTTGAATTATCCTTTCGAATGTGAATTTTTTTGAGGAAATGCTGATTAAAAACTAACCAATTTATTTTATAATATTTTTACAAATATTTCAAGCATTATTTATCGGCGTTTTTGACGAAGATAACTTTTTTTGAAGAAAAAATTCGTCTTGACTTTACAATAGCTTTTTGATAAGATATGTAGGCAGGAAAAATTCTTCCTGATTCTGTTTATATTTGTCTACGTAGCTCAGCCGGATAGAGCGTTCGCCTCCTAAGCGAAAGGCCGGCGGTTCGAATCCGCCCGTGGACGCCATAAAAGCTCGGTTTTTCGGGCTTTTTCGTTTTTTTAAGTATTTTTGTTATGAGGTAAAAAATTGGCAACGCAAACTTGTTTTGCTAAATTTTGATTGAATCAAATTAGCAAAAAATCGTTTCTGCTGATTTACTGCTAATTTTCAGAATTTTCAATTAGCAAGTTGAAAGGAAGAACATTTATGTCAAAAATTAAACGGTTTTTATCTGCAATAATTACAATAGCAATACTTGCATCATTTACTGTTTCTGCGTTTGCAGAAGACAAGGGAGCGTCGGGTATGGTTGAGCTTTTAGGAAAAAATCAAACTGCAACAATTTATGTTGAAAAAAGCTCTCCTCAAACAGATTATTTTGCCGCAACGGTTATCAGAGATTATTTCAAAAAAATGACAGGAACTGAATTAACAATAGTTAAAGGTGATTATTCCGATTCGGATTGCTATATTGCCATAGGTTCACCCGAATACACAGAACTCATTACTCCTGCGGAAAACGGCTACATAATTTCTTCCGATTCGCAGGGTATAAAAATTGCCCGTTCAGGCAATAAGGGGGCGGCAAGAGGAGCATACGCATTTCTTGAAAATTATTGCGGCTGCCATTGGTACTCGAGCGATTGCATAGTTATTCCTCAAAAGGAAAGCATTTCCGTTCCCGATAATATAAGAGTGAATTACAAGCCGTTTTTTGAATACGGTGAATGTGATACAATGAGTGCCCGTGTACCTGAATTTAATGTAGCAAATGGTGGTTCGGGCGGTTCATACTGCGTTATTCCCGAGGAAATGGGCGGAACAGTCAGCTATATAAGTAATTTTTGCCACACACTCACAACGCAGTTCTGTTCGGCTGAAAAATATTTTGACTCTCACCCGGAGTATTTTGCTCTTCATAACGGCGAAAGAAGCAAGCAACAGCTTTGCCTTACAAATCCCGACACAATACAGATTGTTCTTGATGAAGTAATGGCTCTTCTCAAAAAATCGCATAATCCTAATGCACCGCTTCAGATTATTTCTCTTACACAGAACGATAGCGGTGCGGAGGGTGATTATTGTCAATGTCCGAACTGCAAGGCACTCGATGACGAGAACGGCTCTCACGCAGGCAGTAACATTTATTTTGCAAACACAATCGCCGCAGAGGTTGAAAAGGCAGGTTACGAAAATGTGGCTATTGATACATTTGCATATCGTTACACACGCACCTGTCCCACTTCAATAAAACCGCTCGATAATGTTATTGTTCGTCTTTGTTCTATTGAATGTTGCTTCGGCCACACAATAGCAGACGAAAGCTGTAAGCAGAATGTTCAGTTTATGGCAGACCTTAAAGCGTGGGGAAAAATTTGCAATCGAGTTTATGTGTGGGACTATGTAAACAACTACAACCATACAGTAAGTGTATTCCCGAATTTCGGGACACTTCAGGCAAATATGCAAACCTTCTACGAAAACGGAGTTAAAGGTATTTACGAAGAGGGCAATTACTATATTAACCGCTCCGATTCGGAATTCGGTGAGATGAAAACTTATCTTCTCACAAAGCTGATGAATAATCCGTACTGCGACCTTGAAAAGGAAATTGACGGATTTCTTCAAGCATATTACGGCTCAGGATGGAAGTATATTAAGGAATATATCGGAATAATCACAGAGCGTGCGGTTACCGATAAGGTTCATCTTGATATTTATCAGGATGCTCAGGATAGTTTACCCGGAATAACAAACAGCGAAATCAAAAAATGCACAGAGCTTTTTGAAAAAGCAAAAAATTCCGAAGCAACAGATGAGCAGATTGCAAGAATAAATCGTTCCGAAATCAGCTGGAGAGTGTGGAAATGCTTTAATAAAAAAGGTGAGTTTTCTATATTGCAGATACCACACAAATGGATAAAAGCCCAGGACGAGCTTTATAATGATATGGTTGAAATGGGCATTGTTCAAATCGGCGAATGTTGGGACGGTACAAGAGATTTGTCTGAGATGGAGATTTTGCATTACATCCTTTCTCCCGATTGCTGGGCAAAGGGTGATGAAGGAAAATTCATAGTTAGATTTAACGATTTTGCAGTGAAAATATTCAATTTTATGGATAAGATTATTTGGTTTTGATTATAAAAATAAGGACTGCCATCGGCATTCCTTAAGTGTTATTGTGAAGCTACAACAAGGTTGTGGATGTCAACAATATCGGTATGGATAATGGAAACAAGAGAGGCACATTACCGCAAGGTGTGTACCTCTCTTGTGAGTTTGTTTTTGAAACAGCAGATGCTTTTTTATTTATTTCACATCAATTATTTTAAATTCCGGCATAATAAGCGGAGACTTTTCTTGAGCATTTCTATCCCATTTGCTTGGTGCAACAACAATTTTGTTTTTATTGTCGCACAAATACTGTGCCCACCAGCTGTAGGTTGAGTTTGAAATGACGAAATGCTTGCAGGCAATCATTAACCGAAGGTCTTCGTAATCCGGATTATTTATGTCTACATATTTTACAGTGTAACCGGAGAAATCGTAGTTCTGTTTAATCCATTCAATATCCTTGTGGCCATTCGAGAAAACATAAAAAACAGGATTGTCGATTTTTGAAGAGATATATTCCATGCCCTTCTTATAGTAGTCGTAATCGCATATTTTTAAAAACGAATAGACTTTTTTATTGTAGTCTCCCATCCGTATATGTAAACAAACGGAATTACACGAAGATATTTCAGCCAACAATTTTTCTGCCTTAGGTGAAGGCGGAACAGAAATTGAAAATTCTCTCTTAAAATTCTCTCTGTATTCATCAAAATATTTGTAGGACAAGAAGTAACTCTCAATCAGTAAGCTGTTTCTCTTAGGATGAATATCATTAATCTCAAATGATTTGTAATCTTTAAAATGATATATTCCGTGCTTAATCATTCTCTTTGTTTCTTCACAATCACTTAAACCTGAAGGAGCATACATTTTAAGCAATTTTCGCTTGTATAAAAGAAAACAATAATAATTTGCAGTTACCTTTTCTTCTTTGACATTCAACTTGAGAGAAACATTAAAAGGAGACAGGGCAAATTGCCTTTCATCCTCGTGTTTATCATGGCACATATAACTCTTTATTTTAGGATGAGCATTTTCTCTTTGGATCAATGCGTATAGAAATGCATATTGAAAAAGCTGATTTCCTAACCCACCCATTACTCGCCAATATATTTTCTTCATATAATCACTCTCTGTCTTTCCGGCTCCTATTCTACATAAAAAAGTGATTCATGTCAACCGTGGTTCGGTATTTTTTAAAATATACTCTCCTGCTATCAGGCAATATGATACCTTTCCGTTGACTATTCCGCATGAATATGATAATATCTTGCTGAAAAGTTTTCCGTGGAAACAAACTGAAACATTCAAAGAACATCTTAACTCCGATTGAGAAAAAGAGGAAAGCTATGGAAGAAAACAAATCAATTGCCGCCGTTGCCGATACAATATATTTATATAGCTGTGCCACAAAGGGCGTTGCACCGGAAAAGGATAATATTGACTATAATGCCGCATGGAATCTTTGCAAAAAGCTGAAAATCAGGCAGACCGTTGCCTATGCCGTGAAGCTCGGAGGAATCAACAGCCTCAGTGCATCAGTTTACGGCGAAGCACAAAGCACATATTTCAGCGGAGCGGTTAAGAATCAGAAAAGAATCGAAGCAACCTTAAGCACGATAAAAGAGCTTGAAAATGCAGGCGTTGAGGTCACGGTTCTTAAAGGATTTGATTTTGCAAGAAATTATGCCAACCCGTATTGCCGCTCAAGTGCAGACAGCGACCTTCTCGTTGATGAAAAGGATGAAGAAAAAGCAACTTCTATTCTTAAGGGTATCGGCTATACTGTCAAGCCGCACAGCGAGGAAAGCCACCATGCCGAATGCACTCATCCCGAAGCGGGACTTATTGAGCTTCACACAAGATTATGGGATAACGAAATTGACATTCTTTCGTTCGGCAATGCACAGAAGGAATTTATCGGAAGCAGCAAAAAAAGAGTGGATTTCTGTTCGGAAAAGATAAGTGTTCTTGAAGAAACGAATTCGCTGATTTTCGGAATTTTTCACAGCGTCAAGCACTTTGTCGTTTCCTGTTGCGGACTGAAAATGCTTTTCGATATTGCGTTATTTGCGGAGCATAACGAAAAATTCATTGATAAAAAAAGACTTGCCGAAACGGTTGATTCGTTGGGATACAGCAGCTTTGTGGGAGCTATATTCAGAGTTTTCGGAAAATACGGTAATCTCAATCTCGGAGAATATGAAAAACTTTTCCCCTGCACGGATGAGCAGGAACACTCTCTTCTTGTGCATATTGCCGAAAGCGATATGGACGAAAAAATGGATGTCGGCGGCAACAATGCTCAATACAGCTTCTATCTGACAAACAAGCGGAAAAAGATGGGTTTGCTTTTCAGAATAAAAAAAGCTCTTTCCGTCATAATCAGAATTGCATTCCCGAAGCCATCATCCTTGTTGGAGAGGTTTCCGTATCTTAAGAAGCACAAATACCTTTATCCTGTTGCCGTTATTCAAAGAGCTTTTGAACGAAAAAAAGGAATTAAACGAGCAACTATGGAAAGCCTTGTTATTCATGATAAGGAATATACGCAATCCGATCTGAATCGGATATCAACATTGAAGGACTTCGGATTGATACAGTAACATAAACAATAGTTTTCAATCCGTAATAGTTCACCTTCGAAATACTATTTGTTATTTTGAATATTATGCACAAAGCACAAGAAAGTTCAAACCCTTTCTTGTGCTTTTCCATTTCAACTGTTAAGGAAACGCTGATTAAATCGGCAAGCAAGATTTTCGAGTTTCCTTAATCTGTTCTTGTGAAAATATAATCATTCACGGGGACCGCCGACAAGCAAACGGTTCGCAATTGCAATCCTTTTTATGCGAGGTTAATTGCCTTCATCAGGTATGTTCTGATTGAAATAATGCAGGCGGTAAGCTCTTCTTCGCTCTCTTTATCGGAATAACCCACAAAATCGGGTGAATCCTTGATTTCGGGATATATTCCGAGAACTCTGTTTATCACCTTAACTGCCTTTTCGCAGTTGAAGGGTTTGCCCCATTTCGGCTCGATTGTTACATGGTCAAGATTATCAACATCGAGCAGAATAGCTTTTCTGTCATATGTAAACACCGTTTTTCCTCCTTATAGCTTACGGATGAAATAATAGCATCCGCCCTCCATATATGAAGGGTCACGCATTGCATCCTTGCCGAGCAAATCCATGAGCTTAACCATTCTCGTTGAAATTGTGCCGTCTTCATCAATGTCAATAACTCTGCCGCCCCTCAAATCATCGTGGGCAGACATATTGTATCCGACTGCCGCATCGCAGGCAAGAGTAACTCCGCAATATTCTCCCTGAATGTCAATCAGGTGCTCGTGACCGAAGAAATATCCTTTAATATCCCCTCTCTGAAGACCTGCAAGGAACAGCCCCGAATTGATTTCCGTTGCTCCGCAGGTTTCTCTCATATCGCCCCTTGCACCGCATTCCTCGGGATTTCTCAGAACCTCAAGATATTCCTGAAGAGGGATATGCATAAACATTATTCCGGGGATTTTTCTGCCGACTTGCTTTTCCATCTTGAGCGACTTGTTGAAATACCACTGAATCTGGTCAAAGAGCGGAGCGGCTCCGTTTGAGCCGTAATTGAAATGGTCAGGCAGACGAAACCTTGTATTTTTATCCATGCCGAACATCTCTGCGTAGTCTTCAATATATCTGTTAGAATCCATCGCCCAGAGATTGAATGCAGGTTTATTATCCTTTGAAGATAGAATGCTCAGGCAGTAATTTCCGATTCCGTGAAGCTCCTCCGGTCCGCTTTCAGACATACAATACGGCAGTTCTTCATATGCTTTTTCTTCAAGAGCAATATCAATTCCGACCTCTCTGTCATGATTGCCGAAAACGGTTCCCCACGGAATTTTTCTTGAAATAACCGGCTCCATGATATCCGCCATATAGGCTTTGACATCTTCATAATTATCCTTTTCAAGCACCTGGTCACCGCCGACCATAACAAAATCGGGTTTGGTTTCTTCAAGAAGAGCCTCTATCCCCTTCTTGAGCTTCGGATTATAGCTTTTGCCTGCATGAAAATCGGAAATCATAAGCACTCTGAATTTTCCGTTTTCACTAAATCTTAAAACAGGTTTATCCATAATATCGCCTCCATGGATATAATAACAAATCGGAGGCTCATTTTCAACCTGATTTGGTAAAAATCATCAGCAACAAAATTGTTGACTTTGCACAACATAATGATATAATTATAACACGGTTATCCTAACTCAGTTAAAGTCGGAAAAATTGTTTTTTTGTAATCCAAAGGGGTTTTACATATGAAAAAAAGATTGAGCATTGTTTTTTCAGCTATGTTTTTGCTGACTATGCTCACATCCTGCAATACAACGCTCGGAATTGAAACCGTATCGTCAACTGACGAGGCGGTTACAGTTGCACATTCGGAAACCACTGTTGAATATTCCACAGAGGAATACACTACGGAGGAATATTCTGAGTATACTTTATTTGTCAGTGCATCCGAGATTCTTTCAACCTCTCATGTTGTAGGCGCGGAAAAGGTCGGCCCGTCCGAATTGGAATATGCCGAAAGCACGGAGCCTTCAACAAGGAAACCCGGCAGAACCTTTCCCACGCTGATTCCACGGAACAGCTTCAAAACGGGCAGGGAATTCTTTGACGATGCGGTTTTTGTTGGCGACAGTATTTCGCTGGGACTTCGCAATTATGTCAACAGTCAACGCAACAGCGGAAAAGACTGCCTCGGCAAGGCACAGTTTCTCGTTGCAGGAAGCATGGGCTACGGCAACGCTCTCGGAGCAATAGGTTCATCATATTCAATTCATCCGAAATACCAGGGCAAAGAGGTTCTGATTGAAGACGGGGTGAAGCTCATAGGAGCAAAAAAGGTTTTTATTATGCTCGGTCTGAATGATTTCTGCGTTTATTCCGTTGAAACGGGAATGAAGAATGCCGAAAAGCTCATCAACAGAATCATCGAAAAAAATCCCGACATCCGTATTTTTATTCAGTCCGTAACTCCCGTTATCAAGGCAAAGGAGCACGGAAAATTCAACAATAAATCAATTGATGCTTTTAATGATGCTCTGAAAAATCTTTGCAGAAGCAACGGCTGGACATATGTTGATGTTGCTTCATCGCTCAAGGGAACCGACAACTGTTTTCTTGACGGATATTGCAGCGATAAGGATTCTCAGGGAGTGCATATGTCCTATTCGGGCTGCAAGGTCTGGATTGACCTGCTGACAAATAAATATTGCTGAAGGGTGAAATGAAATGAGAAAAACAGCTTCAATTATTCTTATTATCGCAATGCTTTTTGCGTTTGCTTCCTGCGGAAATTCCGGCGAACCGATTGCTCCCGTTGAAGTTAACTGCACGGAAGCTCTTGAGAATATCTATCTTAAAATTTCCGAAGAAATTCCGATGGAATATGAAAAATTCAATCTTACCGCAAATGACATGATTGATTATTACGGCATTAAGGCAAACAAAATCGAAGAAATCGTTGCAGTTCAGGATGCCTGCGGATACAAAGATGAAATAGTAATGATTAAGGCGAAGAATTCGGAGGATGCCGAAGAAATCGCAGACCTTCTCGGGCAGCATATTTCTTATCAGATGGACAGCATGAAGGACTATGATGCCGAACAATATAAAATTCTTACCTCGAGCATAGTTGACATCAAGGGTGAATATGTTGCGATGTTCATTTCTTCATCGCAGAACAGAATGCTCGAAATTTATGATTCATATTTTACCGATTAATCAATACATAAGAAAGGGGGAAAACGAATGGTATTTTCAAGCTTATTGTTTATGTTCGTGTTTCTCCCGATTGTTTTAGCCGTTTATTATCTGCTCCCGAAAAAATTCCGTAACGCGTTTCTGCTGGTTGCCGACCTTGTTTTTTACGGTTGGGGCGAACCGATTATGGTTTTTCTCATGATATTCTCAATCGTAATAAACTATCTTGCGGGTCTGCTTATTTCCAAAAACGAAAAGCACCAAAAAGCAATTCTGATTATTTCGGTCATTATTGACCTCGGAATGCTCGGATTTTTCAAATATGCGGGATTTATCACGAAAAATCTAAATGTGATTCTTCCTTTTGCGAATATTCCGGCAATCACAGTGCCTTTGCCCATCGGAATTTCCTTCTACACCTTCCAGATTATGTCCTACACAATTGATGTTTACAGAAGGGATACCGAGGCTCAGAAGAATATTGTTTCCTTCGGCACATATGTTTCGCTTTTCCCTCAGCTCATTGCAGGTCCCATCGTCAGATACCGTGATGTGGATAAACAGCTGAATTGCAGAAAAGAAAATGCTGAACAGCTTGCAAGAGGAGTAAGATTATTTCTTCTCGGACTTTCCAAAAAGGTTCTTCTTGCAAATCCGATGGGTCTTCTCTGGGATTCGCTTCGTGAAATGAACGGAGGAGCAATATCCTCATGGGTCGGAGTTATTGCATTCTCGTTTCAGATTTATTTCGATTTCAGCGGATATTCCGACATGGCAAGGGGTCTCGGAAATATGCTCGGATTTGAATTCCTTGAGAATTTCAATTTCCCCTACATTTCAAAAAGCATAACCGAATTCTGGCGCAGATGGCATATCTCGCTCGGCACATGGTTCAGAGAATATGTTTATATTCCGCTCGGCGGCAACAGAAAAGGCAAGGCTCGAACGCTGATAAATCTTCTCATCGTTTGGCTTCTGACGGGTCTGTGGCACGGAGCAAGCTGGAATTTCGTTTTATGGGGCGTCTACTTCGGAGTTATACTTATTATTGAAAAGCTCTTTCTTCTTAAGGCTCTCGAAAAATTGCCTAAAATTATTTCCCACCTCTGTTCACTTTTCCTCATTGCATTCGGCTGGGTCATCTTCTATTTTGCAGATGATGTCGGCGGCTTTGAAGCAATGAGCGAATTCATCCCGAAGCTTTTCGGCGGTTCATTGATTTCAGCAGATTCGCTTTCGGTTATCCTGAATTATCTGCCGACTCTCGTTTTCTGTGCAATAGCATCAACTCCGCTGATTAGAAATACATATATGAGGCTTCGTAACCGCAGGGGATTTATTTTTGCCGAAGTCACCGCCGCCGCAGTTATTCTTATTCTCTGCACGGCAGGCCTGGTAAGCAACAGCTATAATCCCTTCCTTTACTTCAAATTCTGATATGAAAAACAAAACAAAATCAAAATTAATATCAGGGATATTTCTTCTGTTCATTTTCGGAATCGGAGTTCTTTACATTTTTATGCCGAAAAACGAATTTTCCGAAACCGAAAAGAGATACCTGTCCACCCTTCCCGAATTCAGCATAAAATCGCTTTTAAGCGGTGACTTTGCATCCGATTTCGAGGAATTTCTTGCCGACCAGACACCTTTCAGAAAAGCTTTTGTGAGCATCAACTCATATTTTCAGCTTCTCAAGGGCGATAACGGTTCAAACGGCGTTTATCTCGGCTCGGAGGGCTGGCTGATTGAGAAACCGTTCAAAAGAGAAAATCGCTTTGAGCTGAACATAAGCAGAATAAAGAAATTCGCCGATGAATGCTCCGTTCCCTGTGCAATAACCGCAGTTCCCTCAAAGGGTTATATCTATGCTGATAAGCTCCCGAAAAATTCTCTTGAATATCTTGACGGCGAATATCTTCAGAAGCTTCACAGCGAATGCAACAATATGACGGTTATTGACCTCTTTTCTCCTATGATGACGGCGAAAGAGGATAAACAGTTATTCTATAAAACCGACCATCATTGGACGAGCGACGGTGCATATGTCGGCTATGAAGCAATCTGCAGGTCACTCAATCTGACTGCCACGCCCGAAAGCGGATTCGATACCGAAACAACAGACGGATTTTACGGCACATCATATTCAACCTCGCTTTACACTCTCACAAAGCCCGATTTTGTTAAGATTATGCGAAGCAAAAAAACGGGCGGCAAAGCTGAGGTTATCATCAATGACGGCAAGGATGAATTTTATGACAATATGTTTTTCGCCGATGCTCTTGAGCAGGGCGATAAATATGTTGCTTTTCTGAACGGAAACCATTCCCTTGTTAAAATCAAAACAGGCAACGAGGGCGGAAATCTTCTGATAATCAAAGATTCCTTTGCTCATTGCCTTGCTCCGTTCCTTGCGGAAAATTATTCGAATATCATTATGGTTGATTTAAGATACTATAAAAAACCCGTTTCTGCTCTTATAAGCGAAAACAATATTTCGCAGGTTCTTTTCGTTTACGGCATTGATAATCTCGCCGAAAGTGCAGATATTATTTTAAGATAAGGTTAAGGGGTTGTGACATAACTCTATGTGCGATAGTAAATTGCACAAAAAAACTGCATAAGAAATAAATTTTGGAGCCAAACTAAGTTGTTTTTAGCTTAGATTGACTCCAATTTTTATGTAATATTTTGTATCAAAGCTGTTGTATCACAGCTCTTTTTTTCTTAATCAGTTTAAAACAACACCTGCGTATTCGAATGAGCCTGTAAGAGCCTTGCCCGTCTTTGCGTAAGGGCTTACGGGAGTTATCTTGTAGCTGTAAGTTCCGAATGGCATATCGCCGACAATAACATTCATTGTGTTATCATCAACACGGACATAGTTTGAAATGATAATATCCGAGAACTTGCCTGCACCTGAAAGCTCAATCTGATAGCTCTCTGTGCCCCAGTAGGATTCGGCGTTGGGGAATGAAAGAATCATATTGCCGTCATTATCTTTTCCTGCAACTGCGGCTGCACCCTCGGGGAAAACGGGAGTGGTGTCAAGCGACCTGAGGTTATTCCAGTTAAGATAATGAGCCGAACGCTTGGTTATATCGGAAATATAATATTCATTCTTATCAAAGAACTGATGAGTTACTGCATCATAAAGCTGAAGACGGACATTACCCTTTGCATCTGCTTCAACAATCCAGTAGGTTCCCGAATCGCCGGGAGCATCGCAGTCGCCTTCAATATATCCGACATTGACGATTGAAGCGGCAAGCGAACCCGTACCGACTGATGTATACGACATCTGATTGACTGACCTCGGGTCATTTGCGGCATAGTGGGAGTGACCGGAGAAGGTCATAACCTGCGGATAAGAGGGATAAACAAGACCTGTTGTGAGGTTACCCCAGTTGACACTGCCGTAGATTGAACCGAACGGAGCAGGATGCTGAATAACGAAAATAGGCTTTGTTGCATCTTCACTCTTTGCATTATTAAGAGTTTCTCTGAGCCATGAGTCCTTGCCGGTGAAGGTCTTGGCATCGTCTGCATATGAAACGCCGACAATATGATAGCCGTTGATAACATTATCGGTATCAACATCTCTCTTCATATATTCCTTATATTTCGTGTAGCCGACTGTGGGGTCTTCATCACGATAAGCGATAAATTCGTGGTTGCCGAGAACGGTTATGAGCTGTGAACCGTCACGAAGATGTGCCTCGTTAAGCTCAACAAACTTCTGATACTGTGCGTCTTCTCCACGACCCGTCATATCACCTGCAACAACGAAAGCATCAACATTCTTATATGCTTGATTTTCTGCATAGGCATATGTATCCTCGAAGAATGTTGCATATCTTTCTGCGTGGGGGTCTTCATCCTCGCCGCTGAGGTGAACATCACTGCAAACGGCAAAACGAAGAACGGGAGTAAAGTCAGCAGGTGTTGTCGGAAGCTCCTTGCCGAGAGGGCAGAAAACCGAAGTAACGGCAATTACTAAGCTGAAAAAGCCGTCAATGATTTTGAACACAAGTCCTGTTAAAAAATTCATTTGTTTTTCTCCATTCCTGAAATATAGTCTGTTGAATTATTATATCATCTTTTTCCTCTGCGGTCAATTAATAAATTGACAAAATAAACAACAATAAGGTATAATGTAACACACTAAAAGAACAAGGAGCAGAAGCCTTGAACAACAAAGTCAGATTAACCGAATACATCAAGGGCAGCAGACTGCAATGCGTTCTCGCTCCGCTCTTCAAGATGGCAGAGGCAACGCTCGAGCTGTTTGTTCCTCTCGTTATTGCTTCGATTATTGACACGGGAATTGCCAAAAGCGATAAATCCTTTATTCTGCAAAGGTGCGGTCTGCTCGTGCTTCTCGGAATAATCGGACTTGCATTTTCAATTACGGCTCAGTATTTTGCGGCATCTGCGGCAGTCAGCTTCGTCAAAAGGCTTCGCCACGCTCTTTTTGAAAAAATCAGCCTTATTCCGTTTGATAAGCTCGATTCAGTCGGCACTTCAACCCTCATAACAAGAATGACAAGCGACACGGACAGCATTCAGAACGGCATAAACCTCGGTCTGCGTCTTCTCCTGCGTTCTCCCTTTGTTGTGTTCGGTGCAATGATAATGGCATTCACAGTTGACGCAAATGCGGCAATGACCTTTGTCATAGTTATCCCTGCTCTTTCGGTTGTTGTTTTCGGAATAATGCTTCTCTGCATTCCGCTGAATAAAAAGGTTCGTGCGGCTCTCGACAAGGTGCTCTGCACGGTCAGAGAAAGTCTGACGGGAGTAAGAGTTATCCGTGCCTTCGGCAAGGAAAAAGAACAGGTTGAAGAATTCGAAAACCGCAATTCGGCTCTGACCGCAATTCAGGAATACACCGGCAGAATTTCCGCTCTTCTCAATCCCCTCACCTGCGTTATCATCAATATCGGCATTGCCGTGCTGATTTATAAAGGTGCAGTCAGAGTTAATTCGGGTCTTCTCTCAACGGGTGCTGTTGTTGCACTTTATAATTATATGTCTCAAATTCTCGTTGAGCTGATTAAGCTCGCAAATCTCATAATCACCATCACAAAATCCGCCGCCTGTGCATCAAGAGTTAGGGATGTGCTCGCCCTCGACAATGAAGAAAATTCTCCTTCATTCAGTTCCGATGAAAATTCTCCCGTGGTTGAATTCGAAAATGTTTCGTTTGCGTATGACGGTTCGAACGAGAATTCACTTGAAGAAATTTCTTTCAAGGCTTTCAAGGGCGAAACCATAGGAATTATCGGCTCAACCGGTGCAGGCAAAACAACCCTTATCAATCTTATTCCCTCTTTTTATAAAACATCCTGCGGAGCGGTGCTGTTCAGAGGAATGGATGTCAGCTCAATTTCGAAAGAAAAGCTTCGCAATTCAATTGCCGTTGTGCCGCAAAAAGCTATACTTTTCAAGGGCAGTATCAGAAAAAATCTGCTTTGGGGCAACGGAAATGCAACGGATGATGAAATATATTCCGCTCTCGAAACGGCACAGGCAAAGGATTTCGTGCATGAAAAGGGCGGACTTGATGCCGAGGTTGAGCAGAACGGCAGAAACTTTTCAGGCGGTCAGAAGCAGAGGCTTACCGTTGCCCGTGCACTCATAAAAAAAGCGGAAGTGCTGATTCTTGATGACAGCTCCTCTGCACTTGACTACGCAACGGATGCCGCCATGCGTAAAGCAATCAGCGAAAAATATCCCGAAACGGTTAAATTCATTGTTTCCCAACGCACATCTTCCATCATGCACGCCGATAAAATTATCGTTCTTGAAGACGGAAAAGCTGAAATCGGCACTCACGATGAGCTGATGAAAACAAGCGAGGTTTACAGAGAAATTCACCTTTCGCAGTTTGACGGGGAGGTGACAGGATGAAGAAGTTAAATTCGGCAGCCCTGAAAAAGGTTCTTAAATATGTCGGCAGATATAAATTTCTGCTGATTCTTTCCGTTATTCTCGCCGCAGTCAGCGTTGCTTCCTCGCTCTGCATACCCGTTTTCGCAGGCAAAGCAATTGACTGCATAATAGGGAAAAACAATGTTGATTTCAAATCCATAAAGAATATGCTCGCCGTAATCGGCATTCTCGCCTGCATTTCGGCTCTTGCTCAATGGATAATGAATATGCTCAACAACCGCATATCCTTCAGAGTTGTCAGGGATGTTCGCAATGCGGCAATGAAAAAGCTTCAGATTCTTCCCCTTTCTAACTTTGACAGAAAACCTGTCGGCGAAACGGTTAGCCGCATTATCTCGGATGCAGACCAGTTTGCAGACGGTCTGCTGATGGGATTTACCCAGCTTTTCACGGGAGTTATCACCATTCTCGGAACATTGGGATTTATGCTTTCGGTGAATTATAAAATCGCTCTCGTTGTTGTGATTTTAACTCCGCTTTCGCTCTTCGTTGCAAAATTCATTGCAGGCAAAACCTTCAGTATGTTTCAGCTTCAGTCAAAAACACGGGGCGAAGAAACCGCTTTCACAGACGAAATGATTAACGGCAGAAAAATCATGACCGCATTTTCGAGAGAAGGAAAATGCCTTGATGAATTCGATGAAATCAATGAACGCTATTCAAAATATTCATTGCGTGCGGTCTTTTTCTCTTCTCTTGTGAATCCCTCAACAAGATTCATAAACAGTATGGTCTATGCCGGAGTAGGTCTTTCGGGAGCGTTTTCGGTCATAAGCGGCGGAATTTCAGTCGGTGCTCTCTCGTGCTTTTTAAGCTACGCAAATCAATACACAAAGCCGTTCAACGAAATATCGGGAGTTGTTGCAGAGCTTCAGAATGCTCTTGCCTGTGCCGAAAGACTTTTTGAACTGATTGAGCAAGCTCCGCAAACGCCGGATAAGGAATCGGCAATCACTCTTGAAAACACAGACGGCAGAGTCAAGCTCGAAAATGTCTGTTTCTCTTACGATAAGAGCAAAGAGCTTATCAGAAATCTCAACCTTTCCGCAGAGAGCGGAAGCAGAATTGCCATAGTCGGTCCGACGGGATGCGGCAAAACGACTGTTATCAATCTGCTCATGCGTTTCTATGACACAGACAGCGGAAAAATCTCGGTTGACGGCATTGACATTCAGAATATAACAAGAGAAAGTCTTCGCAGGAGCTACGGAATGGTGCTTCAGGACACATGGATTAAAGAGGCTTCCGTCAGAGAAAACATTGCCATCGGCAGACCCGATGCAACGGATGATGAAATCATTGAAGCGGCAAAGGCTTCTCACGCATGGAGCTTCATAAAACGCCTTCCAAATGGACTTGACACGATTATTTCCGAAAGCGGTTCGGAGCTTTCGCAGGGGCAGAAACAGCTTCTCTGCATTTCAAGAGTTATGCTCTGCCTTCCGCCGATGCTCATTCTTGACGAAGCAACATCATCAATAGACACAAGAACCGAAATAAAAATCCAAAAAGCGTTTCATAAAATGATGCAGGGCAGAACAAGCTTTATTGTTGCCCACCGCCTTTCAACGATAAAGAATTCCGATATGATTCTTGTTATGAAGGACGGCAAAATCATCGAGCAGGGAACTCATGATGAGCTTCTGGATAAAAAAGGTTTTTATTATAAGCTTTATAACAGCAGACTTTCAGAATAAGGGAGACAAGCTATGAACTCGATTATTGCATTCATTATGTCAATCATTGCCGCATTTTCTTCGCTTTTCACAACCTATTCATTCACGGTTGATGCTTCTCAGCTTGGAGAAAAGGTCGGCAACAAGGTCAGCAATGTCAATGTCTGGGAAATGGGTAATCAATTCGTTTCACCAACCGTGAACGAAGAAAACGATATTTTCGAATTCGTTGAATATGTTCAGCTCATGCAGTGCTCGGGCGGCAACGATGAAAGAGACCCATTCATCAATCCCTCTGACCGTTCAACCCTCACCGACTACGATTTTTCAAGACTTATCAAAAATTGCAGAGGCATTCTTTCTCTCGGAGCAAAGCCCTGTCTCAAGCTCGGCAATGTGCCGCAGAAATTTTCATCCGAAACAAAGGTTGAGGGAATGACGGTCAATGTCTATCCTCCCGATGACTGGGATGCATACTATAAATATATGTGCGACCTTGCACAGGCTCTCGTTGACGAATTCGGCAAGGAGGAGCTTCTTAAGTGGCATTACTGCGTTCTGACGGAATTTGAAAACAGCGATTGGTTTCACACCGTCAACAATGACCCGAATGATTCCGCAGACGCATATTGCAAGCTCTATGACTACACCGTTGATGCACTTATGAAGACCATTGGCGAAAATGTCTTTGTCGGTGCTCACGCAATGGGAGTTACGGAGGGTCTCTGGGATGAAGCCATATTCATCAGGCATTGCGGCAACGGAACAAACTATAAAACAGGCGGAAAAGGTTCAAGAATTTGTTTCCTTTCGGCATCATACTATGAAGCAGCTCCCGGCAATGTCGGCAAAAGAAAGACCCTTCCCAAAACGATTGATTATCTTCGTGACACGGCAGAATCAGTCGGACTTTATGACCTTGTTTACGGCATTGACGAGGGAAGAATTCTCTGCGGAACGGTCAGCGGAAGCGATACAGACCAGCTTCTCTCAAGAACTGTCGGCTATATCTGGCAGGCGGCATTCGATGCAAGAATTTACGGTCAGATGATTGATAACGATATTGATTATTTCTCTCATTGGTATTATTTCTCCGAGGGACTTATCCACGGAAACCCCACATTGAGCTACCATGTTTCAAAGCATATTGCAGGCTTTGCCGATTCAAAGCTTGCGAAAACAAAAGCAACAAGGAAAGGTCTTGTTGCGGGTGCAGAGGTCAGAACCTATGCCGCATTTGATGAAAGCAAAAACACGCTCAACATCATGACCTATAATTTCAAAAATGACCTTGAATACGGAAAAACGGTCGCCTCCGATATAAAAATCAACGCTCCGCAATTCAAGGGAGAGAGAGTTAAGGTCACGGAATACAGAATCAATGATGACTGCAACTATTTTGATGACTGGCTTGAAGACCGTGAAAAATATAACATAACAGACGATTGCTCAAGCTGGTCTTCGCAATGCCCGTATATTATCGGAATGCTCAACGACAGCAGAGCAAGGGAAATCTACTGGCAGAATAATGAAAAATATGCCGAATGCTCAAGGCTTGAACCGATAACCTATGAAGTGCCGGTTGTTGACGGAGAAATCCGCTTCAAGGCAGTCCTCGGTGCAAACAATGTTACATTCTTTGAGGTTACGGAGGCAGTAAAATGAGCAAGGGTGAATTTGCAAAGGAGCTTTTCGAAAGCGGAATGAACTGTGCACAGGCTGTTTTCTGTGCATTCTGCGATGAAACGGGTCTTGATAAGGAAACGGCAATAAAGCTTTCAGCAGGCTTCGGCGGTGGAATGGGCAGAATGAGAGAGGTCTGCGGAGCGGTCAGCGGTATGGTTATGGTTCTTTCATATCTCAACGCTTCAACCGACCCGAATAATCACGAAGAAAAAGCCGCTCTCTATGCCCTAATTCAGCAGGCGGCAGGCGAATTCAAAGAGGAAAGCGGCTCAATAATCTGCCGTGAGCTTCTCGGGCTCGGCGAAGGTGCTTCCTGCCCTAATCCCGAATGCAGAACGAAAGAATACTATAAAAAACGCCCCTGCTCCGAAAGCGTTCGCCTTGCGGCGGATATTGCGGAAAAATATATTAAATAATTCCTTGAAAAATATGGAATTGGTTGCTATAATTAGTCTATCAAGCCACGGAATGTGGCAAATCAGGAGGAAAACACAATGAAATATGCTGTTCAGGTTTATTCCGTCAGAGAACATATCAAAGACGAAAAAACTCTTCTCAAGGCTCTTGAGGAAATCAAAAAAATCGGCTATGACGGCGTTGAATTTGCAGGCTACTTCGGAGCAGATGCAAAAACAATCAAGGCAAAGCTCGATGAACTCGGTCTTGTCTGCGTTGGCGGTCATATCGGTCTTGATGATTTCAAAAAAGAAAATCTCGAAAAAACGATTGAATTCCAGCATGAGCTCGGTGCAAAGGCAATCGGCGTAGGCGGTGCTCCCCATAAGACGATGGTTGACTGCAAGCATACCGGCAAAATTCTCGGCGATGCTCAGAAATACGCTATGGAAAAATACGGCATGAAGGTTTATTACCATAACCATACAGAAGAATTCAAGCCTCTTCGCAACAAGCTTCTTCCGATTGATGTTATCGGCAGCTATTGCTCGCTTGAAATAGACTCCTATTGGAGCTTCCATGCAGGTGTTGATAACTATAAGTTCCTCACCGAAAAGAAGGATAACATCGTTTATTTCCATCTTAAAGACGGCATTGACGGCCATCCAAAGGCTCTCGGCGAAGGCAACAACGATATTCCTGCAATCATGAAAGCCGCAAAGGATGTTAAGCTCGAATGGGTTGTTGTTGAGAATGACGACCCCGAACCCACAGGATTTGAAGACATCACAAGAAGTCTTAAATATCTTAAATCAATAGAGAAATAAGGAGAAACGGTTATGAAGCTCGGAGTATTCACAACTTTACTTTCAAATCTTTCGCTTGAGGAATCCCTCAAGTATTTCAAATCACTCGGCATCGAGATGATTGAAATCGGCTGCGGCGGTTATCCCGGAAACGCTCATGCAGACCCCGAAGTTCTTCTTGCAGACGAAAAGAAGCTTGAAGAATTCAAGGCTCTTATCAAGAAATACGATGTGGAAATAAGTGCTCTTTCCTGCCACGGAAACCCCGTTCATCCCAACAAGGAAATTGCCGCCGATTTTGATAAGACAATCAGAAACACTATTCTTCTTGCCGAAAAGCTCGGTCTTCATCAGATAAACACCTTCTCCGGTTGCCCCGGCGACAACGAAAACGCAAAATATCCCAACTGGGTAGTCTGCCCCTGGCCGAATGATTTTACCGACATTCTCAACTGGCAGTGGGAAAAGGTTCTTATCCCCTATTGGAAGGACCTCGTTGCTTTTGCAAAGGCTCACGGCGTTAACAAGATTGCTCTTGAGCTTCATCCCGGCTTCTGCGTTTATAACACGGAATCTCTCCTTAAGCTCCGTGAAGCAGTCGGACCCGAAATCGGTGCAAACTTTGACCCCAGTCACCTTATCTGGCAGGGAATGGACCCAATTGCCTGCATCCGCAAGCTCGGCGATGCAATCTTCCATTTCCACGCAAAGGACACAAAGATTGATAAATACAACACCGCAGTGAACGGCGTTCTTGACACCAAGCCCTACGGCGATGAAATCAACCGTTCATGGATTTTCCGTTCAGTCGGCTACGGCAACAATTATTCCTACTGGAAGGATATGATTTCAAATCTCCGCATGGTCGGCTATGACTATGCAATCAGCATTGAGCATGAGGATTCGCTCATGAGCCAGAATGAAGGTCTTTCAAAGGCAGTTTCATTCCTCAAAGAGGTTCTTGTTACCGAATCCACAGGCGAAATGTGGTGGGTATGATTTTTGGGAAACGTTGAATAAATCGGCAAGCAAGATTTAATCAGCGTTTCCTTAATTCTCAATGGCCTTGCCGTTTTAGGCGAGGTCTATTTTTTATTCAGATGTTGACACGGATACCAAATAGTGTTTTAATAAAGAAAAAATATTTTCGGAGGTTGCCATGCTAAAAATATTATTCCGCATTTTTTCATGGATTCTTGCACTTATTCAGCTCATATGCGGAGTCGGCACATTTTCGCCGACTGTTGCAATAAAAAATCAAAATCAGCCCTATCCCTATGTGCTCGTTCACGGCTATGCTGGCTGGGGCTTTGATGACGGACTTTCCGACACTCTTGATTATTGGGGAGCCTTCAACGGCGACCTTGCAGAATATCTCGATTCAACCGTCTGCGAATGCTACGGAGCATCAATGGGCTCATTCTCAAGTGCATGGGACAGAGCCTGCGAGCTTTATGCTCAGCTCACGGGCACAAGGGTTGACTACGGCAAGGCTCACAGCGAAAAATACGGCCACGAAAGATACGGCAAAACCTATTCAGAGCCTCTTTTCAAGGGCTGGAGCAAGGATAAAAAGGTTAACCTTATCGCTCACAGCTTCGGCGGCAACACCGTCAGACTTCTTGCAGCTCTCATGGCAGACGGAAATGCAGAGGAAAAATCATCAACCGCAGAAAGCGAGCTTTCTCCCCTCTTTGCGGGCGGTCATGACGGCTGGATTTATTCAATCACAACTCTTGCATCTCCCCACAACGGCACAACCATGACCGATGTTCTGACAAACAGCAACTCCGATGCCGCTCTTGTTAAAATTCTTTATAATCTCTTTGCAGTTCTCGGAATGTGCGATAATGTGAATGATATTTTTGACACCGATTTTGCTCAATGGAATCTTTCAGACGGTCTGAAGCTTAACAGAGAAAATGTTCAGAAGCTGATTTCAACTCCCGACACGGGCTTCTATGACCTCACCCTGAAGGGTGCGGCAGAGCTGAATGAAATCATTTCTATTCAAGATGATATTTATTATTATTCTTATGCAGGCTGTTCAACGAAGAAGGATGAAAAAACAGGCTATCAGGTTGCAAGCGGTTCGCCCGTTGCAAATATGATGGGCAAATTCAAGGGCACTGCAATGAACAGCAACATAGTTGTTGACGAAACATGGTGGCCTAATGACGGAACGGTCAACACAATTTCAGCTCTCCATCCGTCAACAGAACCCTTCTGCGATTATTCCGCCGGCACAAATAAACCGGGTATCTGGCAGGTGTTTCCCGTTGTTGAAATCAGCCACGATGCTTTTTCCGGCGGCACGGGAATGAGCAAAGCCGCCGCAACCGACCTTGCAGACCGAATCATAACGCAGATAAACATAATTTCATCAACCTATTAAAGAAACGCTGAATAAATCATAAGGAAACGCTGATTAACTCGGCAAGCAAGATTTTTGAGTATGTTTTCGGCGTGAAAAAGGCACAAA
>DCII01000032.1:0-1616 GCA_002315935.1 Ruminococcaceae bacterium UBA1730
TTCCACGGTTTTAAGAAAAGAGCCATTCTTTTTTTATCCGATATTCCGGCTCCGATAAGATAAACGGCGGAAGCAAGCAAAGAATAATTCCTCGTTTTTGCGGCAACAACGATCCCTGCAAACAGAAGCGGTATCGTGACCGCAATGGAAACAGCATCGCAGACCGCTTCCGCCTTTTCGGTTTTCATGAATCGGCACAGCAGAGAAAAAAGAATGTTTCCTCCGTCAAGAGGTCTTATCGGAATGAGGTTGAAAAGACCCGTTATCAGACTTATCAGCGACCATGTTTTCAGCGTTCCGTTCGCCGCAGAAACAAGAATAAGAAAAAGAGAAAGTGCAAGATTTGCAAATGGTCCCGATGCAAAAATAATTATTTCGTTTATTCTTCCGTGAAACGCAGTCGGCAACCTTTCAAGTTTTATTCCGTAAAATGAAAAGACTATCCTTTCGGGCTTTTCGCCCATTGCCCACAGGCAGAGAATGTGACCTGCTTCGTGAATAACACAGCAAAAAAGTGCAAGTGCACATATTCCGCTTTCGTCAATAATAAGCATGAGGGTGATTATTGCCGCAAAGGATATATTTATTCTGATGTCGGTTGATGCAAAACTAAGCTTCATAGTCGTCCGGGAAAAGAAGAAGAGCAGGGTCAACTCTTATTCCGTCAATTCTGACTTCAAAATGCAGATGCGGACCCGTTGACCAACCCGTTGAGCCCGAAAGGGCTATAACCTCTCCCCTGCGGATAACTGCTCCCTCCTCTGCGTAGATTTCGGAAAGATGGCAGTAATAGGTTTCAAGCCCGTCTGAATGCTTTATCAGCACATATTTTCCCCAGTCCTCCGCTTCGCCTGTTTCTTCAACTGTTCCGAAAAAAACCGATTTAACCTGCGAGCCGCTCTTTATTGCAAGGTCAATTCCCGTGTGGAAGCCGTAATTGCCGGAAATAGGATTTGTTCTGTAACCGAAAGCGGATGTGACCCTCTTTGAATCAACAGGCATACACGGATTTGCGTTTATTTTGTATGAGGCAAAGGATGTACCCTCTGCCGCTTCCTTTTCTTCGATGTCTCTGCCGCCGGAATTTTCGTTTGTGAAGGATGCGGTTGCGATTGTTTCTCCCGTTTCGTCATTCACGGTTGAATTTTCCGTTATCTCTTCATCAAACGGCTTTGCAACATATTCCGCTCCGCTCTTCACCCTTTCGATTATTTCGCCTATGCTCATGTTCTTTTCTGTTATTTTGGAAAAATCCGCTTTCATTCTGTCAAAGGCGTTCGGGCTGACCTTCGAAATCAGAAATATTGCCGCCACTCCGACCGCACAGAGAGCAATCTGAATTTTCAGCAGTTTTACGAAGGCTTCGCTTTTATCAGACGATTTCTTTTTCCGTGACGACCTTACCGGAGCATCCTCTCTTTTTTTCGGGGGTTCAAAATCATTGTTCATAACATTACTCCATACTTTATTAGGGAAACGCCGAACAAATGCATCGTCGCATCTTTTGGGTCTGTTTTGGCGTGAAATGCGTTACAAATCCTTGAAACGCACAAAGTATTCCTGTGGTTTTGTGCCTTTTTCGTGCCGAAAACATACTCAAAAATCTTGCTTGCCGA
>DCII01000032.1:1633-4130 GCA_002315935.1 Ruminococcaceae bacterium UBA1730
CGATTTAATCAGCATTTCCTTAGAATTATATTCCCGTTTCATTCTTAATATTCCCGTCACACCTCAGACACCTGCTTAATATAATGATAGAGAAAAAATGACAGGAGGTAAGTCAATGGATAACAGAGATATTGAGAAGCTCATGGATAAATACAAAAAAGAGATGCTCGAATACAGCAAAAAGAATTCATCGGTCAGCTACAACAGCAGAACCGCCGCCGAGGCAGTAGCTCCCGATGAAAGAGAAGCGGTGCTTGCAAACGCAATTCAGAGCGGTTCTGCCGTTCAGCGTGACCGCCGTGACCCGATAATTGCCAAAGAGGAAAAAATTACCGAACCGAATGCGGAGGCGGAAATGCCTGAAAGAAATTTTTCGGTTGCGGATTCCTCTTCGCCCGACCTTATCAACGGAAGGGAAGCTGATTCGGACATACGCAGAAACCTTATCAGAGAATGCGAAAGCATTTCTTCCGACCCGAATGCAACCGCCGAGCAAAAAACAAGATGTGCGGAAATAACGGCATTTCTCTCCGACCACAAGGAAAACGGAATGCTCCGAGTTGAAGCCTTTGCTTCGGACAGAGTATTCGGCATCAGCAGTGCAAGGGTGATGATTTTTCTGCCTCTTCCGAGCGGAAACATAACCCTTTTTGACGGATTGACAAACATAAACGGCGAAACCGCAAGTGTCCGTCTGCCTGCTCCGGCAAAATCACTTTCGCTCACTCCCTCGGATAATAAGGTTCTTCCGTATTCGGTCTATTCCGTCTATGTTGAGCACGCAGGTTTTGTTTCGGCGGCGTTCAGCAATGTTCCCGTTTTTTCCGAAATAGAATCAGTTCAGCCCGTTCAGATGCTCTCGGAAATAACCGAAGCATCGGAGCCTGACCCGATAGTGACTGACGAAAGTCAGATTAATTCTCTTTGATTGGAGTGAAATTATGACAACCCCCGTAATACCGAATTATATAACAGTTCATCTCGGCAGTCCATCATCCTCGGCGGCGAATGTGCGTGTTCCGTTCACGGATTACATCAAAAATGTTGCTTCAAGCGAAATTTATCCCACTTGGCCGACCAATGCACTCATTGCCAACATTTACTGCCAGATTTCCTTTGCTCTCAACAGAGTATACTCCGAATATTACCGAAGCCGTGGATACAGCTTTGATATAACCAACTCAACCGCCTATGACCAGGCGTATATTGACGGCAGGGATATTTTCACAAACATCAGCCAGATTGTTGATAACATTTTCAACAACTATGTTGTCAAGGGCAATCAGATTCAGCCTTATTTCACCGAATACTGTGACGGCCGCTCCGTAACCTGTGACGGACTTTCGCAATGGGGTTCCGTTTCTCTTGCAAATCAAGGCAAAACGCCGTCACAAATTCTGCGTTATTATTACGGAAACGATATAAACATCGTCATGAATGCACCCGTAAGGGATATTCCCGAATCCTATCCCGGCGTTCTTCTGAAGCTCGGTTCGGCAGGCGAAGAGGTCAGAACAATACAGAAGGAGCTTAACAGAATCAGGTCAAACTATCCCTCTTTGACAAAAATCAACGAAACGAACGGAATTTTCGAAGCTTCAACAAGAGCCGCAGTCAGGCAGTTCCAGAGCATATTCAATCTGACTGTTGACGGCATAGTCGGCAAAGCAACATGGTATAAAATCAAGCAGATTTATAACGCCGTCAAGAGAGTTTCGGAGCTTTATTCCGAAGGCATAACCATCAGCGAAATCGAAAGAATTTACAGCACCGTGCTAAAGCGCGGAAGCCGTGGAAACGAAGTCAAGATTATTCAGTATTACCTTGCATTTATCGGATATTTCAATGACCGTCTTCCTCAGATTGATGTTGACGGAATTTTCGGCGAGGAAACCGAAAATGCTGTCCGAACTTTTCAGCGTCAGTACGGTCTGACAGTTGACGGCATAGTCGGCAGGTCAACATGGTATGCACTTCAGGATGTTTATTACAGCACTCTGAATTCTCTGCCGGATGAATATAAATCCTATTCCTCGCTTTTGTACCCCGGCTACACAATCACAACCGGTGCAAGCGGAAATGTTGTTGTTCAGCTTCAGACATTTCTTCGAGTCATCGCAGAGAATAACAAGGCTGTTCCGCTCATTACGGTTGACGGAGTTTACGGCGAGCAAACAAAGAACGCCGTTATTGCCGTGCAGAAGCTGAAGGGTCTGCCGCAGAACGGTGCAGTCGGTCCGCTCACATGGAACGCAATAGTCAATCTTTATAACGAATACCGCTGATAATTCCGCAAATAATATTAAGGAAACGCTGAATAAATCGGCAAGTAAGATTTAAGGAAACGCTGATTAAATCGGCAAGCAAGATTTAAGGAAACGCTGATTAAATCGGCAAGCAAATTTATTCAGCGTTTCCTAAAAAAGGGACTGCTTTGCGGCAGTCCCTCTGCGGAGGAAAATATGGCAGATTTCACAGGTGATTACATTAAAAATAT
>DCII01000032.1:4156-75221 GCA_002315935.1 Ruminococcaceae bacterium UBA1730
AAAAATATTGAAATGACCGACAATTCCTTAAGGCTGAATTGCAGCTATGACATAATCGGCAGAAACATCAGAGCCGCCGAAAAAAGGGTCAGAATATATTTCATTGACGGGCTTTGCAAGGACGATATGGCTGAAAAGATAACATCCTTTATCATGAAGCTCACGGCGGACAAGCTTGAGGGCATAACAGACGCAAGAACCTTTGCGGATGCGTTCATCCCCTATGCCGAAACGGATATTATTTCCGACAGCGAAAAATTCATCAGCCGTGTTCTTTCAGGAAGCATCGGGATAATCATCGAAGGCTATTCCGAGGCCTTCGCCGCAGACGCAAGAACCTATCCCATGCGTTCGGTTGATGAGCCGGAAAACGACCGTGTTCTGCGTGGAGCACATGACGGGTTTATTGAATCGGTCATATATAACACCGCTCTTATCCGCAGAAGAATAAGAGATGTGAATCTCACCATGCAGTCACATTCCATCGGAAAAAAATCGCAGACGGATGTTGTTGTGTGCTACATGGAAAACAGAGTCAACACAATGATGCTCAATAAGCTCAACGAAAAGCTCAATTCCATTGACATTGATGCTCTCACGATGGGTCAGGAAAGTCTGCTCGAATGCCTCGTTCCGAAGCAGAGACTAAATCCCTTTCCGAAGGTTCGTTACACCGAAAGACCCGATGCCGCCGCCGCAAGCATTCTTGAGGGAAGCATTCTGATAATAACGGATAACACCCCTGCCGCAATGATAATTCCATCGGGCATTTTTGATTTTCTTCAGGACACCAACGATTTCTATATGTCCCCCGTTGTCGGTTCATACATGAGAATAATGCGGATGTTCATTTTTGCTCTGACCCTGTTGATGATTCCGATATGGTATCTGCTCGTGAGCAATCCCGATTTCATTCCCGAATGGCTTTCCTTCATAAAAATCGAAGAGCCGAACACCGTGCCAGTCATTGCACAGTTGCTTATTGTTGAAGTTGTTATCGACACTATGAAACTCGCTTCAATCAACACTCCCTCTGCACTGACAAATTCCTTCGGCGTTATCGGTGCACTCGTGCTCGGAGAATTTGCAGTTTCGGCAGGATGGTTCGTTTCCGAGGTTGTGCTCTATATGGCATTCGTTGCTATGACCAATTTTGCACAGCCGAGTTTTGAGCTTGGATACGCCTTCAAAATGCTCCGTGTTATGCTCATCGTGCTGATATGGCTTTTCAATATATATGGTTTCATCGCAGGAATTGCAATAATAATCGCCCTGCTCGCTTCTGTCAAAACGGTAACGGGTCAATGCTATCTCTATCCGCTCATTCCGTTCAACGGCAAAGCACTCTTAAGTCTGCTTGTGAGAATGCCGATAAGCAACAAAAATTGTTAAGATATTACAAAAAAGTTTTAAATTTTCTTCGTTTTTATTTTTTGATATATTGACTTTTCAAGTTTCCGTGATACAATTATGATGGGTAAGGTTGGAGCACCGTTTTGAACAGCTTGAATTCTGCAAGTTAAATGCTCCAATCCTGCAAAATGTTAATAAAGTTGTTTTTCCGACTATTGAAAGGAGAATGGACTATGGAAAAAATGACTGCCAATAAAAGCGTTCTTTCATGGATCAACGAAAAGATTGATCTCGTTAAGCCCGAAAAGGTTGTATGGATTGACGGCTCAAAGGAACAGGTTGAAGCTCTCCGTGCAGAAGCCTGTGCAACCGGCGAAATGATTAAGCTCAATCAGGAGCTTCTTCCCGACTGCTATCTTCATCGCACTGCTGTCAACGATGTTGCAAGAGTTGAAGCAAGAACTTTCATCTGTGCTCCCTCAAAAGAAGAAGCAGGTCCCACAAATAACTGGATGGACCCTGCCGAAGCTTATAAAATGCTCTACGATATAGCTAAAGACAGCTACAAGGGCAGAACAATGTATGTTATCCCCTATTCAATGGGTCCCGTAGGTTCTAAATTCTCAAAAATCGGTATCGAGCTTACCGACTCAATCTATGTTGTTCTCAACATGAGCATCATGACAAGAGTCGGCACAAAGGTTCTTGAAGCTCTCGGCGACAGCAACGACTGGGTTCGTGGTCTTCACTGCAAGTGCGACATTGACGAAGAGAAGAGATACATATGCCAGTTCCCGCAGGATAACACCATCATCTCTGTTAACTCCGGTTACGGCGGAAACGTTCTCCTCGGCAAGAAGTGCTTCGCTCTCCGTATTGCTTCATATCAGGGCAAGAACGAAGGCTGGCAGGCAGAGCATATGCTCATCCTCGGTCTCCAGAAGCCCAACGGTGAAATCAAATATATCTGTGCCGCATTCCCCTCAGCCTGCGGCAAAACAAACCTTGCCATGCTTATCCCTCCCGAGGGATATTATAAAAAGGGCTACCGTGTATGGTGCGTAGGCGATGATATTTCGTGGATAAGAAAGGGTGAGGACGGCAGACTTTACGCCATCAACCCCGAAAACGGATTCTTCGGCGTTGCTCCCGGCACAAACGAAAAGTCCAATCCCAATGCTCTTGCATCAACAAAGAAGGGCACAATCTTCACCAATGTTGCTCTTAACCTTGATAACAACACCGTTTGGTGGGAAGGTCTCGACAAGAACCCTCCCGAAAACGCTATTGAGTGGAAAGGCTCAAAGTGGAACGGCAAAACAAGCGAGGAAAAGGGTGCTCATCCCAACAGCCGTTTCACAGCTCCCGCTGTTAATTGCCCCTGCATCAGCTCCGAATTTGAAAATCCTCAGGGTGTTCCCATTTCGGCATTCGTATTCGGTGGCAGAAGAGCAAAGCTCGCTCCCCTCGTTTATCAGTCAAGAAGCTGGAATCACGGCGTTTTCGTTGGTTCAATCATGGCTTCCGAAACAACGGCAGCTGCCGCAGGTGCAGTCGGCGTTGTAAGGCGTGACCCGATGGCTATGCTTCCCTTCTGCGGCTACAATATGGCTGATTACTGGCAGCATTGGATTGACATCGGTGCAGGTCTTGACCCCGAAAAGGCTCCCAAGATTTTCAATGTTAACTGGTTCCGCAAGGATGACGATGGCAACTTCATGTGGCCCGGCTTCGGCGACAACCTCAGAGTTCTTGACTGGATTATTGACCGTTGCGAAGGCAAGGTTGATGCAGTTGAAACTCCCATCGGTTTCGTTCCCAATGCAGACGACATCAACCTCGAAGGTCTTGAAGGCGAAGTCAGCAAGGCTCAGCTTGAAGAAATTCTTTCGGTTGATAAGGCTCTCTGGAAAACAGAGGTTGAGGGCATCGGCGAATTCTATGCAAAGTTTGACAGACTTCCCGCAACTCTCAAGGCTGAATATGAAACTCTCAAGAAGAACATTGAAGGCTGATTAATCGAATGATTTCACGGGCAGGAGATTTTTCCTGCCCGTGTCTGCAATAATGATAAAAAAGAAGAGCTTTAAGGCCGTCTGTTGCCGGACAGAACCCTCCAACTCTTCTTTTTCTTTTTTTATGGCATCAATACGGACCTTTAGTCCGAATCATTGTCGGATAACGCA
Organism: Ruminococcaceae bacterium UBA1730; assembly: GCA_002315935.1. Taxonomy (GTDB): domain Bacteria; phylum Bacillota; class Clostridia; order Oscillospirales; family Acutalibacteraceae; genus CAG-177. The sequence continues at coordinate 7,696 of DCII01000032.1, forward strand.
ACGCTGTCAGAATCTCTGAAAAGAAGCGAAATGCACCAGATACCTGCGAGAGCAACGAGAGTATAGATTATTCTGCTGAGAATTGCTCCCTGACCGCCGAATATCCATGCAACAATATCAAACTGAAAAAGTCCGATTGCGCCCCAGTTGATTGCGCCGATAATGACGAGAGCCAATGAAATTTTGTCAAGCATAAGTTTCAACTCCTTATCTGCTTTTCACAGATATTATTGACCGAAACTCCGCCGTTATTCATTGGCAGAAATTAATAATTGAATTCAACATCGCTTTCCTTGAGAAGCGGTGCATTTTTATCCTTTTCGGAAAGAACGGGATTGATATTTCCCCATTCAACGCCGATTTCGGGGTCATCAAATTTTATGCTTCTGTCCGCAGACGGCTCATAGAGATTATCAACCTTATATGAGATTTCAACATTCTCCGTCAGCGAAACGAAGCCGTGAAGGCATCCTCTCGGAATGAGAAGCATTTTTTTGTTTTCGCCCGTAAGCTTAATCATGACCTTTTTCATGAATGTCGGCGAACCTTTTCTTATATCAACGGCAACATCAATGATTTCTCCACGAAGGCAGGTGACGATTTTCGACTGCGAATAAGGGTCTTTCTGGCAGTGAAGTCCTCTTAAAGTACCTTTTTTTTCGGAAAAAGAACGGTTATCCTGAACAAAATCAATGTTTATGCCGTTTTCTTCAAATGCTTTTTTGGAATATGATTCATAGAACCATCCCCTGTTGTCACCGAAAACCTTCGGCACAACCTCAAAGCATCCGTCAATTTCAGTTTTAATAAAATCCATAATTTTCCTCTCTCGAAAATGAGCATAAGTCTGCTCCTGATGAAAAACATAATATCACTAATCAGTCAGATTGTCAAACTTGCAATTTGTTTTAAAATATATATTTACTTTCGCTGAACATTTGTGCTATAATATAATGTATACGATTATGAAGGAGGTTTCAGCTTGGACAGATTCATTCTGCATTCTAAATACGCTCCCACCGGTGACCAGCCGAAGGCGATTGAGGAGCTTGTTGACGGCATAAACAAAGGCTATGCAGAGCAGACTCTGCTCGGAGTAACAGGTTCGGGCAAAACCTTCACTATGGCAAATGTTATTGCAAGGGTCAACAGACCCACTCTTGTGCTCGCTCATAACAAAACTCTTGCGGCACAGCTATGCAGCGAATTCAGGGAATTCTTTCCCGAAAACTCCGTTGAATATTTTGTTTCTTATTATGACTATTATCAGCCCGAAGCATATATCGCAACAACTGACACTTATATTGAAAAGGATTCGGCGGTCAATGATGAAATAGATAAGCTCCGCCATTCGGCAACCTCCGCTCTTTCCGAAAGAAGAGATGTTATCATTGTTGCCAGCGTATCCTGCATATATACCCTCGGCGACCCGATTGATTACAGAAGCATGGTAATTTCTCTGCGTACGGGCATGGAAAAGAGCAGAGATGAGCTGATTGAAAAGCTTGTTTCCATTCAGTATGAAAGAAACGATATTGATTTCAGCCGTAATAAATTCAGAGTGCGTGGCGATGTGATTGAGGTTTTTCCCGTTTATTCAAACGAAACGGCAATCCGCATTGAATTTTTCGGCGATGAAATAGACAGAATCAGCGAAATAAATGCACTCACGGGTCAGGTCAAAGCGGTTCTTTCCCATGTTGCGATTTATCCCGCTTCTCACTATGTAATCAATCCCGATAAAATGGAAAAGTCAATTTCCGCAATTTACAGCGAAATGCTTGACAGAGTTGCGGAATTCGAAGGTCAAGGGAAGCTTCTTGAAGCACAGAGAATCAGAGAAAGAACGGAGCACGATATTGAAATGCTTCGTGAAACGGGCTTCTGCAAGGGAATTGAAAACTATTCAAGAGTTATGTCAGGCAGAGAACCCGGCTCCGCTCCGTTCACGCTTCTGAATTATTTCCCGGATGATTACCTTCTTTTTGTTGATGAATCCCATGTTACTCTTCCGCAGGTCAGAGCAATGTTCGGCGGCGACAGAGCAAGAAAAACAAGCCTGATTGATTTCGGCTTCCGTCTGCCGTCTGCATATGACAACAGACCGCTCACCTTCGATGAATTCTATGAACGCACCCATCAGAAAATATTCGTCAGTGCAACTCCCGGGGATTTCGAAAAGGAACACAGTGCACAGATTGCCGAGCAGGTTATCAGACCGACAGGTCTTCTCGACCCTGAAATTTCAGTCCGACCCGTTGAAGGACAGATTGACGACCTTGTTTCGGAAATCAATATGCGTGTTGAGAAAAAAGAAAGGGTTCTTGTCACAACTCTCACAAAGAGAATGGCGGAGGATTTAACCGATTACCTTGAAAATCTTGATATCAAGGTAAGATATATGCACCATGACATTGACACGATTGAGCGAATGGAGATAATCAGAGGGCTTCGTCTCGGAGAATTCGATGTGCTTGTAGGCATCAATCTTCTGCGTGAGGGTCTTGATATTCCCGAGGTTTCTCTCGTTGCAATTCTTGATGCTGATAAAGAGGGATTTCTGCGTTCCGAAACATCTCTCATTCAGACCATAGGCAGAGCCGCAAGAAACAGCGATGGAACGGTTATCATGTATGCCGATTCCGTAACTCCGTCAATGGAAAGGGCAATAACCGAAACGGAACGCCGCCGCAGAAAGCAAATGAAATACAACGAGAAAAACGGAATAATTCCGAAAACCATCGTCAAGGATGTTCATGAAATTATCGAAATTTCTTCAAAGGCAGATTCAGACGGCGATATTTCAAAGATGAGCAGAAAAGAAAGAGAAATTCTCATTAACAGACTGACAACCGAAATGAAGGCAGCTGCAAAAATTCTTGAATTTGAGCACGCCGCCTATCTTCGTGACAGAATAGAAAAGCTTCGGAAAGGTAAATGATATGGCAAACAAAAATTTAGTTGTCAGAGGTGCCAGAGAACACAACCTCAAAAATGTTGATGTGAGCATTCCGAGGGATAAGCTCGTTGTTTTTACGGGTTTATCGGGTTCGGGCAAATCCTCGCTTGCATTCGATACGATATATGCCGAGGGTCAGAGAAGATATGTTGAATCTCTTTCATCCTACGCAAGGCAGTTTCTCGGTCAGATGGAAAAGCCTAATGTTGAAGCAATTGAAGGGCTTTCACCTGCTATATCCATCGACCAGAAAACAACCTCGAAAAATCCCCGTTCAACCGTTGGCACGGTTACGGAAATCTATGATTATCTGCGTCTGCTCTATGCAAGAATAGGCATTCCTCATTGCCCCGTCTGCGGCAGAGAAATACGCAGGCAGACCGTTGATGATGTAACCTCAAAAATTCTTGAGCTTGAAGAGGGATCAAAAATCCAAATTCTCGCTCCGATTGCAAGAGGCAAGAAGGGCGAATACGCAAAGGAATTCGAGAGCATCAGAAAAAGCGGCTTCGCAAGAGTCAGGGTTGATTCAATCACCTATGACCTTTCCGAAGAAATAAAGCTTGATAAAAACATCAAGCACAATATTGAGGTTATCGTTGACCGAATTGTTATCAAGGACGGCATCCGTTCAAGGCTTGCGGAATCCGTTGAAACGGCAACAGGTCTTTCCGAGGGTCTGTTGATGATTGATGTTATCGGCGGCGAAGAGCTTCTTTTTTCGCTCAATTACGCCTGCCCCGAGCACGGAGTGAGCATTGAAGAGCTTGAGCCACGCTCATTTTCATTCAATAATCCCTTCGGTGCCTGCCCGAAATGTATGGGTCTCGGTGTATTTTCAAAAATAAATCCTACTCTCGTTGTGCCTGACGGAGGTCTTTCCCTGCGTGAGGGAGCAATCAAGGCAAGCGGCTGGTCCAAGAATGACGGCGGAACTATTTCGCAGATGTATATGGAGGGTCTTGCGAATGCCTATGATTTTTCGCTCGACACTCCGTTTGATAAGCTTTCCGAAAAGGCGAAAAATGTAATTTTCTACGGCACAAACGGCAAGAAAATCAAGCTTTCGAGAAGCACGGAATACGGCTCCGGAACTTATATGACCGATTTTGAAGGAATAATCAACAATCTCGAACGCCGTTATACCGAGAGCACGAGCGAAGCCTCAAGAGCCGATATTGAATCGCTGATGACAATTGAAAAATGCCATGAATGCGGCGGTGCAAGACTTCGAAAGGAATCCTTGAGCGTAACCGTCGGCGGCATAAGCATCAACGATTTCGTCAATAAATCAATCAAGGAAGAGATAAAATTCATTGAAAATCTTGAGCTTTCCGAAAGAGAAAAGATGATTGCGGATATGATTCTCAAGGAAATAAAGAGCCGACTTTCATTCCTTTCGAGTGTCGGTCTTGATTACCTTTCTCTTGCCCGTTCATCCGCAACCCTCTCCGGCGGCGAAGCACAGAGAATTCGCCTTGCAACGCAGATTGGTTCTTCTCTTATGGGAGTGCTTTATATACTCGATGAGCCGAGCATCGGACTGCATCAGAGAGATAATGAAAAGCTTCTCAACACCCTCAAGGAGCTTCGTGACCTCGGCAACACTCTTATTGTTGTTGAGCATGATGAAGACACAATGCTTGCGGCTGACTATATTGTTGATGTCGGTCCGGGTGCCGGAATTCACGGCGGCGAAATCATCTGCTGCGGCTCTGCACAGGATATTATGAACTGCGAAAAATCAATCACAGGTCAGTATCTGAGCGGCAAAAAATCCATTCCCATTCCCGAAAAGAGAAGAAAAGGCAACGGAAAGATGCTTACCGTTTTCGGTGCAAAGGAAAACAATCTTCGCAATATTGATGTTAATTTCCCTCTTGGAAAATTCATCTGTGTAACGGGCGTTTCGGGAAGCGGAAAATCCTCTCTCGTCAATGAAATTCTGAATAAGCATCTTGCCTGCGAGCTAAACAATGCAAAAAAAATCTGCGGTTCCTTCGACAGAATAGAGGGTGCGGAAAATCTTGACAAGGTTATTAATATTGACCAATCCCCCATCGGCAGAACTCCACGCTCCAACCCTGCAACCTATACGGGCGTTTTCACCGACATCCGTGAGCTTTTCGCCGCAACCGTTGATTCAAAAAAGCGTGGTTACAAGGCGAACCGCTTCTCTTTCAATGTCAAGGGCGGCAGATGCGAAGCCTGCCAGGGTGACGGCATAGTCAAAATCGAAATGCACTTCCTTGCGGATATTTATGTTCCTTGCGAGGTCTGCGGCGGAAAGAGATATAACCATGAAACTCTTGAAGTCAAGTACAAGGGCAAAACAATCTATGATGTGCTTGAAATGACGGTTGAAGAGGGAATGTATTTCTTCGAGGCACAGCCGAAAATTCATAAGAAACTGAAAACGCTTTATGATGTCGGTCTCGGCTATGTTAAAATCGGTCAGCCTGCAACAACGCTTTCGGGCGGCGAAGCACAGAGAGTGAAACTTGCAACCGAACTTGCAAAGCATTCAACAGGCAAGACCTGCTATATTCTTGATGAACCCACAACAGGTCTGCACACCGCAGATGTTCACAGGCTCATTGAGGTGCTTCAGCGGTTCGTTGATTCGGGCAACACGGTCATAGTCATTGAGCATAATCTTGATGTTATCAAGGTTGCCGACCATATAATTGACCTCGGTCCCGAGGGCGGAGACGGCGGCGGCACCATCGTTGCACAGGGCACTCCCGAGGAGGTTGCAGAGTGCCCCGAATCCTATACGGGAAAGTATCTCAGGAAGCTGCTTAATATTCAATAAACAGAGCAGTTAAACTCTGTTTATAATAAGGCAAAACATAGAGCACGGGCAATCCGAAAATGCAGAGAAAAAGCCACGGAATAAATCCGATTTTAAAAAGAGCCGTGTTCAGAAGCTTCCCTTCGGTGTGCTTTATGCTTAAGCTTATCGCTTCAAGCGGCGAAATCCCCCTGTAACTTGCAAGATAGAATTCCGCTCTTGAATATTTCTGAATATGAATAAAGAATGTAACTGCTCCAATCAGGAACGCAGCTGCAATTCCGATTGCGATTGACAGAACAATTTTTTCGCTCATGTTTTCTTCACGAAGCTTTTTCAGTAAAAAGAAAACCGCAACAAATGGTACGGCTTCATAAACCGCAAAATAAAAAAGCTTTATGAAAAACAGAAACAGATTGAGAATGCAGGAATTCACTCCGCTTTCAAAATCAACTCCGTCAGATGAGCGTGTGCCGGAATAGAGCAGAATATATCTTCTCTGCATCCTGAGCTTGAGCGGAGAAATGCAGAAAAGTGCGAGCGGAGCTGATAAAAATGCCGTTGCAGAAAGGACTGACGGCGGAATGTCATACGGCAAAACCGTCAGCCCTGCATTGCAGAGCGAAAAAAGCAGGAAGAAAAACATCAGCAGGAATGTTCCCGGCAAGACGGAAAGCTCTTCTCCTAAAAGTGCACGACGGGCGGATAATTTAACCTGAGCAAACATAACATCATTCCATAAAAAATATTCGGGAAAATCTCTCCCGAATATTTTTTGCTTTTTCTGTGAAATTATCCCCTGATTGTGTCAAGAAATCCGAAGAATTTATCCATTGCAGGTGCGAGCTTATCCGTATAAACCGAATCAATCTTCTCATAGGTCGGAGCAGTTGCACCGGGAGCGAAGTTACCCAGAGCGATAACACGCAAATTCGGCTTGTCATTCTGCAAAAACTGGGTGAACTTCGGATTGCTGAAAACGGTTAAATCCTCGTCTGAATATGCGAACCAGTTATACAACTCTCTGATTCCGTCATGACAGTTTGCGTGAAGCATTCCTTTGATGAACCATGTGTATTCGGGCAGAATGCAGGTTGAAGCATCAATTCTGCCGTCGGGAGAAACATGGTTATGGCCGTCCTGAACCTTCTGAACATAATCTGCACCGAGAGTCTGTCCTCTTTCGGCAACAGTTGCACCCGCCGAAGCATATTTTGTGTCAACTGTTCCGTCGCTGTCAGAGGTGATTGATTCAACAAGCGGAGTCCTCTGAATATCGTAGCCTGCAACTATCATGATTTTAGTGCCTTCATCGAGTGCACACTTGAGGATTTCTTCCGCCTTGCACTGAACATTATAATGATAATAGTCTGCTTTTTTAATCAGACCTGCCTGAGCTTCGGGGTCAAGATTTATTCTCTTTGCCTCCTCGTATGAAGCATCGGGAACGAATGCCCATAAGCCTAAAAGAGTTCCGAAAACAGGTGTCATAAGCTCGTCAAAAACTCTTGTCTGAAGATTTTCAAGAAGCTTACCGCCTGCCTTCATAACAGCATCAATAATTCCCGAATAATAAAGACCGTTGAAAAGAAGATTGAGAGCAAGGCTTCCGCCGTCAACAACGGGAAAAGCTGTTGTGCCGTAATCAAGCAGAGCCTTTCCGTCAAGCTTCAGCCTTCTGCAAAGAAGGTCGCCCGCAACGGCAGTTCCCTGAAGCGGACAGCATTGGAAGATGCAGACATCAACATCGTCATAGCCGTATTCATGGAAATATGACATTGCAACAACTCCGCCCATTGACGAAGCTCTGAAATTGACTGTTTCGTGACGTGTCAGCTTCTTGACCTCTTCAACGAATTCTCTGAGCTGAGCCGCAACCTCAACAGGGTCAAGACGCCAGTCATAGTGAAAATAATAATCCTTGTTTATTCCGTGGTCACTGCCTGTCGGCTTTTCAAGCTTAACGCTGACATTCGGAGCGGAATTTCCGTTTCCGTCAAGAGCCATTGCACCCATTGCATCATTGACCGCATCAATGAGAGCAGTTCCGAATTTATCATAGTTTCTGAAAATCGGAAGCATGAGCAGTGACGGAAGAATTTTTCCGACAATGTCGAGAATTGATTTTGTCTGCGGTCTGAAAATAACTCTTTCGTTTTCGGTGTCCGGATTTTCATAAATATCCGTGTTGCCGAGAGGACCGACATAGATGGTCGGATTGATTCCGCAGCTGCATTTATCCTCTGCGGCAAATGAAGCGGGAGCGGCAAGAACGAAAACGATTGAAAGAGAAAGAATTACCGAAACAAATTTTTTCATTTATTTTCACCTCTGATTTGCATTTTATCACATATTTCTTTCCTGCACAAGATTATTTTTACAACCGATTGAAAAAGCTTTGCACATATGTTAAAATAACACATCTATATTTCGGAGGTTGAAAATGCTTAAATTCAATAACGGAAAATTCAAAATACTTATCTTCGGCGATATTCACGAAACCTATGACTATAAAACAAATCCCAAATTCAAGGATATGCAAAAGCTCATGAATGCGGCTCTTGAGGAATATAAGCCTGACCTCTGCGTGCTTATGGGCGACAACTGCTCAACAGGAGAGGTTGAAAAAGACCCTGATGGATTCAAAAAAATGATGGAGGCTGTCATAAAACCCATCACAGACAGAAAAATTCCTGTTGCGGCAATTCTCGGAAACCATGAGCACGACCACGGTGCAGAAGACAAGGTTGTTGAAATCTGCAATTCAATCGAAGGGCTGATAATGCGTAACGACACTCCCGAAGAAATAACGGGGAACGCAAACTTCAAGGAGCTTATTTATTCCGAAGACGGCAAAACTCCCGAATTCTGCCTTTGGTTCATTGATTCAAACAATCTCGGTGAAGACAAGGATGTCTGCCACTATGATTATGTTCACAGCGACCAGATAAGATGGTTTGAAGACGAAAGTGCAAAGCTCAGGGAAATCAACGGCGGTGTGCCGATGCCGGCATTCGTTTTTCAGCATATTCCCGTTCCCGAGGAATATAAATTATTCAGAAAAGCAAAAATATGGGAGCTTCCCTGGGCAACAAGAGGGTTCAGAGGCAAGAGCGATACCTTCTATATGCTCAAAAATGGTTGCAAGGGCTACCTCGGCGAGGGTCCCTGTGCTCCCGATATTAACAACGGTCAATTTGCAAGCTGGAAGAGAGTCGGCGGAATTCTTGCCGCATTCTTCGGTCATGACCATCTCAATGATTTCAGCGGATATTTCGATGACATTTATCTTGCTCAGCACAAAACCTCCGGATTCAGAGCATACACAGACGGTTGCCATTCAATGGTCAGATGCGTAACAATTGACGAAAACAACCTGAATTCGTTTACCGATGAAATCAAGCATTTCAAGGAATTCGGTCTGAAATGCGAATGCCTCGGACCGATATTCAGAAACTTTACGGACAGAGAAAGCAGAAACATCCATATTGCCGCAGATGCTCTTTATGTTCTCGGCGGCGTTGCAACGGCACTTATCGGAATTAAACATATCAAATCAAGAGGAGAAAGAAAAAATGGCAAAAAGTGAAAAGCTCGGAAAGCTCACGATGTTCAACATCATTCTTTTCGGATTCATCGGTCAGGTTGCCTGGGCGGTTGAAAACAACTTCTTCAACACATTTCTCTTTTCGTTCGGCGGCACAACGCAGGATATTTCAACTATGGTTGCCGCAAGCTCGGTTGTTGCGGTTATTGCAACCTTTCTCATGGGCACATTGAGCGATAAGCTCGGCAAAAGAAAAATCTTTCTCAACGCAGGATATATCGCATGGGGCATAACCGTTATGGTCTTTGCCTTCATTTCAAGAGAAAACCTCGGTGCACTTATCGGAAAGGAAGCAACCTCGGCGGCGGCTCTTTCGGCGACCGTCACAACAACAATCATCATGGACTGCATTATGACCTTCATGGGCTCAACCAGCAACGATTCAGCCTTCAACGCATGGGTAACGGATGTCACCTCAACCTCAAACAGAGCAAAGGTTGAAGGTCTTCTCGCAATCCTTCCCGTTGTTGCTCTCGTTCTTGTTACAGCTGTTTTCGGTGCAGTTGCAGGCGACAGCAATAATTATTCTCCCTGCTTCCTCGGTCTCGGAATTCTTGTTGTTATCTGCGGCATTCTCGGAATTTTCACCGTTAAGGAATCCCTTTCGGGAGAAAAAACCGAAAGCAATTTCTGGAGCGACCTCATTTACGGCTTCAGACCGAGTGTTATCAAATCCCATAAAAGCCTTTATCTTTCACTCTGCTGTATGGGAATCTATGCAATTGCAAGTCAGGTGTTTTTTCCCTATATATTCATCTATCTTGAGCATCAGGTTGATTTCAAAACGCAGTTCAGCATTCCATCCGCAATAGTTGCCGGCATCATCATTCTCGCAGTTCTTGCCGGAGTTGTCGCTTCGATATTCCTCATGGATAAGCTCGGCAAGGCAAAATTCGCCTTACCTGCCGTTTTTCTTTTCTGTGTAGGTCTGACCGCTCTTCATTTTGCAGGAAGCCATCTTATTAAATTCGCAGTTTCAATGGCAACTGCAATCGGCGGCTACGGAATGCTCATGATTCTTCTCGGAGCGGCAATCCGTGACTTCACTCCCGAGGATAAAGCAGGTCAGTTCCAGGGAGTCAGAATGATATTCGCAGTTATGCTTCCGATGATTATCGGTCCGAAAATCGGTTCAATCGTCACCGATAAATTCTCTGCAACAACATATTCGAATTCTTACGGCGAAACAGTTCTTGTTCCCCCTCCGCATATCTTTCTTGCATCGGCAATAGTAGGCATTTTCATTCTAATCCCCCTTGTTTTTCTCGTCAAAGAATGGAAAAAATCAAAAAACAGTTGACTTTTTTCAATAAAAGGCTAAAATACATAATTACCATTGAAAAAGGATGAATTACTGATTATGCATATTATTATTGTCGGTCAGGGTAAGCTTGGCATGACCTTAACCAAAATGCTTTCAACCGAGGGGCACGATATTGTTGTTGTTGATAAGCTTGACGAGGTTGTTGATTCAACGGTCAACGCTTATGATGTTATGGGTATCTGCGGAAACGGTGCAGACTGCTCCGTTCTTCAGGAAGCAGGTGCCGCAAAAGCGAAGCTCATTATTGCAGTCACCGCCTCTGACGAGCTGAATATCCTCTGCTGCCTTATTGCAAAAAGAATGGGCACGGAGCATACCATTGCCAGAGTCCGCAACCCGGACTATGCAAAGCAGACTCATTTTCTGCGTTCCGAGCTCGGCATAAACATGATAGTTAACCCCGAATACGAAACGGCAAACGAAATGTCGAGAATAATCCGCTTTCCGTCTGCCGCAAATCTTGATTCATTTGCAAGAGGAAAGATTGAAATTGCCCGTGTAAGAATGCATTCGGATAATCCCCTGTGCGATGTTGCAATTAAGGATATACGCAAAAAAATCAGAGCTGTTGTGATTATCTGTGCAGTTCAACGCAATGATGAAGTTTTTATTCCTTCGGGTGACTTTGTTCTTCGCCGTGACGATATAATCAGCATAACCGGCGTCAGAGCTGAGCTTTCCGTTTTCATGAAACAGACGGGTGTTTACAAGCAGAAAATCAAAAATGTTATGATTATCGGCGGCGGAAGAATTGCATATTATCTTTCAACTCTTCTTGCCGACACAGGCAGAAACATCAAGCTCATTGAAATCAACGAAAAAAGATGCCGTGAAATGAGCGAGCTTCTTACCGATGATGTTACGATAATTCACGGCGACGGCACCGACCAGGATATTCTTGAGGAGCAGGGTCTTGACAGGCAGGATGCCCTTGTTGCCCTGACGGGAATTGACGAAGAAAACATAATCGTTTCAATGTACGCCGAATCAAAGGGAGTCAACAAGGTTATGACGAAGGTCAACCGCCATTCCTCATCCCTTCTTAACGAAATCGGACTTGAAACGATTGTTTCTCCGCAGATTGTTGCGAGCAATCTTGTTACAAGATATGTGCGTGCACTTCATAATTCAGACGGAAATTCAAGTATGCAAACGCTCTATAAGCTTGTCGGCGGCAGAGTTGAAGCAGTTGAATTCATCGTTCCCGATGATGCACAGTATACCGATATTCAGTTCAAGGACCTTCAGCTTCTTCCCAATCTTCTCATTGCCTGCATCATCCGCAACGGCAAAATCATCTTCCCCTGCGGCTCCGATGTTATGAAAAAGAAAGACAGCGTAATTATTATCACCGCAGGCAGAATCATAGAAGACCTGCACGATATATTTATGTAAGGATTATTATAATGAATCATCGTATTGTAACTTATAATGTGGGCAGAATTCTTCTTGTTGAAGCTGCTTTGCTCGTGTTGCCTGCAATAGGCTCAATAATTTACGGCGAGGATACGCTTTTTGCTTTTGCTTTAACCATTGCCGCTCTTGCCGCAATCGGGCTGATTTCAACTCACAGCAAACCTGAAAAGACCTCTCTTTACGCAAAGGAAGGCTATCTGATAGTTGCAATTTCGTGGATAATGATGTCGCTCTTCGGAGCACTTCCCTTTGTTATCAGCGGATACATTCCGAATCTTATTGATGCTTTTTTCGAAACTGTTTCTGGCTTCACAACAACGGGTTCAACCATTCTTTCCGAAATTGAATCGCTTCCGAAAAGTCTTCTTTTCTGGCGAAGCTTCACCCATTGGATAGGCGGAATGGGCATTCTCGTTTTCATGATAGCTATTATGCCGAAAACCGAAAGAACGGCAATGCACATAATGAGGGCAGAGGTTCCCGGTCCGACGGTCGGCAAGCTCGTTTCGAAGCTCGGTGCATCGGCAAGAATTCTTTACGGCATTTACTGCGTTCTGACCGCAATTGAAATAATTCTGCTTTTCGCAGGCGGAATGCCCATGTTTGACAGCATTGTCAATTCATTTGCAACCGCAGGCACGGGCGGATTTGCTGTTCTCAATAACAGCATTGAAGGCTATAACAGCCTTTATGCCGAAATTGTTATCGGAATTTTCATGTTGATATTCGGCGTCAACTTCAATCTTTATTATCTGATTTCAAAGGGCAGTATCAAGCAGGCTCTCAAGAGCGAGGAGCTTCATTGGTATCTCGGTCTTGTAACCGCAAGTGTTGTTGTTATTGCTCTTAATCTTGCCACAACAACCTATCATATCGGCGACAGCTTCAGGCACGCATTCTTTCAGGTTTCTTCAATTGTCACAACAACCGGATTTTCCTCAATCGACTTCAACAAATGGCCTGTGCTCTCCAAGGGAATTCTCGTTCTGCTCATGTTCATGGGAGCCTGTGCAGGCTCAACGGGCGGCGGGCTCAAGGTTTCAAGAGTTATCATTCTTTTCAAAGGCTTTGCAAGAGACCTCAAAAAGGCTCTCAACCCCCGAAGCGTTGAAACAATCAAGGTTGATAAAAAGACTGTTGATGAAAACATCGTCAAGGGCGTTTTCGTTTTCGGTGCATCCTACATAATCGTTATTTTGGCTTCATGTCTCATTGTTTCAATTGACGGCTTCAGCCTTGAATCAACTTTTACTGCCGTGCTCTCCTGCGTTAGCAACATCGGTCCAGGTCTCGGTCACTTCGGTCCGGCTTCGAATTTTGCCGATTTTTCTGCATTCAGCAAATTAATTCTTTCAATTGATATGCTCGCAGGCAGACTTGAGCTTATTCCGATTCTAATTCTCTTTGCCCCTGCAACATGGTCAAGAAAATAATTATTGAATATTGAAGATTCCTGTGATAAAATAACATAGCGGATCCGGTTGAATCCGGGTCCGTTTATTTTTTTCATTCAGCGGTGATATAAAATTGAAATTATTTATAAAGCGAAAAACAGCAAAGCGAAAGCCGCTCAACATCAGCCAGTTCATTTCGCTTGTGTTCCTCGGCATCATTGCTGTCGGCACTCTGTTGCTTCTTCTTCCAGTTTCTTCAAGAAACGGCGAATGCTGCGGATTGAAAATTGCTCTTTTTACGGCAACCTCGGCGACCTGCGTTACGGGACTTTCTCTTGTTGACACATGGACTCAATGGAGCGGCTTCGGTCAATCCGTTCTGCTCGGTCTGATTGAAATCGGCGGTCTCGGCTTCATGTCTGCCGCTTCGCTCGTTATTTTCAGCCTTAAGAAAAAGGTCTCCATCAGCCAGAGAATGGTTATGGCACAATCGTTCGGCTCGAATAATCTTTTCAGTGCAACAAGAATTCAGAAAAGTATAATTCAATATTGCCTTTCCGTTGAAGGAATCGGTGCATTGCTTCTCGCCCTCCGTTTTCTGCCGGAATACGGATTAAAGAAGGCTGTCACTCTCGGAATATTTCACTCCGTTTCCGCCTTCTGCAACGCAGGATTTGACATTTTCGGCTTCGAAGTGCCCGGCAATAGTGTTATAAAATTCGGCTCGGACCCTGCGGTCTGCATTATTCTTTCACTTCTCATTATTATCGGCGGTATCGGATTTCTTGTCTGGGACGAGCTGAGAAGCAACCATTCTCCGAAAAAATGGAGCGTTTACACAAAGCTTGTTATGATAACAACAGCCGCTCTTCTCGTTGCCGGAACGGTTTTATTCTGCATAACGGAATGGAACAATCCGCTCACTATCGGCGAAATGTCCGTTCCGAGAAAAATCATTGCAAGCTTTTTCCAGTCTGCAACAACAAGAACCGCAGGCTTTGCGGGAATAGACCAAGGCTCGCTGACCGAGGGCGGCAAAGCAATCACAATTATTCTCATGTTCATCGGCGGAAGCTCAGGTTCAACCGCAGGCGGTCTGAAAACCGTCACCTTCATTGTGCTCTTCTTATTCATTTATTCAAGAATAAGAGGAAAGAATTCGGTCAATATCTTTAACAGAACAATCCCCAACAAGAGCATTCTCGATGCGTTGACCGTTTCTATGATTATGGTTATTCTCTCGTTTTTCGGTGGAACTGTTATCAGCCTCACCTCGAAATTCAGCTTCACCGATGCTCTTTATGAATCCGTTTCCGCTCTTGCAACGGTCGGACTTTCAACGGGAATCACATCATCACTTTCTCTGCCTGCTCAGATTCTGATGATTATTTATATGTATTTCGGCAGAGTCGGCATTCTGACATTCGCCATCGGCTTTCTTATGAACAACAATCATCATGTCAACCGCAGATACGCCGAAACAAATCTTCTGATAGGATAGTGAAGCAATATGAAATCTTATGTAGTTATCGGTCTGGGAAGATTCGGCACAAGAATCGCAACAAAGCTTTATGAATTCGGCGAGGATGTGCTTGCAATCGACATAAATGAATCGCTCATTAACGATATTGCCGATTATGTTTCAAAGGCGGTTATCGCAGATGCGAAGGAAATTGATGTTCTCAAGGACCTCGGAGTTCAAAGCTGTGACTGTGCAATAGTCGCAATCGGTTCAGACCTTGCGGCGTCGGTGCTCGTAACAATGAATCTTAAAAACCTCGGCATTCCGCAGATTATCTGCAAGACCTATGACGAAACCCATTCGGAAATTCTGCGAAAGCTCGGAGCCGATAAAGTCATAACGCCTGAACACGTTATGGCAGACAGAACGGCAAGAATTCTTTCAGCTCCGAATATTCTTGAACACATTGAGTTTTCCGAGGATTACGGCATAACGGAGCTTTCCGCTCCTAAATTATGGGTCGGTCATTCGCTCCGTGAGCTGAATGTGAGAGCGAAATATAATGTATTTGTTATCGGTGTCAGAACAAACGAGCAGACAAAGATTTCTCCCGATGCAGATTATATTATAGAAAAAAATGCAACTCTCATTCTGCTCGGCGATTATAATTCGCTTGAAAAGCTCAGGAACAATAACTAAGGAAACGCTGATTAAATCGACAAGCAAGATTTTCAAGTAAGTTTTCGGCGTAAAAAAAGCAGTGATTTCGGACTTCCCGATTTCACTGCTTTTAAATTATTCTGATTATTTGTCGTTGTCCTTAATGATGTCATTAATCATTACATAGAACTGATTTTCATCGAAGCCGTTGTCATTTGACTTATGAACAACGGGAGTTGCAGGAGCCGCATCATTTGCAGGAGCCGCATTTGAACCGAATTTCGGAATGCTCGGAGTTGAAGGAGCCGAAGGAGCTTTCGGAGCTGCGGAGGAAACAGGTGCCGCCGCAACGGGAGCCGAAGCTGCTCTTGCCGCCGCAAAAGGATTAACATTTGCAGCAGGAGCCTTGGGAGCTTCAACGGCAGGAGCTTTTGAATCAAAGCCTGTTGCAATAACAGTAATAACCATTTCATCATCAAGGTCAGGATCAAATGCAATACCCCATGTGATATTTGCATCGGCATGTGCCTTTTCGGTGATGATTTCTGCTGCGTTTTCAACCTCTTCAAGGTCAACATCGTCAGAAGCGGTAATGCTGATAATAACACCCTTTGCACCTGCGATGGAGGTTTCAAGAAGCGGACTTGAAACAGCTGCGTTTGCCGCACATTCCGCCTTGTCCTTGCCCTTTGCTCTGCCAACGCCCATGTGAGCATAGCCGGCTTCCTTCATTACGCTGGTAACATCAGCAAAGTCGAGGTTGATAAAGCCGGGAACCTTGATAAGCTCCGAAATGCTCTTAACACCCTGAAGAAGAACCTCATCAGCCTCTGCAAACGCTTCGGCAATGGTCTTTTTCTTTTCGTCAAGTGCACGAAGTCTGTCATTCGGAATAACAATAAGGCTGTCAACGGATTCGGCAAGCTTTGAAATGCCGTCCTGAGCCTGAAGCATTCTCTTTTTTCCTTCAAACTTGAAGGGCTTTGTAACAACGCCGATGGTAAGGCATCCCATATCCTTCGCAACCGAAGCGATAACGGGAGCTGCACCCGTTCCTGTTCCGCCGCCCATACCTGCTGTTATGAACACCATATCAGTACCCTTGAGAGCATCGGAGATTGAATCTCTGCTCTCTTCTGCGGCCTTTGCACCGATTTCAGGCTTGCCACCTGCACCCTGACCGTGAGTTGATTTCTCGCCGATCTGGATTTTATGAGTTGCCTTTGAATGAACAAGAACCTGCTTGTCTGTGTTTACTGCAATAAATTCTGCGCCGAGAACACCGGAGGTTATCATTCTGTTGACTGCGTTTCCGCCGCCACCGCCGACACCGATTACCTTTATCTGGACTGCACTTTCAAAATCGTTGTCAATTTCAAATGCCATTTGGTTGACCCCCTAATTTTTAAATTCTGGATAGTTTTCGCATTTTAAACAGAATTATATTATCATATTTTTTTTAAAAATACAAGAATAAAAAATAAAAAACATTATTATATGCGGTATATTTTACAATTTGTAAACATTTTCTGCGTTTTTATTCCGATTATACATCATCCTCTTCGTCAGATTCAGAGGTTGTTTCTTCTTCGGCATCTTTGTCATCATCAGATGCCCTTGCTTCATCCTCTTCGTCAACGGAGTCGCCGCCTTCATCGGTTTTCTCGTCAATCACATTGCCGTCTTCATCCGTTTCAGGCTCTTCCTCCTCCGGCTTCTCCTCGCCGAAATATTCGAGAAGCTCAGGAATATCCTTCTTTGCCTCCTCGCTGAAAAACGCCTGCATATCAACCGTCAGATTGATAACACCCGTCTGATAGATTGAATTCTGATTTTCGGATTCAATAACCTTCTTTCCGAGAGCAATCTTCCGTGAAATATTCGAGCTGTCCCCGAGATTGAGAACTATTCTTTCATTATATATAAGATAGATATGTGTCGGGGAGTTGATATTGATGAGGTTGATGTCTTCAAGCTCATTTTCGGCAATTGCGTTTGAAATTTCCATGAGTAGCGAAAGCGAATCATCGTCGAGAGGTTTTCCGCCTTCATCAAATTCAGCAGCACCGCCGTTGAAGGAAACATATTCGCCCTTGACCGCAAGAACAGCCGGAGTGCCCGAAATAAGAGTTGCTCCCTCGGGCAGAACAGATGATGTTTCAATCACTCTGAATGACGGTGAAAGAATGGCATATGAGCTTTCGGAAATCTGAATTGCAAACTGCTTCTGTGCTTCGCTGTATCTTATTATCAGAGTTCCGGGAAATTTTTTCAGAACCTTAACATCCGTAATATACGGAAGCTCAGCTTCAATTTTATTCTTTACGGCGTCAACATCAACGAACAGAAGGCTCTTGCCCTCGGGAACGCCGCTTGCAAGAATAATTTCTTCTCTGTTATAGGGGCTTTCACCCTCAAGGCTGTAATTTCTTACCCTGAGAGCCGCAAAGATAACTATGGGACTGACTATCATGAGAATGAGCAGACAGAAAACCGTCACAACAAGTGCCAGCCTTCTTTTTCTCTTTCTCTTCATTTTTCTAACACGAGCTGCACGCTCTTCGGGAGTAAGTCTGCGGTCGCCTGCGTTTGCATTTGAATTTCCGTATTCTTTTTCCATCTTTTCACCCATTCACTTTTCTTATATCTGCTCCGAGTATAGAAAAATATTTTTCTATATCATAAAACCCTCTGTAAATATAGGCAGTTTTTTCAATCTGCGTTTCGCCATCCGCACAAAGACCTGCAACAACAAGTGCAGTTCCTCCCCGAAGGTCGGTTGCGGCAACATTCGCTCCGTGAAGCTTTTCAACTCCCTCGGCAATTGCAAGACAACCGTTTTCAACTCTAATATCGGCTCCCATTCTGATAAGCTCCGGAACAAATCTGAATCTGTTTTCAAATATGCTTTCCGAAATAATGCTCGTTCCGCTTCCGATTGAAGCCATTACCGTTATAAGTGACTGCGAATCAGTCGGAAAGCCCGGATAAGGCGTTGTTTTGACATATCGAATTCTGCGAAGTCTTTCGGGAGCAGTTATTTCAATTCTGTTTTCATCATATCTGAATCTGCATCCTGCTTCTTCAAACACGGGGATAACCGAAGAAAGGTGCTTTTTTTCTGCACCGAGAACTGTTATTTTTCCGCCCGTGCAGGCGGCAGAAGCCATATAGGTTGAAGCAATTATTCTGTCGGGTATAATTGAATGCTCTGCGGAATGAAGCGAAGAAGCTCCACGGATTGTTACCGTGCTTCCCCCTGCACCTCTTATATCCGCTCCGCATCTGTTGAGAAAATCGGCAAGGTCCTTTATTTCAGGCTCTCTTGCGGCGTTGGAAATAACGGTTTCGCCCTCGGCTCCGATTGAAGCGAGAATAATATTTTCGGTCGCTCCGACTGAGGGAAAATTCAGCGAAAGTCTCTTTCCGGAAATTCCGTTCGGGCAGGTGCAGTCAATTATTCCGCCGTTTTCGCCGATAACAACTCCCATTTTTCTGAACGCATCAAGATGATAATCAATGGGTCTTAAGCCGATTTCGCATCCCCCGGGAGCGGCAACAACACCCCTGCCGAATCTTGAAAGCAACGCACCGAGAAAAATGATAGATGAACGCATTTCTCTCATGAGCGTTTCGGGTATCTCCCATACCGACACGGATGTTGAATCAACAACGATGGTTTCGCCCTCAATATCAACTCTGCAACCGATATGTCTCAATATTTGAACTGCCGCATCAACATCGGAAAGATACGGGCAGTTATGTATTACGCTTATTCCGTTAACGGCAACAGTTGCCGCAAGGATTGGCAGAACGCTGTTCTTTGCACCCTGAAGCCGTACTTCTCCGCAAAGGCGTCTTCCGCCGTTTATGATTAATTTTTCCATTCTGCACTCTCCTGATAATATGCATGGTACATATTATTCGAGCCGGTGCACATTGGTGATTTATTTTACTATTTCACAAAGAGTTTCATATATTCTCTCGGTCGCATCTATAACAGCCATCTTCTTTGCGTTTTTGCCGATTTCGGCAAGCTTGTCAGGATTGGAAATAAGAGAATTAACCTTTTCAGTCAGTGAATCTGCCGAAAGGTCTTTTTCTTCAAGAATTTCAGCCGCACCGTTGTTGACGAGAGCCATTGCGTTATGGAACTGATGATTTTCGGTAACATAGGGTGACGGAATGAGGATTGAAGGCTTTCCGAGAGCCTGAAGCTCGCTCAGACTGCTTGCTCCCGACCTTGAAACAACAAGGTCAGCGGCAGGAAGGCACTTCGGAATGTCAATATATTCAACAACTCTGATATGAGGATTTTTCTTAAGGTCAACGCCCTTTTCTTCAAGAGCTTTTGTGAACCATCCGCCGTTTTTACCCGTTGCATGAAGAAATACGCAGTCATTATCCTTATATTTGTTGACAATAAGACCGAGAACCGCATCGTTAATCGGTTTTGCTCCGAGACTTCCGCCCATCGAAAGAATGAGAGGCTTATTGCCGATATTCATTTCAGCCCTTGCAAAGTCACGATCTCCGCTTAGCATTTCTCCTCTTATCGGAAGACCCGTTATTACGCAGGGATTTTTCGGCTTCATATATTTTTCTGCCTGTGCGGCGGTGAGCATAACTCTGTCAACCTTTCCGGCAAGAGCTTTGTTCGTAACTCCCGGGAAGGCGTTCTGCTCATGAATAGCAGTCGGAATTTTCATCTTTGCCGCCATTCGCAAAACAGGTCCGCTGACATAGCCGCCGAAGCCGATAACAAGGTCGGGCTTGAAATCCTTTATGATTTTCTTTGCCTGACTTGAAGCCTTGAAAATTCTGACAAGAGTTTTGAGGTTATGTCTGATTGCTTCTATTGAAAAGCTTCTGTAAAAGCCGCTTATCTCAATCGTTCTAAGCTCGTAGCCGGCTTCCGGCACAAGCCTTGCTTCCATTTTATCTGCCGTACCTGCGAAAATAATTTCGGCATCGGGGCACATTTTTTTGATATAACCTGCCGTGCCGAGAGCGGGATTGATATGGCCGCCCGTTCCGCCTGCGGCAATAAGAATTCTTTTTCCGTTGAGCATTTTAACGCTTCCTTTCCTCATTTCTTGAAACTGCAAGAACCATTCCCATTTCAATCAGCAGCATAACAAGTGAAGTGCCGCCGTAGCTGAAAAACGGTAGGCTGATGCCCGTGTTCGGCAGTGTTGAGGTAACAACGCCTATATTCAATGCCGCCTGAAAACCGACCTGAAGGCTGATTCCCATTGCGAGCAATGCACCGAATTTTGATTTTGCTCTCATTCCGATAACAAAACCTCTTGCAACAACAAAGATAAAAAGAATTATGATAAATAATGATATGATAAATCCGAGTTCTTCACACACAACAGCAAAAACAAAGTCATTCTGCGGCTCAGGAAGATAGAGATATTTCTGCCTTGATTTGCCGAAGCCGAGTCCGAAAAGACCTCCCGAACCGATTGCATAAAGCGACTGAAGGCTCTGCCACGCCGAACCCGTTGATTCCTTTCGTGTCAGCTCAGCACCCGTAAGAAGCTTTTTCCATGTTTCTATTCTTTCGGCTGAATAGCCCTTGAGAACAATATCCGGCTTCATAACAACTATCGTCACCGCAAGAATTCCGATAATTCCGGCAACGGCATACCACTGCCATTTAACTCCGCCGAGAAACATTACCGCCGCTCCGATAAGGAAAATAAGAATGGTTCCCGAAACATGGTTTTCAAAATAAACAAGACCGCAGACGATGCACACAACAATTGCATAGGGCACAATCATCAATGCGTTCTTTTCGGTTGACTTTGAAAATCTTTCAAGCATATAGGCAAGAATCATGATAACCGCAAGCTTTCCGACTTCAGACGGCTGGAATGTAGTAAATCCGAGATTAATCCAGCGTTTGAAATCCTCCTTGCCCTGAATTATGTGAGGATTGATAAGAACATAAACAAGAAGCAAAAGTGCAACGAGATAGACAAATCCGGAGCATTCACGGTAAAAATCCGTTCTGATGAACGAAACCGCTATCATCATCACTACTCCGATAACCGCAAAAAGTGCCTGCCTCTTGATATAGTAATAGGGGTCATTATTTGACGAAGCCGAGTTCCATGCATTGACATAGCTCGCTGAAAACATCATAACAACGCCGACAGTCAGAAGTGCTATAACAAGAGCAAGAAAAGTTATATCAAACGGAGCGGCTGTGAAGAAATCTCTGAATTTTCTTCTGCCTGCGAATAAATCTTTTATCCAGTCAATAATTCCGAATGAACGCCTGATTTCATATTTAAGCTTTGACCAGACAGCCGCGGTCAAGTCAGCTCCGAGAGATGAATTTGCCATTTCATTGCTCCTTTCCTGTTTCATTTAAAGAATCCTCCTGCTCTGAGCAGAAGCACGGAGGAAATTCCTCCGATAATGTCAATAACAGTGAATATACCGATTATTTTCTGCCTTTTCATTCCGCATTCCTCAAGATGATATTGAAGCGGATAAGCTCTGAAAAGACTTTTGCCATTTGCCTTATAATAAAGAACTCTGATTATTTCGCATATTCCGATAACGGAATATGATGCTCCGCAGAGAATAAGAATAAGCGGACAGCCGATGAAATATGCGATTGCGGCAGTCATTCCGCCAACAAAAAGAGAACCGACATTTCCCGCCTTAACCTTTTTATTCCACAGCAGAAAACCAACTGATGCACCTGCGAGAGAAACGCAGAGAAGCAATGCACCGTAATTTTCTCTTAGCACCGAAGCAATTCCGAGAAAAACGCAGGTCAGCAGAGAATTGACTGCACAGAAATCATCATAGAGATTAACCGCATTCATATATGCCGGAATGAATATCGCTCCGAATATCCAATAGAAGAAGCCCAGAGTCACCATTCCGACAAAGGGAATGAACATATACGGCTCTCCCTGCATTCCCATATAACTGCTCAGAAGAAACGAAACTGCAATAAAAAATATCGCCGTGTGCTTTCTTGAAACGGTCAGACCGATACCGGACGGATTTGTTATCCCTGCATAATCATCAACTGCACCTGCAAGAGCAAACGCACCTGCCATCATCAGTCCGCTCCAGAATTTCGTATACATTTCCTGCGGAGTAAAGCTACCCGAGGCAATTATATCTCCGCCCGAAAGCTTATCAGTCACTATGGCGGCAACAACTGCCGAAAGCGTTCCGATAATAATCATTATTCCGCCCATTGAGGGAATATTTAATTTGCTTTTATACCATTTTGGCTCAAGTGCTTCTGTTATCTGACCGAAATTAACCTTCCTCAGAAAGGGTATTGCAGTAAATCCCGAAACGCCTGTCACAACAAGTCCCGTTGCGGCGGCAAGAACAACAACTGAAATATTACTCATTATTTTTCGATTTTCTCATAAACGGAATAAATGATTTCTTCAAGCCTCATCGCTCTGCTCGCCTTGAAGAGAACGGCATCACCCTCTGAAAGCATCTCAAGAAGCTTTTTTGTAAGCTCCTCTTTATCCGTGAAGCTCATAACATTTTCAATTCCGTTTTCCTTTGCTCCCCTTGCGGTTTCCTTTGCTCTTTCGCCGTAGGTAAGCACAACATCAATTTTATTTTCAGCCGCTCTGACGCCGACATCGTAATGAGCCTTTTCGCTGACTGAACCAAGCTCCAGCATATCGCCTGCAACGGCTATTTTTCTTTTAGCATTCATTGAGCCGAGAACAGCCATCGCCGCCGCCTGCGAATCGGGGCTTGCGTTATAGCAGTCTTCAATGAATGTTATTCCGCATTTCTTTGTGATTTTCTGACGCATTCCCGAGGGAACATATTTTTTGAGAGCTTCAAGAGCTTCCTCTTCGGATATTCCGAAAAACCTTCCTGCGGCGGTTGCGGCAAGAGCGTTATAAACATTGTGAATTCCCGAGCACGGGAGGGAAGCTTCAAACTCTTCATTTTTATTTTTCAGAATAAACCTCGTTCCGTTTTCATCGGAAACAATATTTTCGGCTCTGTATACGCAGATGTTGTTTTCAATGCCGTACCAAATAATCGGTCTTACGGCAGAATCAACAGATTTCAGCATATCGTTATCTGCGTTAAGAATTAAAGGAGAATTGCTCTTCATCCCCTCAAGAATTTCAAGCTTTGCCTTGAGAATGCCTTCTCTTGAGCCGAGCTTTTCAATATGGGAAACGCCGATATTTGAAATAATCGCAATGTCTGGCTTAACTGCGGCAGTCATTCTTGCAATTTCTCCGAAGCCGCTCATGCCCATTTCGATTACCGCCGCCTCATGGCTTTTATCAAGCCTGAAAAGAGTTAGCGGAACACCGATTTCGTTATTGAGGTTTCCCTCATTCTTGAGAGTGTTGAATTTCGCACTCATAACCGCATGAGTCATCTCTTTGGTCGTTGTCTTTCCGACACTTCCCGTAATTCCGATAACGGGAATATTGAAAAGACTTCTGTAATAACCCGCAAGCCTGAGCAGGGCAATTCTCGAATTTTCAACAACAATCTGCTTTTCGCCGAGACCCATGTCCCTTTCGCAGATTACTGCGGCAGCTCCGCATTCAATCGCCCTTGCGGCGAATTCGTTGCCGTCAAAATTCTCACCCTTTATGCAGATAAAAAGACTGCCTTTAATTATTTTTCTTGTGTCGGTGCAGATATTTTCAAATGTGCCTTCAAGCGTTGAAGCTGAACCGACTGCCTTCGCCGCTTCTTTGAAGGAAAGAGGAATCATTTTCTTGCCTCCGCTTTTTCCGAAAGCAGATTTCTGACAATTTCTCTTTCGTCATAATGAATTTTGCCTGTTGAAAGAATCTGATAGGTTTCGTGACCCTTGCCTGCAAGCACGATAACATCGCCGTCTTTGGCAGAATTCAGAGCTTTTCTGATTGCCTCGGTGCGGTCAGGCTCAACAATGAGCTTTGACGGATGCTTCGAAACGCCTTCAAGTATGTCATTTATAATTTCATCGGGATTTTCGCTTCTCGGATTATCCGAGGTGATAACGGCAACATCCGAAAGCTCCGTTCCGATTCTGCCCATAATCGGTCGTTTTGTTTTGTCTCTGTCTCCGCCGCAACCGAAAACGCTGATAACCTTGCCCTCGGTGATTTCTCTGACGGTCGAAAGAACATTTTCAAGTCCATCGGGCGAATGAGCATAGTCAATGATAACCGTATATGGAGTGTCGGTTGCAACAACCTCCATCCTGCCGGGAACTCCCGTGCATTCTGCCATTGCCTCAACAACGCTTCTGAAATCAAATCCCATTTCAACGAGACACACAGCCGCACCCATTGAATTATAAACCGAGAATTCGCCGGGAACCGCAAATTTAACTCTCGCAATATCGCTACTGCTGACAAGCTCATATTTGACGCCCGAAGCAGTTACCTTGATATTCTTTGCAGTATAATCGGAATCATCCTTCTTAACGGAAAAAGTTACATTTCTGCATCCGGTATTCTGCATCATATAACCCGAAGCATCATCATCCTCATTCATTATTGCAAGCGATGAATTCTCAAAAAGAATATGCTTTGCCGCCATATAGTTTTCGAATGAACCGTGATAATCAAGATGGTCTCTCGTGAGATTAGTGAAGATAGCGGCTTCAAAATGAATGCCGTCAACTCTCCGCTGGTCAAGAGCCTGCGAAGAAACCTCCATAACGCAGAATTCGCATTCAGCCTTTACCATTTCGTCAAACAGACCGAAAAGCTCAAGGCAATCCGGAGTTGTTAATGAAGCTGTGTATTCCTTATCGCCGACTATATTCTTGACCGTGCCGATAAGACCTGTTTTATGTCCGAGCTTTTCGAGCATGGATTTAAGAATAAAGCAAGAGGTTGTTTTTCCGTTTGTGCCCGTCACGCCGATAATGCGAAGCTTCTTTTCGGGATGTTCAAAATATGCGGCACAGAGCTTCGTATATGCACTTCTTGTGTTTTCAACAAGAATCTGGTTTTCAAGCCCCATATCCTTCTGAACAACAACCGCCGCCGCACCCTTTTCAAGTGCTTCAGCCGCCTTTGTGTGACCGTCAAATCTTTTTCCTTCTATGCAAACGAAAATGCAGTTTTCACAGATTTTCGCCGAATTATCCGTTATTATGCTTATTTCTCTGTCGCAATCAAGGCTCACGCCAAGCTCTGCGGCAAGAATACTGAGTTTCATTTCGTTATCTCCTTAATCTGCGTAATCGCTTACTCCCGTATTAGACATGAAGTAAACCGTAACCGTTCTGCCGTATTCAACAGTTTCGCCAGCCTCAACGCTCTGTTCATAGGAAACAAGCTCACTGCTGTTAAGCACATTGCCGGAAATCTTGACATTCAATCCGAGCGAATGAGCATATTTATTCACCTGATTCGGCGTCATTCCGTTGAAATTCGGAACCTCAACCATAAGCCTTTCGGCTTCTGCTTCGGTATAAAGCACAACAACTCCGCCGCTCTGCATTGACTGGGTTGCCGCCGGAACCTGAATGGCAACCTTTTCGCCGGAGCCGGAGGTCTTGACGGTAAAGCCCTCTTTTTCGAGAAGCTTCCTTGCTTCGTCAACATCAGTTCCCACAACATTCGGAGCAACCGTGTCAAGCTCTTCAAGCTCCTCCTCGGAATACTGCCTTTCAACGCCGAGATATTCAAGCGTTTTTTCAACTATCTTTGCCGCAACGGGAGTACAGATTGTGCCGCCGTTTATGTTTGTTACAGGGTCATCAACTATAACAAGAACTGCAATTTCAGGGTCATTCTCCGGAGCGAAGCATCCGAAGGAAGCAACATAGTGACCTTCCTTGTTGAGCTTCTGCGATGTTCCCGTTTTGCCGGCAACTCTGTAACCCGAAACATAGGCATTTTTTCCCGTTCCGTCAGTTACAACCGATTCCATCATTTTCGAAACCGTCTCGGCTGTCTCCTTCGAAATAACCTGCCTTCTGACTGTCGGCTCCGTTTCCTTCACAACATTGCCGCTCCTGTCAAGCTCCTTTGCAACAACATAGGGCTTCATGAGGTAGCCGCCGTTTGCAATTGCACTTATTGCGGTAATCATCTGAATCGGAGTAACCTGGAAGGACTGACCGAATGACGAGCTTGAAAGCTCAACTATTCCCATGGTGTCAAGCGTATGATAGTTAACTCCGCCTACGGGCATCGTTTCGGCAGGAAGGTCAATTCCGGTTTTTTCGGTAAACCCGAACGCTTCAAAATACTGATAGAATTTTTCAACCCCGAGCTTCTGACCGACCGTTATGAAGAACGGGTTGCAGGAATTCATAAGACCGTGCTCAAGGTCCTGCGTTCCGTGACCTGAATGGTTATGGCATTTGATTGTTCTGTCTGCAACCTGAATCTTTCCGTAGCAGGTGTATGTGAATTCCGGAGTTATAACATTTTCTTCAAGAGCCGCAGAGGCGGTGATAATCTTGAAAACAGAACCCGGGTCATAAATATCACTGACTATGAAATTTCTCCATTGCTTGTAAAGCTTCTTGTTTGTAATAGTCTGTTTTCTTGCGGCAATTCTTTCTTCAACCGTTCCGTATTTATCGTTGATTTCCTTATGCTCGCTTTCGGTCAGCTCATCGGTATTCTCGTCCTCGGCTTCCTTTGCAATTTTCTCCTTAACATCATCGTCAAGAGCCTGCGGATTATTCAAATCGAAATCCTCTTCGCAGGCCATTGCAAGAATTGCACCTGTTTTG
Source organism: Ruminococcaceae bacterium UBA1730 (assembly GCA_002315935.1). Taxonomy (GTDB): domain Bacteria; phylum Bacillota; class Clostridia; order Oscillospirales; family Acutalibacteraceae; genus CAG-177. Next base: position 35,037 of record DCII01000032.1, read on the forward strand.
ACATTCATAACAACGCCGTAGGCTCCTGCTCCGAGGCTGTCCTTATAGAGCTGTTTTATGTCATCCTCAACATACCGCTGAATAACCTCATCAATCGTCAGCACAAGGCTGTTACCCTGAACGGGGTCATAAACATTCTGAAATTCTTCATTCATTTTGCCGTTGAGACCGTTCTGAGCAGTAACAATTCTGCCAGGGGTTCCCGTCAGACTTGTGTCATATTTCAGCTCAACGCCTGCTCTTCCTATATCGTCCGCACCGGTGAAGCCGATAACCGCAGAAGCAAGAGAACCGTATGGATAATATCTCTTCACATCGGGGTCAATTCCTATTGCCGTGCCGAATGAAATCTTCTTCGTCTTGGTAACTGTTTCGCCGTCGGCATTCGTTGTCTGATACGGTATCTCCGCCTTCTCATTGAGAAGAGCATTTATTTCTTCTTTTTCGGCATATTCAATCTGTCTTTTGATAACGAGATAGGCATATTTTGATTTATCTGCTTTTTCTCTGATATTCGCTTCGTCAACGCCGGTAATTTCCGAAAGTCTCTTGCAGACTGCATCCTTAAAGGCTTCATCCTCAATCGCATTCGGCTTTATGTAAACCTTCCAGACCGATGCACTCTGTGCAAGCACCGTTCCATTGGTATCATAGATAACTCCGCGTTCTGCGGCAATTTCCGTATCATGAAGCTGATTTTTTTCAGCCTCGCTTTTGTATTGTTCGCTGTCAACGAGCTGAATTCTGAAAAGGTTGGCGGCAGGGAAACCGAAAAGCACAACTGCAACTATCAGAAAAACTATAACCGCTCTGCGGAAGAGCTTTCTTCTCGGCGAAATCTTTTCCAAAGTTCATCAATCCTTTCATAAATTCGACATTTGACCGCATATTTTTATTTTATATATAAAAAATCTTATCCCGAGACCCTAAAAAGGTCACGGGAGAACGAAAAATCACATAACGATTCTATGTATTCCGTATTATTTTTATGCACGGATTTATCTTTTCTCCGATTTCACGGCAGGTGCTTTTCCGTTGGCAATAACCACCTCATCGGAAGATTTATCCTCGAAATAATGAATCTGATAACGCTCAAGCTTATGCATTCCGAGCACATCGGTTGCATAGGCTTCAACCTTTTCTCTTGAAACGGCAGAGCTTAGCTGATTGCGAAGCCTCGTGTTTTCGCTCTCGGCATCATTAATCATATCTTCAAGCTTTGAAGCTTCCTTATCAAGAGATTCAATGTTTATTCTCGTCAGCAAAATTCCCGCAAACAGAGCGAGAAGAACAGCCGCAATCGTAAAAATTCTGACGGTCCGCATAACAGTTCCGAGAGAATTCCTTCTGACGGAAACCGATGCCCTGCCACTATTCTGTTTTTTCTGCGGCTGAGCCTGCGGAACCTCATATTGAGGTTCAGGTATCTTTATTGCAGGAACGGCATATGAAAGGTCATATGCTTCGGTTCGGTTGTAATTTGCCATCCTGCGTTTCCTCCGTCAGTATTTTTAAAATTCAAAGCTTTTCGGCAGTCCTTAATCTCGCACTTCTGCATCTCGGATTTTCTTCAAGCTCATTTTCACTCGGTGCAACAGCCTTGAAGACCTTTGCCTTCGGCGTTTTTCCGCATACGCAGACCGGAAAACTTCTCGGGCAGGTGCATCCCTTTGAAAGAGGCGTCAGAGCCTGCTTAACCGTTCTGTCTTCAAGCGAATGGAAGGTGATAATGCTCACTCTTCCTCCGGGCTTCAGGCAGTCAAACATATCCGAAACGGCGTCACCGAGGCCGTCAAGCTCGCCGTTGACATAAATTCTGATTGCCTGAAAGGTTTTTCTTGCCGGATGCCCGTCTCTCCTTGCGGCGGCAGGCATTGCGGACTTGATAATTTCAGAAAGCTCAAGAGTTGTCTCAATCGGCTTGGTCTGCCTTGCTCTGACTATTGCTCTTGAGATGGATGGAGCAAATTTTTCTTCTCCGTATTCGCTGATAATTTTCATCAGCTCCTGCTGAGAGAGTGTGTTAACCACATCAGCCGCACTCATGCCTTCCTTGCTCATACGCATATCGAGCGGTGCATCATGATGGAACGAAAAGCCCCGCTCCGGTTCATCAAGCTGATGAGAGCTTACTCCGAGATCGGCAAGGACTCCATCCACAGCATCAATGCCGATCTCTCCGAGTAGCCTTTTAATGTCAAAGAAATTGCCGTGTACAATTGTTACCCACTGCATATCTCTGAATTTGTTCTGTAAATTTTCTATTGCTTCCGGGTCTCTGTCAATCGCAATAAGTCTTCCGCCTGAAAGCTTCTTTGCAATTGCCATCGAATGTCCGCCGCCGCCCGACGTACAGTCAACATAAACTCCGTCAGGCTTCACATTAAGAGACTCTATTGTTTCTTCAAAAAGAACAGGAATATGATGAAATCCAGCAGCTTCGCTCATCATCTGTTCCTCCTGGGAGTAAGACTTATCTTCTTGAAGTCAGCCTTCTTCTTGCAGCGTTCATTCCAGTTCTCTTCAAGCCACAGCTCAATTCTGTTATTCGCACCGATAACAAGCACATCCTCGTTAAGCTGGGCATATTCCTTGTAATCATCCTTGAGGGTAATTCTTCCCGATTTGTCAACAGACGCCATTTCGGAGGTGTCTGCAATGGTACGCTCTGCTTCGATAAGCTCGTCAGCTTCAAACGAATCCGTAACCATATCCATAAATCTGCCCCATTCTTCCTCCGAATAAATCAGAAGGCATGGGTCTTCCTGAACGGATTTGAGTATGTAAACCGTCTGACCGAGCCCGTCTCTGAAAGAAGGAGGAATAGACATTCTGTTTACCTGGTCAAACTTTCTGCGTTCTTTTCCGGCAAAATATGTCGCCATTCAGCTCCTCCTCCTTTCATCGCACGTTTACCATTTTTGTCCTTTTGTCCCCTTTAGTCCCCTAAGGTTCACAGTCATTATAATTGCAGTCAAAAAATAAATCAAGTGTTTTTTCAAAAAAAATTAAATTTTTTCCCCGTTTTTTCCGCTTTTTTTCGTCAGGAAGTGAGCATAATCAGGTCTTCTGCACTGATTTCAGGCTGTAAAGCACGGTTAATTGCAAGCGATGTCAACTTTGCGGCGTGTTCAATCATCAGATCAACCTCTCTCGGAGTCACCATCATTCCGCTCTGCGGACAGTTGAAGGATTCGCCACCGGCAAAATCCGAAACAAGGGTTGCGGCATCAACAACAGTTGGCACTCCTATCGCAATAACAGGCACTCCTATTGTCTTTTCGTTAATCTCGGAACGGGAGCTTCCGACCCCTGAGCCGGGAGTTATTCCGGTGCTGCACATCTGAACGGTATTTCCGAGCCTTTCAACGCTTCTTGCCGCAAGAGCATCTATCGTTATGACCGCCGCAGGATTAAGCTGATTAACAAGAGCTTTTATAATTTCCCCGGCCTCTGCTCCGGTGTTGCCGAGAACTCCTGTTGAAAATGCACATACGCTTCTCAAAGCGTTCAGACCCGTTTCCTTAAGCAGCTCACCCTTGATGTGTCTCGTTGCGAATATCATTTCGGCACATTTCGGTCCGAGTGCATCAGGCGTAATTGATGAATTTCCGAGACCTGCAACAAGAATTGTGCCTTTTTCGGGAATCAACGAAGAAATTTCGTGAGCAATTGTTTCAAGCTCCTCCCCTATAAACTGTGCGTGCTTCGCAAGGGGAAGCGTTTCGGCGGTAATATATTTTCCGATTGGTTTTCCAATCAGCCTTGCACCGTCTTCATCAGTCACTTCTATTCGTGTTATCCTTGCATTTCCGACTGAAAAGCTCTCGCTCGTTACTCCACGGAGCGAATTAATATCTGAATTCTCGCATTTTTCGAGTGCAAGATCGGTTCTTATCTCCATATTTTAAAATACCTCTTGATTTTTTCTGAAAAATTTAGTATTATTAGTTGCAAAACATTATCACAATTTTCAAAAACCTATTGCAATTGAGAAAAAAGTGTGGTAACATATTGACCTGTATTGAAGAAGGAGGTGTCGTTAATGCCTAACATCAAGTCCGCAAAGAAGAGAGTTATCGTCAACAAGACCAGAGCAGCAAGAAACAAGTCAAGAAACTCAGCTCTTAAAACCGCTATCAAAAAGGCTCATGCTGCTGTTGAGGCCAATGCTCCCGAAAAGGAAGCACTTGTTAAGGAAGCAATCAAAAAGGTTGATCAGGCTGCTGCAAAGGGTCTTATCCACAAGAACAATGCAGCTCGCAAAAAATCAGCTCTTGCTCTTCTCATTAAATAATTGAATCATGCGAAGAAAACGGCCGTGGACAAATTTTTTGTTTCCACGGCTGTTAAGTTATTGACAATCCATTTTCTTTAGGTTATAATTATGCCATAATATATAAACGGAGGTTTATTTATGAAGTGCATTAAAAAGGTTATCAAGATAGTAGCTATCGTTCTCGCTGTTGCCGCTGCTGTTGCAGGCATTTATTTTGCAGTCAAGAAATTCCTCGACAAGAAGAAGGCTGTTGCAGACGAAGAAGCAAACTTCGTTTCATGCTCCTGCTGTGAAGCAAAGGAATAAGTTTTCTGAAAAATTTTCCCCATCCCTTTCGGATGGGGATATTTCTTTTATTCCTTTTCCTTCGGTCTTGTCACAAACGATGCAATAAGTCCGCAGAGCACCGCCGCCGTCACTCCGCCGGCTGAAGCACTCATTGCACCCGTAAGAATTCCGATTGCTCCCTGCTCCTCTATCGCCTTCTCAATTCCCTTTGCCATGGCGTAGCCGAATCCCGTCAACGGAACTGTTGCTCCGGCTTCCGCCCATTTTTCAAGAGGCTCATAAAATCCGAGAGCAGTCAGCACAACTCCTGCAACAACAAACGCAACAAGAATTCTGCCCGGTGTAAGCTTTGTGACATCAATTAATATCTGTCCGATAAGGCAGAATGCTCCGCCTAAAACAAATGCTTTCAGAAAGCTCAAAAATATTTCCACGCTGATTCTCACCTTTTTTGAAGATTAATAATATTGTTCCTGTTTTGAACAAAGATATTCATTTTTTTAAAATACTATTGACAAAAGTGAAATTAATTAATATTATATATGCGTGTGATGTTTCCGGGGGGAAACATAAAACTTTTAAGGAGACTAAGAAAATGGTATTTGAACAGCTTAAAAAAATCATCAGCGAGCAGCTTGAGGTTGATGCAAGCATAATCACAGAAAACGCTTCAATCAGCGGTGACCTCGGTGCAGACAGCCTCGACCTTGTTGACCTTGCAATGTCAGTTGAAGATGAGTTCGACATTGAGCTTCCCGATGAAGCCATCGAAAAGATTAAAACTGTCGGCGACCTCGTAACATTCATTGAAGACAGAATCTGATTGATTCAACCGCAGCGTCAAGGTGACGCTGCTTTTTTCTTTTACGGAGATGATTTTATGATATTGAAAAACGCATTGGTTTACGGCGAAGACTTTTCTCCACGCATTACCGATATAACTATCGAAAACGGAATAATAACCAATCTCGATAAAACAGAAATGCCCGGAATTGACTTCACGGGCAAGGCAATCATTCCGGGATTTGTTGATATTCATATTCACGGTTGCTATATGGCGGATGCAACTGACGGAAAATCCGATTCAGTTTTAAAAATGAGCAGATTTCTTGCATCAAAAGGTGTCACATCATTCTGCCCGACAACAATGACCATTTCTACCGATGAACTCAGAAAGAGCTTTTCTTTCATTGCGGATATAATGGGCAAGGAAGAAGGTGCATATATTCACGGAATAAACATGGAGGGTCCGTTTATTTCTCCGAAGAAAAAAGGTGCTCAGGCAGAGAAGCATATCAAGGCTCCCGACATTGAATTTTTTATGGAACTGAATTCAATATGCCCCGTTAAGCTTATTGGCATTGCTCCCGAAGAAAGCGGAAGCGAGGAATTCACAAAGAAGGTCAAAAGCTTCTGCGTTGTTTCCGCCGCACATACCTGTTGTGACTATGCCAAAGCGACGGAAGCCTTCGGATGGGGAATTTCACACGCCACTCACCTCTTTAACGCAATGAATGGTCTGAATTCAAGAGAACCGGGTTTGGTTGGAGCAGTTTTCGACACAGACAGCATAAACGCAGAACTAATCTGCGACGGGATTCATATTCACCCTGCAACGCTTCGCTCCGCATTCAGAATTCTCGGCAAGAACAGAACAGTTGTTATCAGCGATTCAACCATGGCATCGGGACTTGAAGACGGAGTTTATTCTCTCGGCGGACAGACGATTATTAAAAAAGGTGCAATTCGACTTGAAGACGGGACACTCGCAGGGAGTGCAACAAATCTCTTTGAAGAATTCTGCAATCTTCTCGATTTTGGAATTCCCCTTGAACAGGCTCTCCGCTCCGTCACAATCAACCCGGCAAGGGCAATTGGAGCAGATAAAATTACGGGAAGCATAGCAGTCGGAAAGAGTGCGGATTTGCTGGTTATGTCGAAAGATTTAAGACATATATATAAGGTTATTATAAAAGGAAAAGATATTATATAATATAATATGAAGGCATTCCTGCATGGTGGAAAATGATTATTCATTTTCCACCTTTTTATATGCATGAATATATGCGTAAAGATAAAAAGCTTTACAAAATCGACTTGTAAAGTAACTCACCTTGCGTGTGTGGATAACCCCGTGGAAAAAGTGGATAACTTTTGCTGTTTTTTTGTTATTGGAATAATATCCGTAAAGTTACTCACTTTACACATCGGTTTTGCCGCATTTTTATGAATAAATCATGTGTATATACACTTTTGGGGTGTGAATAACTTTTGCAGGAAGCATCATTTTCCCGTCATTTTTATGTCAAAAACAGACAATTTTTCAGCACCAAATTTCCGTGAAGAGCGAAAAAACATCCACCGTCATTGACGGTGGATGCCTGATTAATGAATTAACAAATCAACTTAATTAATCAACTATTATGCCTGTGAACTATGATTTGACTGGTCGATAGTATAAGTATAGTTATAATGGCTTTCTATCAGCTGTGCATCATTTTCATCAACATCGCCATCATGGTCAACATCTGCTGCCTCATACTTTGCATCGCCCATTGCGTCTCTTGTATTCTGACCGGTTACAAGATAATAGTTTACGGAAGACTTATCTGTACCGTCGATACGGGTATCACCGTTGATGTCACCGAAGAGAACTGCAACATAGTAGAATTTCTGGGTCTGACCATCGAGAGCCTGATAATAAGCACCTGTGCCGTTACCGTGGCTTGAAGGCTTGATTTCCATAGTCTTACCATTTTCATAGTCTTCATACATACCAACAAGCTTAACAAGCTCCTTGGTAAGTCCTACACCTTCAGTAAGGTTGAATACCTGACCAACTATACGGGCACCGGGATTTGTAATAAGGAATTCAACATTCGAACCATCTGAGGGAATAAGGTTAGGCTGAACCTTATAGACAAGTGAGGAAATTGCCTGGAAGAGGTCGTCAACCTCGCTGTCAACGATGTCCTGACTCTCGCAGTCATAGCCGGAATTATCGCGGATGTCGATTGCGATTGAAAGCTCTGTAACAAGATCTGTATAGCTTTCTGCTGTGTAACCGTTTGCATCATCTGCCGAATATCCGTCAACAAGGCTCTTAGCAAGAGCAATATACTTATCAAGTTGTGCCCAGTCTGCTTCGCCGCTGAACGATGCAAGTGACTGATATGCACTGATAAGTCCCATATAAGCCCTTGAAATTATCGACTGAGTAAGTCCGCCGGCTGAAGCCGCACCTGTTGCAAGATTAAGAACCGAAACCGCAAAATCATATGCTTCCTGGAACTTCTGATATGATGCCGAGGTATAAATCTTTGAATAGGTGAATTCACCGTTTACAACGCCGGCAATCTTCTGATTGCGAAGATTGGACGAAGGATTGATATAGGCTGATTCTGTGTATTTCTTTGCCCAAACAAGTGAAGAAATATCAACTGTTGCGTTTCTGCCGTTTTCGGTAGCCTCAACACGCTTGCCGATTTCGTTGAGATAGTTATAAAGCGAGAGTCTTGAATGTCTCATCTTTGTAACATACTTATCATAGGCATCAACGATTGCATAGTTAAGCTTCTGAACATCAGTCTGATTCTTTGTAACTCTGGTTTCAAGAACAGGATTGATATTCTGTCCGGACAGGCCGAACGACCATGTTGAATTGATGAAATCGAAGGGCTTTCTTGTGATTGTGTATACGCCATCTTCGTTAACAAGTGTATATCCGTTATCTGCACAGAAAGCATTGATTGTATTAATCTGAGCCGAGCTGAGTGAATTCCACTGAAGCGAACCTGTATATGTGCCGTTAGAATTGGGAGTAATATCAAATGCAAGAGTATTAAGAGCGAGTCTAACAACTTCTTCTGCCTGGTTATCCGGAAGAACAATAACATTTTCGGGGTCATTTGCAAATTCAACAGCCATCTGAAGAACTTCATAATTTACTGTTGTAAATTCATTCTTGTTAACCGATGTCAGTCTGCCTATAACGCCCTGATTATCTTCGTCATAATACTTCCATTCTGCACTGTCGGCAGTATAGAAAGGATACATTTCCGAAGGAATTGAAGGTCTGATATAGGTATCAAGAGTACCGTCATCGTCTGTATCCTTCATATCTGCAACGCCATCGTCATTTGCATCATAAAGACCGGCTGATGCAAGTCTTGCCTGAACCGAATATCTTACCCATGCAGAATATGCTGCAGGAAGATCATTCGTTGCGATTTCTTCATATTTGCCAATGAAACCTTCTGCATCGTCAAGAGTTGACTGGAAGTTATTGTAGTTGAAAAGTGCACTGCTGAAATCTTCCGCCTCAAAGAATCTGTATGAAGAGTCATATGAAACAAGAGGGTTAGAGGAGCTTCTGACGCCTGTTAATGCTGCGTAATTGAAGTTTGAATAGGTGTGGTATTTGCCTGATGCATCGGTAAGGTCTGCTGATCTTGTTGCACTCTTAAGATAATCTCTTGAAGCGTAAACATAGAAAACCTCTTCGCCGTCAACCTCATACGAAGTAACATAGCCGTTATCAAAATATTTTGCGGCACGCTCGGCATCATTTTTCTTATTATATGAATCGGGGAATGTTACCTTATAAAGAACTGTTCCGTCACCCTGAGGAACCTCAACATATCCGACATTGAGTGTTTCTGCTGCCGACTTGGCGGTCTTTTCCTTTTCGAAATAAACATCACCTGACTGCTTTGTTCCGTTGACATCCTTGCCAAGGTAATTTACATAGTCTTCAAGATCTCCAATCTTGAATGTTGTCAAATCAGTTCCGAAAATTCCTTCATCAAATTCGGGAACGAAATCAACTGAAAGAAGGAGCGGGAATGCTGTTTCACAGAGAATTCTTCCATTGTTGCTGATAGCATCAAGAAGATTTCCGACAAGAGCTGCGAGCGAATCAGTTGAAAGAAGCTGTTCAAAGGATGTTACAACTGTCGGAGAAGTTGAGAAAACATTAGTTCCGTCATTTGCCTGAAGAATGGGAGAACCGCCGAAAACTACTCCGAACAGACGGGCAATGATATTGATGAGAACATTAGCAACCGACTTGTTAAGCTCACCCGTCGGGTTAACCGAAAGAAGCGAGAAAATCTGCTGAATATCAAGATCCTTTATTGAGTTAATAAGCCAACCGTCAATGAATCCAAAGGAGCTTGCAAACTGAGTGGGGAACCAATCCTCAGGGATAATTCCGAAGACTGTTTCGTTAAGGAAGGTATAAATGTAATCAAACTCTGCGTCTGACTTGATCGTTCCGTTCTTGGGGTCTGAATACATCTTATTAACAAGGTTGTTGACCTGGGTTGAGAATGCACCGTCTGAATAGTAACCTGTGCTTGTATTATAAGTACCGAAAAAAACAGGGAAGTATGTGCTGAACAACCAAATGACCAATTCGCTCAGGAACTGCTCAAATGTTGTGTTGTGAACGGTAAGATTTCTGCCGTTGAAGTTGAACACACCGTTAAGATAGAATGCACCGATTGAGGAGCCGATGTCGAGTGCTGCCTTGGGAATTGAAACAGCACCGGTCTTTCCTGTCGGGTCAGCCTTGATTTCTTCATAAGCAAGAGCTGAATAAGCCTTATCGGGATTCTTGAACTGATAAGTCTGACCAAGCTCAACCTCATAATGGTATCTGTCAAGTCTTTCGATGAAGTTTTCTTCGGGAAGAACAACAGCTGCCATTGAAGCAAGAGCATAGGCACCTGCCGAAGAAATTGTGTCTGCCCATTCGGGGAAGTAGCAACCGTCTATCATATCGTTAAGGAGAACCTTAAGAAGGCAAGCCCATACCTGAGGAGTTGTTACAACATAATCACTTCTGATGAAGGTGGGGTTAATGTAGTCTGCTCTTGAAGCATCAATTGTATTAACAGGACTGCCTGAGCCGACATAACCATATGATACCGGAACTTTTACATCGTTTTCGACCTTATACTCGGAAACATAAAGCTCATACTGATTGCCGTTTTCATCCTTTTCGTATGAAAGATAAGCCTGATCCATAACATCGGGGTCGTCAGCTTCGCAAATCTGGTAACTATGGTTAACATACTTGACGGCATTAAGCTCATCTGCCGAATAAACTATGGACTCCGGAAGCTCCATTTCTAAAAGTCTGCCGAGAAGTCCGGGATCAAGACGGGCAACATCGTTGAGGAGCGACATGAAGTTGTCTGTAATATGAATACCTGAGTAATCAAATCTTATGAGAGTTGCTAAACCGCCGTTCGGCATGAAGAACCAGTCAAGAAGGCAGTCAATCTTCGGAACGGGATATAACTGAGCCTCTTCAGTATATTCAACAGCCGGAGCACCGTTCTGAACGCAAAGACCTTCAACAGCACCGACAATTGTGTTGAACATAACATCGCTCATAAGCTCGGGATCGCCCTTGCCGTCATTGACCGTGGGATCAACATCGAGTGCATCATAAAGAACATCGGTAAGAAGGTCCTTGAGCATACCGTTAAGGAGTGCCTGAATTGCATTGCTGACAAGCTGATAGAAGCTCATATTATGCGTTTCAGCAACTCCGTCGCCGTCATGGTCAGCCTGAATTTCCTCTGAACCGATTGATGCCTGACCGGGCTGGTCGGCAATTGCAGGAAGGATAGCTTCCGCATTCTCGCCGAGAACTGAGTTCGCACCTGTTTCGGCAGTAACACCTGTGCCGGAAATAAGTGCCCAGTCAACAACCTTCTGAATAGCCTGGTCAACTGTCATTCCGTCGGGAATTGCATCTGCCGCATCATCGACCAATGACGAATAAACCGTATCCTTTACAAAGCCTGCGGGATCGTGAAGAATATCCAATATCTCGTCATCAAGAAAGCCTTCAATGATTGAACCGAGCGAGAACTTACCGCTTGCAAGCTTAACCAACGATTTTTTAAGCGAGCAAATCCAATCAAGAACATTGAAAAGAACATCAATATCACTTACACCGTTCTGATAAAGAGGAGCCTCGCCTCTTATCTTGGCTTCGTCGAGATACACGTTTGAATCAAGAATTTCGCCGACGTTGCCGAGAAGATTGTCAAGATCACCCGCTGTTGAACCCTGAAGGCACTTGAGAAGCTTTCTGACTTCAAGGATGCAGTTATCAACGGAAGTGAGATAAAGAATGCCGTCATAACCGTAGTCATAATATTCTGTTCCCCAAAAATTAGCCAATCCGAGAGGATTGAGAGAACCATGAGGAAGAAGACCGTCATCATCCAACTTCTGGTCAATGTAGATGACAATATTTTCCTCGGCAAGCATATTATCAACCATATCGAGAATATAGGTTGCACCCTGCTCTGCCGTGAAATAATATTTGCCGGAGCTGTCCGTACCGTAATTTCTGTAGTCGCTCGAGCCACCTGCACCGCCTATACGGGCATAAACAGGAAGACTTGATGCACTTGCAATCATAACTACGGCAAGAATGATTGCAATGAGTCTTTTTGCCTTTTTCATAGTTTGCACCTCCATAAGTGTTACCAAGAAAGACTTCAAGCTGTTGGCACAGCTTTATTTACTGCATTTTCAAAGCCAATCTCAATGGCCTTGAACCGGGAGATTATAAAATCCCCTTTATACAACTGATAATTTATATAATACTTGTTGCGTATGCCGTGCAAACTAATTAATAAACAGTAAATATTTTATGAACATTTTATTAACAGACTCGTTTTTTTCTGTAATAGTGTGTGAATTATGTCCTCGTTAAAGCACATTATTGCAAAATTGATTAAATTTATGAACAGTTTATTAACAGAGTTTGCAACATTGTGAAGCAAAAAAAGAAATCCCGTGCTCAGAATGAAAACACGGGATAAAACCTTCATTTTCAAGCATTTTACAGCATTTCACGCAGCGAATCTATCACTTTTGCACCTGAAGAAGCAAGCCTTTCGGGAGTCTCATGACCTGTTGAAAGCAACACACAATCGGCATTTATTTCCTCTGCAAGCATTGCATCATGAATCAAATCGCCTATTACAAGCGACTCATCAGCCTTCGCATTATTCTTTTCCAGATAATTAATAGCTCTGTCAATCTTGGAATCCGCCATAAAATCCTCAGCTCCCAATATTGCATCAAACCATTTTCCGACCCCGTATTTTTCAACATTTTTCAACAGCTGAGCATTGTTCGAGGATGAAACTATCACCTGTTTCTTCCCTTCCGAAGAGAATTTTTCCAGCAATTCAACTGCACCGTCCGAAAGTCCGCATTCGGAAAGGTATCTGATATAGCCTTCATTATATTCTTTTATAATTACATTATAATCTTCTCTGCTCATATCGAAAACCTTATCATAAAAAACTCTTATCGGCACTCCTATCGCTTCACGATAGGTAGCCTTATCAATATGAGCCATTCCTCTGCTTTCAAGCATATCGTTGACACTCTTCAATGAAGCGTTAATATCCTCAAGAAGAGTTCCGTTCCAATCCCAGATTATATATTTATACTCGTCCATATTGTTCCCCTTAAAAAAGCCCACCGCAAAGGAATACGGTGGGTAAAAATCATTCAACTATCTGCCAAAACTCCATTTTTTTATACTTATTATAAAATTCCTCATACGGCTGTTTCATTTCCGATTTTTCTTTATAAGCAACCATTCTGCTTGAAGCATCTTTTTTATAAAGGGTACCGTCAGTCTTGCCCGTATCAACGAGCTGATTATAAGCAGTTCTTGTCGGTGCGAAATAATATGTGACAATATAATCGGCATTTCCTTTTTTATCCATCATAATGACCTTATATATCTTTGAGTAGTCATCATCCTTATAGACAACAAGCTTTTTGCCTTTTATTGTTTTGCCGACATCATCCGAAACCTCGGCTAAACCCTCGGAAACCTTTGCTTCTGCTTTAACCGATTCGGCAACCTTCTTGGACTGCTCGGCATCAACATATTTGCTGTATTCCTCGTCAGTCATGTTCTTTTTTGAATGGCAGGCTGAAAGCGAAACCGCAATTGCGCAAAGCATAAAAACAGCAATAAGTTTTTTCATAATACACTACCTCCGAAACATTATATAAATATGTTACATCATGATAGCTAAAAGTCAATATGATATAAAAAAATTTACAAATTGATAAGAAAATTAACAAATTGATATGTAGGCACAGTGACCTTGAAAATATTTCTGCAACGGGAATTAATCATCAAGTATATTTTTCAGACTAATGATTTCTTCAAGCTCCTGTGTAACATTCTTTAAATATTCGTACAGCTCCGGGTCTCTTACCATACATTTCGCCGCTCTTCGAAGAGCCTTGACAAAATTTGTGTCAAACTGCCTTCTGCCGCTCGAAAGAGGGCAAATCCCCGCTCTCGGGTCAATGATAATTCTGATTTCCGGCTCTCCGTTTTCTTCCGTTACCATCGGAAAAAGCGGAAAAATTCTGCACGCAAGCGGTCTGTTTTTTCTGTCGCATTCGCCCGAACAGACAACCATGGGATAGCCGAAATTGCCATCCGTTTCGCAGATTTCAAAACCATCCTTATTTTCGAAAAGCTTCTCTTCTCCGGGGAAGAGCCACATTCCGCTCCCGTCACCCCTGCAACACAATCCGTCACATAATCTGCCGCAATTGTAGAATCCCAAAGGGGTTTCGTGATACAAAATTTCGTATGCCTTAAGCAAATCCTTAGATATTTTTCCGTTCATGGTTTTACTCCTGTTTTTTGTGTATAAAGTGAATATACTTTACACAATTGATTAAATTTCAGTTTCCGGAATATTTTTAGTTGCACATATATTTCAGTCATAATATTCATTGTATGTCAACGGATTACGGCATAATTCGTTACAATAGACTGTGAACTTTTTAAATTGATATTTCATTATGTAAAGTTCATTAGCTTTACAGGTAAATCAAAAACAAATAGCAAATATCCACCTGTTATTTTCAGATGCTCTGATGCTTTTTTTCTCCCTGTTTCAACATTTTAATACAGTTTTTCAAAAATATCAAGTTTTTTTGAATTTCACTTTATTTTTTTTATGTAATATGTTATACTATCTTGATTACATTTGAAAGGTGCAGTTTATGAAGAGACAAAGCGGAATTCTGATGCATATTTCCTCTCTTTACGGCGACTATTCAATCGGCAGCTTTGGAAAGAACGCAAGGGAATTTATTGATTTTCTTGTTGAAAATGGTTTTCATGTGTGGCAGGTTCTTCCCTTCACTGTGACCGATGAATATAATTCTCCCTATAAATCCTTTTCCGCTTTCGGCGGCAATCCGTTTTTCGTTGACCCCGAAAAGCTTTACGAAGACGGTCTCCTCTCGAAGGATGACCTTGAAAATGCAAAGCAGAAAACGCCCTATTCCTGCGAATTCAAAAGGCTCGGCAAAGAAAGATTTGAGCTTCTGAAAAAAGCATCAAGCAACATTAAAGACAGAAGCAGAATTGATGCTTTCATAAAATCTCATTCAAGACTTGAAGCATTCTGCCGCTTTATGACATTGAGAAGCGAAAACGGCAACAAGCCATGGCAGGAATGGACAATAAACGAGATTACCGACAAGGAAACGCTTGATGCCTGGAAGTTCACGCAGTATGAATTTTTCACTCAATGGGCTGAAATCAAGGATTATGCAAATTCAAAGGGAGTAAGCCTAATCGGCGATATTCCCATCTATGTTTCGGATGACAGCTGTGATGTCTGGGAAAACAGAGAGCTTTTTGAGGTTGATGAAAAGGGCTACCCTTCATCCGTTGCGGGAGTTCCGCCCGATTACTTTGCAGAAGACGGTCAGCTCTGGGGCAATCCTCTCTATAACTGGAAAAAACTTCGTGAAACAGATTTCGGCTGGTGGAAGGAAAGAATTGACCATACCCTTGAGATGTTTGACGGCGTTCGCATTGACCATTTCAGAGCAATTGAAGCATATTGGTCGGTTGATGCAACCGAAGCAACCGCCAAAAACGGCAAATGGATAAAAGGTCCGGGCATAGATTTTGTCAACGCAATCAAAAAAGGTCACGAGGATAAGCTGATTATTGCGGAGGACCTCGGCGATATAACGGACGAGGTTCGTGAGCTTGTCAAAGAAAGCGGATTTCCCGGAATGAGAATATTCCAGTTCGGTTTTCTTGATGACAGCAACAGCATTCATCTGCCGCATAACTACATAAAGAATTCAGTTGCATATTCTGGCACTCACGATAACAACACTCTTTTCGGCTATCTTTGGGAAAGCGGGGATGATGTGCGTAACAGAATGCTTGAATATTGCGGCTTTGCAGGCGGAGACTGGGGAAATGCTTCTCCCCTGCTTTTAAGAACAATTTTTGCATCCGTCAGCGACCTTGCAATCATTCCGATTCAGGATTTCCTGATGTACGGCTCTGACACAAGAATCAACACTCCCGGCGTTGCGGACGGCAACTGGAGTTACAGAGTTACCAAGGAGCAGCTACAGAACGCAAATCTTGATTTCTTCAGAAATCTCAACAGAATTTACAAAAGATAAGAAGGTTTTGAATTTGAAGGAATTTTTTCCTTTCAGCGATAAAATAAAGAATGCTTCGGCACTTGCTCTTGAAAAAACAAAAGAGCAGTTTGCCGAAATTGAAAAGATTAAAGAATATAATCAGCAGAAAATTCTTGCCGCATTCATGCACAACAATGTCTGCGAAGCGGATTTCAGCGAAACAACCGGCTACGGCTACGGCGACAGAGGCAGAGAAAAGCTCGATGCAATCTATGCGGAGGCTTTCGGTGCAGAGGATGCGATAGTACGCCATTCCTTCACCTGCGGCACTCACACTCTCGCAATTGCTCTTTACGGAATTCTCCGCCCGAATGACACAATGCTCTGCGTAACCGGTACTCCCTATGACACCATTCACGGAGTTATCGGTCTGACAGGCGAAGGAATGGGCTCTCTCAAGGATTTCGGCGTAAACTATGCACAGGTTGACCTTGATAAAAACGGCAGACCCGACCTTGCCGCAATCGAAAAAGCTCTTGAAATCAAGCCGAAAATGGTTTATATTCAGCGTTCAAGGGGTTACAGTCTCCGCCCGTCGCTCTCGGTTGATGAAATCGGCGAAATTGCTTCGCTCGTCAAATCAAAATGCGATGCTGTTGTTATGGTTGACAACTGCTACGGCGAATTCGTTGAAACCCGTGAGCCGACAGAGGTCGGAGCTGATATAATCGCAGGTTCGCTTATCAAGAACGCCGGCGGTGCACTTGCAAGAACAGGCGGCTACATAGCAGGCAGAAAAGACCTTGTTGAGCTTTGCTCTTACAGGGCAACAACCCCCGGGCTCGGCAAGGAGGTCGGATGCACTCTCGGCGAAAACAGAAATATGTTTATGGGTATTTTCAATGCTCCCATAGTCGTTTCCGAAGCACTTAAAACCGCTGTTTTTTCGGCGGCACTCTTTGAAGACCTCGGATTTAAGGTTACTCCAGCAAGCAATGAAAGCCGTCACGATATAATTCAGGCTCTCTGCCTTGAAACCCCCGAAAGGCTTATCAAATTCTGTCAGGGAATTCAGTCGGGTGCTCCGGTTGATTCATTTGTTGTTCCCGAACCGTGGGATATGCCCGGCTATGACAGCAAGGTCATTATGGCTGCAGGTGCATTCATTATGGGCTCATCAATTGAGCTTTCGGCTGATGCTCCCCTGCGTGAGCCTTATGCTGTATGGATGCAGGGTGGTATCAACTTCCCCTCGGCAAAGGTTGCGGTTATGCTTGCTGCAGAAAATTTGGGCATAAAATAGGGAGGGACTGCTTTGGGTGAATTCAAAGGAATAAATCCCGAAATTCTCTTTCTTCTTGCGGAAAACAGATTCAGGGATTCAAAACCATTTTATGAAGAAAACAAAGAAAAAATCAAGGAAGGTATTACCCTTCCGATGAGAGAAATTGCAGGCATCATCGGCGAAGAGCTGCTTTCGCTTGACCCTCTTATGAACACCGTTCCGTGGAAGATGGTTTCGAGAATACGCCGTGATACCAGATACACAAAGGATAAATCGCTTTACAGGGAGAATGTCTGGATTATGTTTATGCGTGATAAGCATAAATGGCATAATTATCCCTGCTTCTGGTTTGAGGTCACGCCGAATAACTATTCGATGGGTGTCGGATTTTTCGGAGACGATTCGGGACTTTATAAGATTTTTCGAAAGCATCTTCAGGAAAAGAAGGGTGAATTTCTCGAATGTGCAGGGAAATGCGAAAAAACGGGTGCAACCCTTTTCGGCAAGGAATATAAAAGACCCATGCCGGACTGCCCCGAAGGTCTTGAAAGCTATTTCAACCGCAAGGATTTCGGCTATATTCTTTATTCTGACAGACTTTCAGACCTCAAAGATAACACAATAATTGATATAATCAGAAAGAATTACAAGGCATTTTCGCCGATGTATTCATTCATGCTCAATGTTTCTGATGAATTTTTTTCAAAGGAGTAACTGTTATGGATTATTCAAAATTCAAAAGCGGAAGCGACATAAGAGGTTACGCTCTCGGTGACGAAAACAATCCCCTTTATATGAGCGACGAAATGGTTATGTGCTCAGCCGCCGCATTCGTTATGTGGCTTAAAAAGAGAACAGGCAAGGATAAGCTTTATATTTCAGTCGGCCACGACAGCAGACTTTCTGCCGACAGAATAAAGAATGCCGTTATCAAGGTTCTTGTTTCACATAATGTCAGCGTTGCGGACTGTGCACTATGCTCAACCCCCGCAATGTTTATGACAACGGTTGAAATGGGCTGTGACGGTGCAATTCAGATTACCGCAAGCCATCATCCCAAAGACAGAAACGGTCTGAAATTCTTCACTCGTGACGGCGGACTTGACGGTTCTGATATTGCAGACCTTCTTGCATCCGCAGGAGAAACCGAAAATCCACTCGGAAACGGAAACGGCGAATGCAATTCCTGCAACTTCATGGGCAGATATGCCGAAATTCTCCGCAATATGATTATTGACGGAGTTAACGATGAGGCTGACAGACTTCATCCTCTCAAGGGAATGAAAATAGTTGTTGATGCAGGTAACGGTGTCGGCGGCTTCTACGCAAAGGATGTGCTTGAAGTCCTCGGTGCAGACACGGAAGGAAGCCTTTATCTCAACCCTGACGGAAGCTTTCCAAACCACGCTCCCAACCCCGAAAACAAGGAGGCAATGGACTGCATTTCAAAAGCGGTTAAAGATTCGAATGCCGACCTCGGCGTTATCTTTGACACGGATGTTGACCGTGCCGCCTGCGTCGGCAAGGGTGGATTTGAAATAAACAGAAACAGAATTGTTGCTCTCGCTTCAAAGGTTGCTCTTGACTCCTGCCCCGGCGGAGTTATCGTTACGGACAGCGTAACCTCTGACGGACTTGCGGAATTCATCAGAGCAAACGGCGGAATTCATCTGAGATTCAAGCGTGGATACAGAAATGTTATCAACAAGCAGATTGAGCTTTGCAACGAGGGAAAGAAATGTCCTCTTGCGATGGAAACATCGGGTCACGCCGCATTCGCCGAAAACTATTTTCTTGATGACGGTGCATACCTCATAACAAAGCTTATTGTTGAAGCCGCCGCTCTTTCAAAGCAAGGAAAATGTCTTGATGACCTCATTTCAACTCTTCGTGAACCCGTTGAAGAAAAAGAGCTGAGATTCAAAATTCTCTGCGATGAATTCAGACCCGAGGGCGAAAAAATCATAAAGCTTTTTGAAAATGAAATTTCAAAGCACACCGAATGGAGCCCCTGCTCCGATAACAACGAGGGAATACGCATCAACGCCGACAAGGATAACGGCAACGGCTGGTTCCTGCTTCGTCTGAGCGTTCATGACCCGATTATCGTTCTCAACACCGAAAGCGATGAAAAGGGCGGTACTCTTAAGATGTGCAAAGCGGTTCTTGATGTTATTTCGACTGCCGATAACATTGATATTCTTGATGTTTCGGCTCTCAAAGACTATGTAAAATAAACAAACGAGGAGATATAAAATGTTCAGAATTTTATCGACAAATGTTCTCTGTTGGGGCAAGGAAGGTCACGAAATCGAAAAAAGAATTCCTCTTCTTTGCAGAATGCTCAAGGAAGCAAAGCCCGATTCATTCGGCGTTCAGGAAGCTCATATTCAGTGGATGAAGGCTATCAAGGAAAGCCTTCCCGAATATGACTATGTAGGTGTGGGAAGAGAAGACGGCAAGGAGGACGGTGAGTTTTCGGCAGTCTTCTATCTCAAGGATAAATTTGATGCAAGCGAAAGCGGCAACTTCTGGATTTCCGAAACTCCCGAAAAACCATCGAAGGGCTGGGATTCCGTCTGCACAAGAATTGCAACCTTCGTTAAGCTTACCGAAAAATCAACGGGAATTTCTTATGTTCATTTCAACACTCATCTTGACCATATCGGCAGAGTTGCACAGGTCAACGGTGCAAAAATGATTCAGGAAAAGGCGGCTTCATTCGGCGGCGTTCCCGTTGTCTGCACAGGCGACTTCAATGTTGAGCAGGGCTCAGACTGCTATCAGACAATGGTCAGTGCGAATATGGCTGATGCAAGAATGCTCGCTCCGGATTCGGATGATTCATTTACCTTCCATGGCTTTGACCCTGAAAACACTCATGTCATCATCGACTTTGTTTTCGTTGACAGAGCAACTGTTGAGCCGAAGGTATTCAAGGTTATCAATAAAAAGATTGACGGTGAGTTCTATTCAGACCACTATGCAATCTATTCAGATGTTGAAATAAAGTAATTGGAGGACACAATGGGACTTACTATCGGACAGAAACTTATCAAAAATCACCTTGTAAGCGGTGAAATGATTCCGGGAACGGAAATCGGTCTTAAGATTGACCAGACACTTACTCAGGATGCAACCGGCACTATGGCATATCTTGAATTCGAAGCAATGGGCGTTGAAAGAGTACGCACGGAGCTTTCTGTTGCTTACATAGACCACAATACTCTTCAGACGGGATTTGAAAACGCCGATGACCACAGATTCATTCAGAGCGTTGCGAAGAAGAGAGGTCTTCTCTTTTCGAAGCCCGGCAACGGCATCTGCCATCAGCTCCATCTTGAGCGTTTCGGCAAACCCGGCAAAACTCTTATCGGCTCAGACAGCCACACTCCCACGGGCGGCGGCATCGGTATGCTTGCCATCGGTGCAGGTGGACTTGATGTTGCTGTTGCAATGGGCGGCGGCACATACTACACAACCATGCCTAAAATGACCCTTGTCCGTCTTTCCGGCAAGCTTTCGCCGTGGGTCGGAGCAAAGGACATCATCCTTGAGGTTCTCCGCATAATGAGCGTCAAGGGCGGTGTCGGAAAAATTATCGAATACGGCGGCGAAGGCGTTAAAACTCTTTCCGTTCCCGAAAGAGCAACCATAACCAACATGGGTGCAGAGCTTGGTGCAACAACATCTGTTTTCCCCTCTGACGAAACAACAAAGGCCTTCCTCAAGGCTCAGGGCAGAGAAGAAGACTGGAGCGAGCTCAAGAGCGATGATGATGCAGTTTATGACGAAATCATCGACATTGACCTTTGTAAGCTTGCTCCGATGGCGGCTATGCCTCATATGCCCGATAATGTTAAAACAGTTGAAGAAATCGGCAACATTGAAATCAGCCAGGTCTGCATAGGCTCATGCACAAACTCCTCTCTTCTTGACCTTCTTAAGGTTGCTTCAATCCTCAAGGGAAAGAAGGTTGCTCCGAATGTCAGCCTTACCATTTCTCCCGGCTCAATGCAGGTTCTGAATATGCTTTCACTCAACGGTGCACTTTCTGATATTCTTTCGGCAGGTGCAAGACTTCTTGAGTGCTCCTGCGGTCCCTGCATCGGCATGGGTCAGTCTCCGCAGTCAAAGGGCGTTTCCCTTCGCACATTCAACAGAAACTTTGAAGGCCGTTCAGGCACGGCAGATGCGGGAATTTATCTTGTTTCTCCCGAGGTTGCCGCCGCTTCCGCTCTCACGGGTGTTCTTACAGATCCGAGAACTCTCGGCGAAATGCCCGAAATCAAAATGCCTGAACGCTTCATCATCAACGATAATATGATTGAAAAGCCTGCTTCGGTTGAAGAAACTGATTCGGTTGAAATCAAATACGGTCCGAACATCAAGCCCTTCCCCTCAAGCACGGAGCTTCCCGAAAGCATTGAAGCTCCTGCCATTCTCAAGGTCGGCGATAACATCACAACTGACCATATCATGCCAGCAGGTGCAAAAATTCTCCCCTACCGTTCAAACATCCCCTTCCTTTCAAATTTCTGCTTCAGGCAGTGCGATGAAAAGTTTGCGGAGCGTTGCAAGGCCGCAGGAAAGGGCTTCATCATCGGCGGTGCAAACTACGGTCAGGGTTCGTCAAGAGAGCACGCCGCTCTTGTTCCACTCTATCTCGGCATTAAGGCGGTCATTGCAAAGTCATTCGCAAGAATTCACTGTGCAAACCTCATAAACGCAGGCATTATGCCATTCACATTTGCGAATGCGGATGATTATGACAGAATTGACACGGATGATATTCTTGCTCTTGAAGGCATCAGAGATGCAATAAAAGACGGCAAGAAGGTTGTTCTTAAAAACATCACAAAGGGTCAGGAATATGCCCTCAATTATGATTATTCCGAGAGACAGGTTTCAATGATTCTTGAAGGCGGTCTTCTCAACTACACAAGAAATTGCGCAAAGTAAGGAGAAAAAAACATGACAGAAGCACAGCTTAAAAATGCTCTTGAAAAATTCGAAGCTCTTATCAAAGAGCAGGATGCAAGAAGCGAAATGATTAAGAAGCAGGGAGATTTTATCGACTATTCGAAGCTTGATAAGCTCACTATCGGCGTTTGCGGCGGCGACGGTATCGGTCCCATCATCACGAACGAGGCGGCAAGAGTTCTTGAATTTCTTCTCAAGAAGGATGTTGAAGAAGGAAAGATTGAATTCAAAACTATTGACGGACTTACGATTGAAAACCGTGTTGCGGTCAACAAGGCTATTCCCGATGATGTTCTTGAAGAGCTTAAAAAATGCCCCGTTATCCTCAAGGGACCCACAACAACTCCGCAGGCAGGCGACCCGTGGCCGAACATTGAAAGTGCAAATGTTGCAATGAGAAAGGCACTTGACCTTTTCGCAAATGTCCGCCCCGTCAAGATTCCCGAGCAGGGCATTGACTGGACCTTCTTCCGTGAAAACACAGAGGGTGCATATGCAGTCGGCTCAAAGGGAGTTCATGTTACGGATGACCTTGCAATGGACTTTGTTGTTACAACAACAGAAGGCTCCGAAAGAATTGCAAAGCTCGCTTATGAATATGCAAAGAATAATCACAAGGACAGAGTTTCAATCATTCAGAAGGCGAATGTTATCAAAACAACCGACGGAAAGTTCCTCAACCTCTGCAAGAATATCGGCAAGGATTATCCCGAAATCACAACAGATGAATGGTATATCGACATCACAACAGCAAAGCTCATTGACGAGAAACGCAGAAGAGATTTCAAGGTATTCATTCTTCCCAACCTCTACGGCGATATAATCACTGACGAAGCTGCTGAATTCCAGGGCGGAGTCGGCACGGCAGGAAGTGCAAACATCGGCAAGAAATATGCTATGTTTGAGGCTATTCACGGCTCTGCTCCGAGAATGATAAGAGAAGGCAGAGGCAAATATGCTGACCCCTGCTCAATGCTCCGTGCGGCTGTTATGCTTCTTTCTCATATCGGCAGACAGGCAGAAGCAGACAAGCTTGAAAGAGCACTTGACATCTGTATGCTTGAAGAAAAGAAGCTCACCATAACAGGCAGAGAAGACGGTGCAACCTGCGAAGACTTCGGCAACTATGTTATGGAAACACTCGCAACATTATAATATAGCGGCACAGACATGGACTGCACTCTTTCGGGAATGCAGTCTTTTTTAATTATTTATTAAAAATATATGAAGTCTGTTGACAAATCGTTCTTAATAATTTATAATAGCCGGGAAGGTGGATAAGGGAATTCATTATTTTTATCCATTCTTATGCCGGTGTGGCGAAATCGGCAGACGCAAGGGACTTAAAATCCCTCGGTGGCAACACCGTACCGGTTCAAGTCCGGTCACCGGCACCATAATGCCTTTGCTTGCGCAATCAGGGGCATTAATTAATGAATAATGAATAGTATTGGTCAAACAGTGCTCTTTTCTGCAAGAGAAGCAATTGTTAAAGCTCTGTTTATCTGTATTGTTCATTGTTCATTTTTTTATGTTTAAAAGGTATGTGCTTCGGATTGAAACACATACCTTTTCTGTTTATTATGAATTATTCTTCTGTTATCTCCGTAACCGTTTCTTCCGGAGCTTCTGACGGCTTTTCCGTCTTGATTTCTTCAAGAGCTTCGCCGTTCATCAGCTTGCGGAATTCTTCACCGCTGATTTTTTCTCTTTCAAGAAGAACATTTGCAACAACATGAAGCTTATCCATATTCTCCGTAAGAATTCTTTCTGTTTCAGCATAGGCATTCTTGATGATTTCTTCTATTTCTTCATCTATCCTTGCGGCAACATTTTCAGAATAATTGCGAACATGATTAAAGCTCTTGCCGAGGAAAACCTCGTTGCTCTGGTCGCCGAAAACAATCGGTCCGAGCTTTTCGCTCATTCCGTATTTGGTTACCATATTTCTTGCAACATCGGTAACTCTTTCAAGGTCGTTTGAAGCTCCCGTTGATATATCGCCGAGAACCAACGCTTCAGCAACTCTGCCGCCGAGCATACTGACAAGGCTATCGAGCATCTGATTTTTTGAAACATAGTTTTTATCCTCTTCGGGTCTGTAAAGCGTATAGCCGCCTGCCATACCTCTTGGAATAATCGAAACCTGATGAACAGGGTCTTTATGCTCAAGGAAGAAGCTTGAAACTGCGTGACCTGCTTCGTGATAGGCGGTAAGCTTCTTTGCCTTTTCGTTCATCTTATGGGATTTCTTCTCCGAACCCATTTCAACCTTGAGAGTAGCTTCGTCAATTTCAGCCATTGTGATTGCCTTCTTGCCGCTTCTTGCCGCAAGGAGAGCCGCCTCGTTGAGAAGATTTTCAAGGTCTGCACCGGTAAATCCGACTGTTCCGTGTGCAATGCTTTCAAGATTGACATCGGGAGCAAGAGGCTTCTTCTTTGCATGAACCTTAAGAATTTCAACTCTTCCCTTTGCATCGGGATAATTGACTGTTACCTGGCGGTCAAATCTACCCGGTCTTAAAAGAGCAGGGTCAAGAATATCAGGACGGTTGGTTGCGGCTATAACAATAACGCCTTCATTCGCTCCGAAGCCGTCCATTTCAACAAGCAACTGGTTGAGGGTCTGTTCTCTTTCGTCATGACCGCCGCCCATGCCTGCACCTCTGTGTCTGCCGACTGCATCAATTTCATCAATAAAAATGATGGCAGGTGAGCTTTTCTTTGCCTGGTCAAAAAGGTCACGCACTCTCGACGCACCGACACCGACATACATCTCAACGAAATCCGAACCTGAAATTGAAAGGAAGGGAACATCCGCTTCGCCTGCAACGGCTCTCGCAAGAAGGGTTTTACCTGTTCCCGGAGGGCCGACAAGCAGAACACCCTTGGGAATTCTCGCTCCGAGTTCATCAAACTTCTTCGGATTTTTGAGGAATTCAACAATTTCGGCAAGCTCTTCCTTTTCTTCGTCTGCACCTGCAACATTCTCGAATGTTGTTTTTCTTTTTTCATCCTTAACCTGCTTTACCCTTGCTTTTCCGAAGGAAAGAGTTCTGTTGTTTTCGCTTCCGATGGTCATATTCATTTTTCTGAACATGAAAAATGTTATTCCTGCCATAGCAAGAAGCAAAACAAGGGTGGGCAGAATGTTGGTTATCCACTGACCCGTTGAGCCTGTAATATAGCAAGCCTTAATCATGTCATCGGGATGCTCGGCGTTATAGGTCATAACCTTTTCGTGAACATCATCAACAAAAAGCGCAACACTCGGAACGGTGTATGCCTTAATCTGCTTTTCGCCTTTTTTGGTATATTCAAGTGCACCGCTGCTGAGGTTGAGCTTATATTCCGCTATCTCACCCTTTTCGAACATCGAAACAACCTGATAATATTCGAGCTTTTCAACCTGCTGAGCGTTGACATAATAATAAAGTCCGCTAATAAGTGCAATGGTGATAATCAGGTAAGGGAGAAAGGAAATCAGCTTCCTCTGTTTTTTATTCTTATCGTTATTTGTGTTCAATTGGAAAAATCACTCCTTAGATATTTTTGACCTTCCGTCAACTTTTATTCCGAATAAACTTCTCTTTTAAGTATTCCGATAAAGGGAAGATTTCTGTATTTTTCATCATAATCAAGGCCGTAGCCGACAACGAATTCATCGGGAACATTCATGCCGAAATAATCAGCCTTGAGGTCAACAACTCTGCGTTCGGGCTTGTCAAGAAGAGTGCAGATTCTTATGCTGTTCGGATTTCTGCCGAGAAGAATTGATTTGACATAATTGAGAGTTCTGCCGGAATCAAGAATATCCTCAACAATGAGCACATCATATCCGCTCAGATTTATATCAAGGTCTTTGACAATCTTGACTACGCCGCTTGACTTCGAACCCGCTCCGTAAGAGGAAACGCACATGAAATCAATTTTGCATGGAACGGTTATTGCTCTCATGAGGTCTGCCATAAAAACAACGGAACCCTTGAGAATGCTGACAAGGAGAAGATTTTTGCCCTCATAATCCTTGCTGATTTCCGCACCGAGCTTTGCAACAATTGCGTGAAGCTCTTCTTCGCTGTAAAGAATTTTTTCAATATCGTTAATCATTTCTAATTCCTTTCAACCCGTTATTGTAATTCTGATTATTTTTTCTGTGTCTGCCGACACCTTAACTCTTGAATCAAAGCCGATTCCCGGAATAAGAATTATTCCTTCTTCGTCCGCAAGCATAGGAAGCGAAGCTCTTTTTTCCGGCTCAACCGCTTTTTCATTGAAAAGCTTTTTGAGAGATTTTGTGCATTCTGAAGGGAAAAGCCTTATCTTGTCGCCCTCCTGCCTGCATCTTACAGAAAGCTTTCCGATTATTTTATCACAATCAAGAAAATATTCCAACTCATTATGATGAATTTTTTCTGAATTTTGTTTTTCCGATTTATTAATCACTTCGTATCTGAAGGTTGAATTTCCGCAGACCGCTTTTCCGTTTTCAAACCCGGTGGGAACGGGAATATCGCTGACCTCGCAGGGAAATTCAATATAACCCCTTCTGACCCTGACCTTTATTCCGCCGTTTATTTCACATGAGCCGCCGCCGAGAATCGAGGAAATTCTTTCAACTGCACCGAAGTCGGGAGAAACATCCGTCTGCACTTCAACAATCTTTATCAATGCACGCCTTTTTATCGGCTCGGGAGCAGAAGCAATAACCGAAGCCGAATAACCGTATTCGCTTACTGCCTTTTCAATCAGCTCCTTTGAAAGAAGTGAAAGAAATTTTTCATCCTCGTTGATGCTTTCAAAGCATCTTGAAGCACAGTCATCAAATCCGGAATTAATCTTTTTCAACTCCGTGATAACATTATGCCTTATTCTGTTTCTCGAATAAAGCGTATCATCATTGGTCTTATCGGTCACATATTTTATCCCTTTTTCATCGCAGAAGGCGTTGATTTCAGCCTTTGTGCAACTGATAAGCGGTCTGATAATATTATCTCTCTTTGCCGGAATTGAGCAAAGTCCCCTCAATGCACTTCCTCTCGCAAAATTAAAAAGGAAGGTCTCCTCTCTGTCATTGAGATTATGTGCCGTTGCAATGATAATATCATCGCCGAGAGAAGAGAAAAATTCATATCTGATTTTTCTGCCCTCCTCCTCCGTGCCCGTGCCGTTCTGCCTTGCAAGCGAAGCAACATCCGCACGCAGAAGATGGAACGTAATATTCCACTCCCTGCATATTTCTTCAACATATTTTTCATCTGCATCCGAATCCGCTCCACGCAGGCAATGATTGACATGAGCCACCTCGAGAGAAAAATCGCATTTTTCTTTTATGGAATTCAAGCAAAAAAGCATAGCCATTGAATCGCTTCCGCCCGAAACGGCGGCAACAACTCTGCTTTTCGGCTGAATCATGTCATATTTTAAAATCGTTTCAACGACCTTATCAATCATCATGAATCCTCTCAAGCGGAAGGAATAGCGTATGCTCGCCGTCCCACGCAAATTTAACCGTTCCCGTTTCGCCGTGTCTGTTTTTAACAACAAGCACCTGAACGGTGTTCACTTCCTCCTCCTCCTCGGGAGGGGCATCATCGTCTTTTTCTCCCTTATAGTAGTCGGGACGATAGAGCATCATAACAATATCCGCATCCTGCTCGATTGAACCCGATTCACGAAGGTCTGCAAGCTGAGGCTTATGGGACTTGCCTCTTGCCTCAGTTCCTCTCGAAAGCTGAGCACAGCAGATAATGGGAATGTTAAGGTCCTTTGCCATCATTTTAAGATTTCTCGTGATTTCCGAAACCTCGTTAACACGGTTTTCAGCTCTTGTTGCACCCTTGATAAGTCCGAGATAATCAATGATAACGCATTCAACGCCGCCGAGCCTTCTGATTTTTGCCTTCATCTCGGGAACGGTGATGCTTGATGTGTCGTCAAAATAAAGCTCGCAATCGTTCAGAGCACAGGTTGCCGTGCCGAGCCTTACCCATTCATCATTTGAAATCTGACCGCTTCTCATCTTCATGCTTGAAACTCTTGCTTCAGTTCCGAGAACTCTCATTGCAAGCTGTTCCTTAGTCATTTCAAGAGAGAAAAACAGCACCTTGCGTTTGCCGACTGCGGCAACATTTCTTGCAAGGTTGAGTGCAAAGCTCGTTTTACCCATTGCAGGGCGAGCACCGACTATGATTAAGTCAGAGCGGTTAAGACCCGTCAGAACCTTGTCAAGGTCTGAAAATCCCGTTGTGAAGCCCTTATAAAGCTCTTTATCCTCGCCCGTAATCTTCTGAAGCGTATCATAAACATTATTAACGATTATATCCTTGAGCTTTGACGGAGCATTTGTTGTTTTTCCCTGACGGATGTTATAGATTTTCTGCTCCGCATTGTCAAGAAGAACATCAGCCGTTTTCTCCTGAGAAACAGCACTTTCGATGGTCTCTCCCGAAACCGTGATAAGAGTTCTGACAAAGAATTTTTCTCTGACGATTTTGGCATACATCTCAACATTCGCCGTTGAGGGAACCATCTGAGCAAGCTCAAAAAGATATGTTCTGCCGGAAGCGTTGTCATAAACTCCCTGCTGAACAAGCTGTTCAAGCACAACAAGAGGGTCAATCTTTGAACCTGTTGAATCTATCATCAGCATTGCGGCAAAAATTGCCTGATGCTGAGGAAGATAAAAGGATTCGGGATTTATGTATACTGCCGCCTGCGAAAGGCACGAAGGGTCAACAAGGATGCTTCCGAGCACCGCCTGCTCTGCCTCAAGGCTAAACGGCATACTTATGTTATCAAGAGAAAAGAAACTGTTTTCAGCCATTTTAATTCTCCGTTATTTTTGAATTCTTATTCGTTTACCATCACATACATGGAAGCTGAAATTCCGTTATAGAGCTTGACCTCAACGGGATATGTGCCGAAAAGCTTGATATCCTCAACGGTAACCTTGCGTTTATCAAGCTCAACCTTGAACTCCTTTGAAATCGCTTCCGCAACATCCTTTGCCGTAACCGAACCAAAGAGCTTGCCGTTTGCACCCGCCTTTGCGGAAAGTCTGACCGTTTTGCCCTCAAGCATTGCGGCGGCGGACTTTGCATTTGCAACCTCTGTATCATGCTTGAATTTTTCGGATGCTTCTCTGTTTTTAAGCTCGCTCATTGCCTGAGCATTTGCTTCCATGGCAAGCTTTCTGGGGAAGAGGAAATTTCTTGCGTAGCCTTCAGCGGCATTGACAAGCTCACCCTTTTTGCCGAGACCTTTAACATCCTGTGTAAGTACAACCTTCATAATTCTGTTTCTCCTGTCTTATTTTGAATAAAAATTATCTATTGCCGAATAAAGCCTTGAGCGTGCATCAGCCAGATTGCTCTCCTTAAGACTGCAAGCCGCCATCGTCTGATGGCCGCCGCCGCCGAGAGCCTCCATAATGAGCTGAACATTGATTTCTCCGAGACTTCTTGCGGAAATATTAACAGCACCACCGCTCTCATAAAGAACAAACGAAGCTTTTATTCCGTCTATATTGAGCATTTCATCTGCCGCCTGTGCACTGATAACTCTTATATCTGCCGATTCGAAATCTGCGGCAGAAACGGCACAGTTTCTGTAATTTTCCGCTGACGAAATAACCTGATTGCGAAGCTTATTAACCTCAAGCGAATTGGCAAAAAGCTTCTTGACGCTGACGGTGTCTGCACCGCAGTCCTTAAGGTGAGCCGCCGCTTCAAAGGTTCTGACGCCTGAACGGAGTATGAAATTCTTTGTGTCAAGCATTATGCCCGACATAAGAGCCTCCGCAACGGCTTTTGGAATAACAACATCCTGACCCATATACTGGATAAGCTCCGTAACCATTTCGCTTGCCGACGATGCACCGGGGTCGTGATGAAAAATAATCGCATTCTGAATTTGCGTAACCGCTCTTCTGTGGTGGTCGATAATCACCTTCGTTGCGGCGGCTTCATATATCTTCGGATAATCCGCAAGGGTTTCTATATGCGTATCCGAAAGAATTGCAAGGCATTTTCTGCCCTGAAGCTCCTCAGCCTTCTTTTCATCAATAATCATACCCGGAAGCTCTGAATCAATTCTGTTGACAAGCGGCAGTGCGAGAGTTGTTTTTCTGTTGACAACAACATACGCCTTCGTTCCGAGTGCTCTTGCGGCACAGGCAATTCCGAGAGATGAGCCTACTGCATCAAAATCGGAATAGGAATGACCCATAACGATAACCTCTGATGCATTTTTGATAAGCTCCGAAAGAGCCGAACCAACAACTCTTGCCTTGACCTTATTTCTCTTTTCTGCACTTTTGGAAACGCCGCCGATAAATTCATAGCTGTCCTTATCCTTTATCGCAACCTGATCTCCGCCTCTGCCGATCGCCATTTCAATTGCCTTGCGTGAATTTCTTTCGCATTCTGTTATGCTTGAGCCGTTGCCGACTCCGACAGAAAGAGTAATTTCCGCTTTGTTGCCTTTATATTCGAAGCTCCTTATCTTTTCGAGAATAACGAATTTGTCATCCTTCATGCGAGCGAAATTTTTCTGCTCGGTAACGATAAGATACCTGTCATCGCTGATTCTCTTGAGAAGGCTGTCATATGAATCTGCCCAGTCATCAAGCATCGCTTCGATGCGGCTTCTTATCTCCGCCTTTTCGCTGTCACGGTAATTGAGCCTTGAATCATCAATATTATCAAGCTCAGCAAGAATCGCATAGGGGCGTGAAAGATGATATTCTATTTCCTTCCTCTTGAGGACGGTATTTTCAAAATAGTAAAGGATATAATTCTTTTCGCCGTTCTTCTTGAAGGAATTTGCACTGACGGAATAGAATCTGTCTCCTATCTGAACATTCGCCATTGAGCCGTGAAGCAGGTCTTCCGGAGAAATTCCGCCGATAAACTCCTCAATTTTTTCGCCGTTGCTGATTCCTCCCTCCGAAATTTCGTTGATGAATCTTTCGCTTCCCCATGTTATGTAACCCTCGCCGTTGCAGATTGCAACGGGAAACGGGAAATTCGAAAGCACCTTTTCGTCGGAACAATCAAGCTCTCTCGTCAGCCTGAGGATGAATTTTCTGTATCTTCTTCGCATGGTGAGCATCCTGTATAAAACAAAGCCCGTCACGGCAATGAAAACGATACATTCGGCAAGAGCAAGCTTCGGATTTAAGAAAACAGTTGCAACAACAAACGCCGCCGCCGCAACTGCGGCAACACAGATTGAAACTCCGTCATAGATAAACCCTTTAAGCTTCATTTAAACCTCCATAATTATCGGCAGTATCATAGGACTTCTCTTTGTCTGCTCATAAATGAAATGAGAAACTCCGTCACGCAGCTTTCCTTTGATTGCACCGATATCCGTTATATTTGAGTAATAGCAGTTTTCGAGAGCTTTTTCTGCAACCTTTCTTGCTTGCTCAATAAGCTCCTCTGCTTCCTTGACATAAATGAATCCTCTTGAGATAACCTCAGGACCTGCAATGAGCTGACCGGTTGAATAATCAAGCGAAGCGGTAACAACAATGATGCCGTCTTCTCCTAAATGCTTTCTGTCACGCAGAACAACGCTTCCGACATCGCCTACGCCGTAGCCGTCAACAAAAATTCTGCCAGCCGGAACAGGAGTACCTGCCTTGATTGATTTTGATGTAAGCTCCGCAACCTGACCGTTATCGGCGATAAAAACATTATCTGCCGGAATGCCCATTCCCTGAGCAAGAAGAGCGTGCTTTCGAAGATGCTTCTGCTCGCCGTGAACCGGGATAAAATATTTCGGCTTAACAAGTCCCATTATGAGCTTCAGCTCTTCCTGACAGGCGTGACCCGAAACATGAACATCATACATTTTCTCATAAATAACATTTGCACCGAGCTTCATAAGCTCATTAACAACATTTCCGACCGTTTTTTCATTTCCGGGAATAGGATTTGCGGAAATGATAACATAGTCGTTGGGGCAGATTTCAACCTTTCTGTGGTCTGAAAATGCCATTCTCGTCAGTGCCGACATCGGTTCTCCCTGACTGCCGGTGGTGATGATAACCATCTGGTCAGCCGGATAACGGTTGATTAAATCCGCATTGATAAGCACATTATCGGGAATATTGAGATAGCCAAGCTCATTGCTGATTGCAACAACATTCTCAAGACTTCTGCCGATGATGGCAACCTTTCTGCCCATTGAAGCCGCAACATTGATAATCTGCTGAACTCTGTGAATATTTGAGGCAAAGGTTGCAACGATTATTCTGTTTCTGCCCGCCTTGTGGAACAGAATATCAAACGATTCGCCGACCTTCCTTTCGCTCTCGGTGTAGCCCGGTCTTTCGGCATTTGTTGAATCCGAAAGAAGAGCAAGCACTCCGTCTGCACCAAGCTCCGAAAATCTTGCAAGGTCAATCATGCCACCGTCAATCGGTGTGCTGTCAATCTTGAAGTCGCCCGTCTGAACAACAACTCCGCCGTCACATCTGATTGCAAGAGCAATTGCATCGGGAATTGAATGGTTGACATGAATCATTTCAACCTTGAAGTTGCCGAGCGAAACAACATCGCCGGGCTTGACCTCGTGAAGCTTTGCACTTGAAAGCAGATTATGCTCTCTGAGCTTGCCCTGAATAAGACCGATGGTAAGCTTTGTGCCGTAAACAGGCATATTGACCGTTTTGAGAAGATAGGCAAGTCCGCCTATATGGTCTTCATGGCCGTGGGTGATAATGATACCCTTGATTTTGTCCCTGTTCTTTTCAACGAAAGTGAAATCGGGAATAACAAGGTCAACGCCGGGAAGGTCACTGTCCGGGAACGCAAGTCCGCAGTCAACGATAAACATATCTCCCTTATATTCGTAAAGGGTCATGTTTTTGCCGACCTCGTTGATTCCTCCGAGGAACGCAATACGCACCGGTGCTTCGTTCTGCTTCTTGCTGTATCTTTTTGCAGAACCGTTTCTCGGCTTTGAGCTTTTCTTTCTTTTTTCCTGATTCTTTTCCTGATTCTGAACAGGCTTCTGTTCCTTCTGAATGTTGGTATTTTCCTTCTTGGGTCTGTTTTCATTTGAAGCATTCTTTTTGCTTTTCTGCGAAGGTTTCTGCTTCGTGTTCTGAGATTTTTCTTTCTCAGCATTCGGTTTTTTCTGCATATAATCTCCTAAAAAATAAAATCTATGTAATTCAGCCGTTGCAAAAACGGCTGTTCGGCTCCTACTCCAGTTTTATATAATATAATTTATTAACTGATATGTCAAGTTAATACTCAAATTTAACACATTATTCACCATTATTTTCCTGTGCACGGGCAAGAATTTCTTCCATGTCAACGCATAATTCTCTTGCCGCTTCCATTGTATCAGCTTCGGCAAAAATGTTGACGAACTCTCCGCTTCTTTCCGGAACAACAAAAAGCTTTCCGCCGTCTCTCGAAACCCTGACCCCCTCAAAGCAGTTGCCGTTTATCTTTTCCTCAGAGCCTACCGCCCTTGCAAGGTCAACGGGAGAAAAACCGATTGCCACCTTTTTTCTGAAAACCGTTTTATCGGGCACTTCTGCCGCAAGCTCATCAATGAAGCATTCTCTTTCCTTGATTATCGAAAGAAGACGGAAGGCAAGAAAGAGAGCATCCCTGACGAAAACCTGCCTTGAAGCAAGTCTTCTTGCCGCCGAATCCGATGAATCCGCAGGCGAAGAAAGGTATCTGAAAACCCTTCTGCCGTTTTCCGCCGCAAGATTGTCAAGGAACTGCGGAGCATCATAGGGAACGGAAATATCCCTGCCGTTTTTCATTTCGTCAAGGCAACAAATTGCAAGAAGCTTTTCATGAGGATAGCGTATTCCGTCTGCAACAGCAGAAAGTCCCAAACCGTCCGAATCAATTTCAAGAGTAATTCCCGATGCAAGGGTTGCTCCCGATTTTTTCAGCGAAAGCTCCATGAGATTTTTTATTTTTTCGTCCGAGCATTCAACATATGCACCTATGCCCTTAAGTCCGTAAGGAGCCTGCTTCATCAGCTCCTGACGGTAAAGCATCTGCATTCCCGACATATCCGAATTCTCCTTCATTTCGGATTCATGAACCTCCTTGAATTCGCATTTTCCTATTGCGGATTCAATACTTCTTTCGAAGCTTCTCGTTATCGTCAGACCGCCTTCTCCGCAGATTCTGATTTCATTTTTTTCGTCTCCACACACAAAAATTCCGGCTCCGAGTCCGCAGAAATTAACAAGGAATTCAAGCTCCGATTCAAAGCATTCGCCGAAATTCCAAACCGCCGCTCCCGAGCCTAATAGACCGGAAACGATAGCATAGCTCAGTGCCTTTCCCCTCGCCGAGGAATCATAGGCAATGCCTGTTTTGCTACCCTGATAAGTGCTTCCGATTGCCGAACCGATTCTTGCACAAATTTCGGGACTCAGCCTCACGGTTTCGCCCGAAACGATGCCGTTTTCCGAAAGAATTTCTCTTCTCATGTTGCCGTACTTGACATTGAAATTCAGGTTTGTTCCCCTGCCGACCGTCTTGCCCGGCCAGACTGAAATATTGGGGCTGATTGTTGCATTTTCACCTATCACCGAGCCTGCTCCTGCAACGCTGTTTTCAAACATTGCCGCTCCCCTTTTTATCGCCGCTCCGGAGCAAACAAGTGCCCCCGTAATGCTCGCATTTTCACCTATCCACGAATTTTCGAGAATGGTTGAAAAGCGGATTTTTGCATTTGCTCCGACTGACGCTCCGTCATCAATAACGGCATAGGGTCCGATAACCGCATCCCTTGATATATCTGCATTTTCGCCGATATAAACGGGTGGAATAATTTTGAAATCATTGCCCGAAAATTCTTCGGAATTGATTATTTTCCTGCTGTCCGCTCCGTAGATTTTCATTCTGCCGTCAAAGATGTCCTGCTGGCATTTCATATAGGCTTCAATGCTCCCCACATCGCACCAATAGTCATCGGTATGATAGCAGAAAATCGGCATTCCTTTCTCAAGCATAAGCGGAAAAAGGTCTGATGCAAAATCGAATTTTTCGCCCTTCGGAATGAGCTTGAGGCACTCGGGATTGATGATATAAACTCCCGTGTTTGCAAGGTCCGTCACCGACTGCGACCATGACGGCTTTTCGATGAAGCCCACAACCCTGTTTTCTTCGTCAACCTTGAGAAGTCCGTATTCTCTCGGGTCTGCCTGCGACACGGCAACAACGGTTATCGTCGCCCTCTGTGCAACATGAAAATCCATTATTTTCGAAAGGTTGAAATCACACATTGCATCGCCGCTGATAACAACAAACGGTTCATCATATTCCGCCGCATTGCGAACGCTTCCCGCCGTTCCGAGCGGTTCATCCTCACGGCAGAATTTAAGCTTCATTCTGCCGAAGCCGTCTTCATAGGCATTCTCAATCATGTGCGGAAGGTAGCCGAGAGTTATCGCCGCCTCGTCTGTTTTGTGCTCTGCAAGAAGATTGAGAATATACTCGATAATCGGTCTGCCGAGAATTCTCGCCATCGGCTTCGGAGAAGTGCAGGTCAGCGGACGGAGTCTGCTCCCCTCGCCGCCTGCCATAATTACTGCTTTCATTCAATCACCTTTTCTTCATTTTTAACAGGTTAACCCGTTTCAAAGGTATTATTTCCGAATTATTCCGAAATTAACCATTTTTCTCTTGAGAAGTCTGCATTTTAATGGTATAATTTATTCATTAAGATTAACGGAGAATAAAATGGAAGAATTACAGAAGGTTGAAATATTTACAGACGGTGCCTGCTCCGGTAATCCCGGTCCGGGCGGTTGGGGAGCAATTCTGCGTTACGGCGAAAGAGAGCTTGAGCTTTGCGGCGGAGAAAAGAACACAACCAACAACCGCATGGAGCTGACTGCGGTCATTGAGGCTCTGAAAAAGCTCAGACATAAATGTGATATTACAATATACACCGATTCAAAATATGTCTGCGATGCGTTTCTCCAGGGATGGATATGGAACTGGATGAAAAAAGGCTGGAAGAAGTCTGACGGAAAACCTGTTCTCAACCCCGAATTATGGCAGGAGCTTCTTTCCGAAATCCGCAAGCACGAATATAAATTCATATGGGTCAAGGGTCACGCAGGTCATCCCGAAAATGAGCGTTGCGACACTCTCGCAACTTCAAAATCTCTCGAATACTCAGATTGAATTTCAGGAGGTCATTTTATGGCAACAGCTTCAGCCGTTCTCATGTGGCTCTCGGCGGCAGGTTCGCTGATAACATCCTTCGTTTCGTGGTTTTCTCCGAAATGCAGAAAAAACTACCTGCCTTCAAAGATGGTCAATTCCGCAATGTTTGTGCTGACGGCAATTTTCGCTTCCCTTTCGGCTTCAACCGATTCGCTCTATCCTATTCTCATCACCGTCGGTCTTGTTTTCGGTCTTATCGGCGATTTCCTGCTTGAATTCAAGGGCGGAAAATTCTTCTTTCTCGGCGTACATGAGCATTCATTTCTTTAAATAACTATTGACAAAAGCGTGATAATATAGCAAAATATTTTAGTTCAAATTATAATTTACATAAAGGAAGGCAAATTCAATGAAAGACATTTTTACTGCACCATTCGTTAAAGGCATGATGAAAACAACTGCGAATATGTATCGCATGGGTTGGGACGAAAGAAACGGCGGCAATATCAGCATGATGCTTGATAATGACGAGGTTGCTGAATATCTCGACATAAACAAACCCATCAGAAAAATCGAAATGGGCTTTGATGCAAAGGAGCTTATCGGCAAAATCTTCATTGTTACCGGCACAGGCAAATATTTCAAGAATGTTGAGGATGACCCCGAATGCAATCTCGGAATTATCAGAGTTGCCGAGGACGGCGTAACGGCTGACCTTCTCTGGGGTTACAGTGACGGCGGCAGACCGACCAGCGAGCTTCCTGCTCACCTCATGAGCCATATTTCGAGGCTTCATGCAAACCCCGAAAACAGAGTTATCATGCACAGCCATCCAACAAACACTCTTGCAATGACCTATGTTCATGAGCTTGACGAAAAGAAATTCACTCATTCTCTCTGGGAAATGTGCACCGAATGCATCGTTGTTTTCCCTGACGGAATCGGCGTTCTTCCCTGGATGGTATGCGGCACAAACGAAATCGGCATTGCAACCGCTGAAAAGATGAAGGAATTCAGACTTGTTATTTGGGGTCAGCACGGAATTTACGGCTGCGGCAAGGACCTTGACGAAGCCTTCGGACTTATCGAAACAGTTGAAAAGGCCGCTCAGCTCTACCTTATGACGGCTCATCTTCCCAGAGTAAACACAATCACCGACCCCGACCTTGTTGAGCTTGCAAAGGCATTCAAGCTTGATTACAGAAAAGATTATCTCGACCTTTGATTTAAGTCGGCATATCCGATAGATACCATTATCTGATTTCAGCATAGTATATAATGTGGGCAGAATATGCTCACCGAAGAAAAAATTTGCTCCCCGAAAGCATTTTTGCGGTTATTTCGGCATTCAGCTGTCAAGAATAAGACCGTAGGAACTTAAAAGACAATACGGAGAGTGATTTGATGACTGTTAAACGGGGAGAAATATACTATGCTGATTTAAGTCCCGTTGTCGGTTCCGAGCAAGGCGGAACCCGTCCGGTACTTATTGTTCAGAATGATGTAGGCAATAAATTCAGCCCAACCGTTATTGCGGCGGCAATCACAAGCCGAAGCTTCAAGGCAGACCTGCCGACTCACATCAAGGTCAATGCCGACGGTTGCGGACTTGCAAAGGATTCCATCGTTCTGCTTGAGCAGGTGCGTACTCTTGATAAAAAAAGGCTGAAAGAAAAAATGGGTAATCTTGATGACGCCGATATGGGGAGGGTCAATCAGGCTCTTTCCGTCAGCCTCGGCATAGGATTATTCTGAAAAATCAAAAAGACTGTGTCTGTTTTTTCGCCAGGCACAGTCCGTTTTTTCATTAATATTGCGGATAATCGGATAAAAATTGCAATGTTTTCCGTTTTTTTCAGTATTACTATTGAAATTCTTATCTGACGCTAATATAATAAAAAGATAAAAATGAATTTTATTTCCTGAAAGGATTATATATAATATGGGATACTATCAGAAAGAAATCGAAACCATGCCCAGAGAGGAGCTCAGGAAGCTTCAGAGTGAGCGGCTTGTTGCACAGGTTAAGCACGTTTATGAAAATGTTCCTTACTATAAGCAGAAAATGGACGAGAAGGGAATTACTCCCGATGACATAAAATCCGTTGACGATCTTCACAAGCTCCCGTTCATCAGCAAGGCTGACCTTCGTGAATCCTATCCTTACGGCCTTCTTGCAAAGCCGCTCAAGGACTGCGTCAGAATTCATTCAACCTCCGGCACAACGGGCAAAAGAGTTGTTGCATTCTACACTCAGCACGATATTGACCTTTGGGAGGACTGCTGTGCAAGAGCAATCATGGCAACGGGTGCAACCAAGGAGGATGTCTGCCAGGTATGCTACGGCTACGGCCTTTTCACGGGCGGTGCAGGTCTTCACGGCGGTTCCCACAAAGCAGGTTGCCTGACCCTGCCCATGTCTTCGGGCAACACCGAAAGACAGCTTCAGTTCATGAGTGACCTCGGCACGACCGTTCTCTGCTGTACCCCATCCTATGCCGCATACATTGCCGAAACCGCAATCGAAACAGGTGCAATCAACAATATCAATCTTCGTGCAGGAATCTTCGGTGCAGAGGCATGGACGGAAGAAATGCGTCATGATATTGAATCAAAGCTCGGAATAAAAGCATATGATATATACGGACTGACAGAATTGAGCGGTCCCGGCGTTGCGTTTGAATGCTCCGAACAGCACGGAATGCACATCAACGAAGACCACTTCATTGCCGAAATCATCGACCCCGTAACGGAAGAGGTTCTTCCCTACGGTTCAAAGGGCGAGCTTGTTTTCACTTCAATCACAAAAGAAGCTTTCCCGATGATAAGATACAGAACCAAGGATATTTGCGTTCTTAATGCAGAACCCTGTGCCTGCGGAAGAACTCACATCCGCATGGCAAAGCCGATGGGCCGTTCAGACGATATGCTCATAATCAGAGGCGTCAATGTGTTCCCGTCGCAGATTGAATCCGTTCTTCTCAGCAACGGAATGCCTGCAAACTACCGCATTATCGTTGACAGAGTAAACAACACCGACACCTTTGATATTGATGTTGAAATGCCTGTTGATTTCATGTCTGATACCGTTTCCGATATTGACAAAAAAGAAAAACAGCTTGTTTCCGCTCTCAAATCAATGCTCGGCATCATGGCGAAGGTTCACCTTGTTGCTCCCAAGACCATCACAAGAAGCGAAGGTAAAGCGGTAAGAATCATAGATAAGCGTAATTTGTATTAAGGAGGAATTCAAATGCTCGTTAATCAGCTTTCGGTTTTTCTTGAAAACAAACCCGGTAAGCTCTCTGAATTCATTCAGGCTCTTGCCAAAAACAAAATTGACCTTCAGGCTCTTTCAATTGCAGAAACCTCCGATTACGGAATTCTGCGAACAATAGTTGATAAGCCCGAGGAAACAGCCAAACTTCTTTCCGCAGAGGACTGGCCATGCAAAATCACTCCCGTTCTTGCAGTCACCGTTCCCGATGAACCGGGCAGTCTGACTCATATTCTCAGCGTGCTTGCGGAAAACGAAATCAGCCTTAAATATTCATATGCTTTCTTTTCAAGAGATAAGGGATGTGCCTGCATCGTTCTTCGTGTTGATGACAATGATGCCGCAGAAAAAATTCTCAAAGAAGCAGGAATAAAGATATAAGGAAAACGCTGATTAAATCGGCAAGCAAGATTTTTGAGTATGTTTTCGG
>DCII01000024.1:0-65611 GCA_002315935.1 Ruminococcaceae bacterium UBA1730
AAGTTATTGCCCATGTCGGGCGCACCACAAATTATCCGCCCCCGGTCAATGACCGAGGGCGGAGGGCTTTATCCGAAGATTTTTCTGTTACTTTTCTTTTGCAAGACCTGTAACCTGGTCAATATCATTGACCGTAAGTACCTTGTCGGTAATAATCGCAATATCAGTTGAACCTATAAGGCGGCTTCCGTCAACATTCGCTGCCTTATATACAATCGGGTCATAGGTTGCCGATGTAGATTTGCTCCATCTTGTAATGCCAAGCTGTTCATCCTTGCAGATAGATACATCATTGGTTGTGATTGAGCCGTTTCCGTCAACATCACCGAAGATGATGATATAGAACTTCTCAACTACCTCGCCGGAAACATTATCGGTAACTGTTATTGTTGAAGCAGTGCCGACATAGTTCTTGCTCAGAGGATGTTCAACGGTTATGGAGCAGTCACCGGAAACTGTGATATATTTGCTGAGGAGGTCAGCTTCCTTAAGTCTGTCTCTGAGACCGTAAACATACCAGTAGCATCCGTCAGTATAGCTTGCAACATCATCAAGGTTATTGAGCTTGCCCGCACCTCTTTCGATGACTGTTGTTGAGTCTTTAGCTGCAACAAGACCGCACTGAACTCTAACATATTTTGCATAGAGAGCAAGGTCTGCATTGGGAACGGCATCTCCTGCATTCCACTGCTTTCCGTTAACATCGAACCAACCTGCAAATGTGTAGTTTGCAAGCTCCGGAGCTGTGGGAAGAACAAGAGCTGAACCGATTTCAACAACGCTTATTTCACCATACTGCTCTGCACATTCAGCACCAATAATAACTTCCTTGATTGTGCCTGTTGCAGGTCCGTGAACATTGGTTCCGTCATATTCATAGAATGTAACATTAACAGTTGTTGATGAAAGCTCTTCAAAGACTGCATAGAATGTGTTCTCTGATACATCCGTTGAAATCTTGCCGTATTTCTTTACGGTTGTCTTTCCGCCTTCAACCTTTGACCATCCCTTGAAGTAATATCCTTCGGGAGCTGTCGGATTTGAAGGAACAACAGCTGAAATATCTGAATCATACTCTGCTTTGCCTGTTGCGTGAGGAGTTGATTCGCCGGAAATCATAAAGTTATAGGTGTATTCATTTGCTTTCCACTGAGCAATATACTCTGCATCGAATTCATCAACCATTATAGGATCAACATCCCAGCCAATATGTGTGTATCCTTTCTTGGCACCGGTCAGGTCGGGAACATAATCATCAAGAACGGTTTCAAATTCGAGGTCATATTTTGCAATTGGATCTGCTTTGCCGATGAGATATGCCTCATACTGATCATCATCAAGGAAGAATCTGATTGTTGAAACATGCTTCTTGGAAGCAACATAGACTGTTATCTCGTCTGCGGAGTTCTTATCAATTGTGAACGGAAGAGTTGTTGATTTATCAGCAATCTCATCATATCCGAGTTCAATATCATAAGCATCCGAAAGATATGTTTCATCAATCTTCTCGCCGTAAACTGCGTTATATGTTCCGTTCTGCGGGTCAATTGTATCTGTGTATCCGCCAAAGAAATTATATACACGCTTAACGAATGTGATTGTGAATATCTTATCCTCGAGACCTGCAACAACCTTTACATTCTTTGCAGGCATTTCTTCAAGGTCATCTTCAACGAACCATGACACTATCTTCTTGCCGTACTTGGTTGCATCGTCTGTTGAAGCTGCGATAAGCTGCTGATTCTTTGATGAGCCGGGAACTTTGATTTCTGCACCGTAATAAACATCTTCGAAATAAGCGGGAGTAGCATCATCTTCATAGAGGAAGAAATTGAGCTTATACTTATTTCTTGAAAGATAGATGTTCATTACTTCCGTTCCGTCCTCAACGGTTACCGATGAAGTGCTCTTCTGTGTGTCAAGCGTAAATCCATCGGGAACATCAAAATCAGTTGCATTGAGAACCGTGCCATATGCAACATCTTCTGATGTTGTAGGTTCGGCATCTCCGTACTCACCTGAAAGATTCATAGTATAAACATTATATGCAATGTCATACTTATTGATTTCAAATACTGCATAGAAGGTTTCATCATTTTCGCCCATAACAAGCTCGCTGATATCTTCATCGGAGAGAAGATTTGTTGTTACGCCTTCTTCTGATGACCAGCCGAGGAATGTGTAGCCTGTAACATCGGGATCTGCAGGAGCTTCCATATTATCGCCTACACCGAGAGGAAGTGATTCATATTCCTCGTATCCGAGATCAGGCTTGCTTTCATCCTTGAGTATCATGAACTTAAGGATAAAGCCTTCGGGATCTATATCCCAGATTGCCATATATGTCTTGTCACCAGGCTGTGAGAAATCACCGACTTCGGGACTCCAACCTGCAAAGAAATAGCCTTTACGAGTCGGGCTTTCGGGAGCAACAATTTCATATTTTTCGAGCGAAGCCGTTGTTTCCTTAACCTCTGTTAAATCTTCAAATTTACCGCCGTTTGCGTTAAATGTAACCTTATATTCAATGGCTGATGTTGTAGCGTAAAGGTTCATATTGTCGGAGATAGTTTCATCCTTACCAAGCTTTTCGCCTTCAATGCTTTCCTTATACCAACCGTTGAGTGCATAACCGGGTTCAAGGTCATAGGTCGCACAGACTGTCGGGATAACACTGCCGTATTCGATTGAGGTTGAACCTGCGAATTCGTCATCAACAAAGTAGTTGATTGTGTAGGTTCTGTTTTCGTAAACGGAAGTGTAGGTTGCACCGTTGAGCGGCATTGTTGAAGGCTCAGCACCTTCTGCATCAACCCACTTATTGAATACCTTGCCGGTCTTTTCGGGAGCTTCGGGAGCTTCGAAGGTTGCACCGTAGAGAGCATCAACCTCTTCGCTGAATTCTTCTCCGTCAGTAAATGTTGCTGTATAGGTTTCTCTGTCAACATAGATGTTGAATACCATCTGACCATCCGGGGTAATTTCATTTCCAACATCATGCGTTCCAAACTTGAAGCCATCTCCGAGAACGGGTTTAACATCATCAAATCTGACTGTTGAACCGGTTGTTCCCGTGCGTGTGGTGTCTGATACGCCTTCGTCGTATTCACCGTCTGCACCCATTGTGTAAACTGTTACGGTGTACGGAGTGCCGGATGCATTATTCCACTTTGCGAAATATGTGAGCGTTGTATCATCGAGGTCAACTGCAAGAGCAGGAAGATTTGAACCGGGAATAGCAACGATTGCGTCGCTGCCTTCAGCAGTCCAACCTGCAAATGTGAAGCCTGTCTTCGTGGGAGCTGTCGGAGGAACAATTTCCTGACCGAAGGTTGCCGAAACATTTGCTGTTTCCTTCTCGTCTGCAAACTTACCGCCGTTAGCATTGAACGAAACACCGTTTGTGTATGTTTCAGGCTCCCATACTGCGAAATAAATGAGGTCATCTGTGTCAAGGTCTACCGC
Source organism: Ruminococcaceae bacterium UBA1730 (assembly GCA_002315935.1). Taxonomy (GTDB): domain Bacteria; phylum Bacillota; class Clostridia; order Oscillospirales; family Acutalibacteraceae; genus CAG-177. The sequence continues at coordinate 3,466 of DCII01000024.1, forward strand.
AAGAGCGGGAAGAGCCACGCCGGGAGCCGCAATTATTTCTGCACCTGTTGCAGAGGATGTTGCCCAACCTGCAAAGTCATATCCTGACCTTGTGGGTTCCTCGGGAGCATTGAAGGTCTGACCGAAGGTTGCCGTTACAGTCTTTTCGGTTGATTTATCCGCAAATTCACCTGAGTTTGCTTTGAATACAACACCATCTGTGTATGTCTCAGCTTCCCAGACTGCAAAATAGGTAAGCTCATTATCATCGAGGTCAACTGCAAGAGCAGGAAGCTTAGCTCCGGGAGCCGCAACTACTTCTGCATTCGGTTCATCAGATGCTGCCCATCCCATGAAGGTGTAGCCCTTCTTTGTGGGAGCAAGAGGAGCATTGAACTGCTGACCGAAGGTTGCTGTTACGCTCTTTTCGGTTGTGCTGTCATTGAATGCACCTGTGTTTGCATTGAACTTAACGCCGTTGGCGTAGGTTTCCGGCGTAAATTTAGCGTTGATGGTAAGAGCTTTAGCAGGCATCGTTTCGGTTGCAACATCAAACGAAACACCTTCTGTCTCATACCAATAGCTGAATGAATGACCTGTCTTTGAGGGTGTTGTGGGCTGAGGAAGCATAGCACCGTAATAAACATCCTCTTCCTTTGTGGTATTGCCGTCAACCTTTGCCGTGAATTTATATTTGATTCTGTCAACATAGATATTGAACACGGTTGTTCCGTCAGGAGAAACTGTCTTTGTTGTATCGCTAACGGTAGTCTTGCTGAATTCAAATCCTGCACCGAGTGTCGGCTTAACATCGTCAAACTTAATTTCATCACCTGTTACACCCTTGCAGTTACGGGTGTCGGGAGCATATTCGCCGTCTGTGCCCATGGTGTTGATAACAATCTGATAAGAAATTCCGCTTGCATTTTCCCACTTTGCATTCAGAGTGAAGCTCTTTGCGGGCATCTTGCTGAATATATACGGTGTGTTTTCGTCTGTTTCATACCAATAAGAGAAGGTAAATCCTTCCTTTGTGGGATCATCAGGCTTTGAGATGTTCTCGTTGAACTTCTTGGTAATGGGTGTAACTGACGAACCATCATTCGAGTTGAATGTGATGGTATAATCGTTTACGGACCACTTTGCCTTAACGGTTACTACTGCACCGTCTTCGCCGAGGTCGGGCATTGTTGTGCCGAATGTGAAGGGAGTTGAATCATTGGTGATATACCAATACTGGAATGCGTTGCCTTCCTTGGTCGGTGAACTCGGAGCTTCGATTGCTTCGCCGTATTTCTTTGTTATGCTTGTTACGGCTGAACCGCCGAGAGTATCGAATTCATAGGTATACTGTTCAATTTCATACTGAGCAGTAACAATGGTTCCGTTTTCCGAAATAGGCATTCTGCTCGGAATCTCTGTCCACTCAGTGAAGTAATAGCCTTCTCTTGTGGGCTGAGTGGGAATATCGGAGTTAAGGATTTCAGTGTTGTAATCCTTTGTTACCGTCTTGATTACACTGCCGTTATAATCCTCGAAGATAATCTTATACTGATTGATGGACCACTGTGCGGTGAGTGTCATCTCATCGCCGTCATTTTCAAGAGCCGGAACCTTGTAATTATCGGTGTGGGTTACGCCGCCTTCATCCTTCCAGCCTTCGAATTTATAACCTGTCTTGGAGGTTTCGGGAAGAATAATATCATTGCCGTAGGTTACGGTCTGAGGAGTTGTGACCGATGTGCCTCCGTCAACAGCAAAATTAACCTTGTAGGTATTTGCTGTACGGGCTTCATAGAAGCTGAGCTCCGTTGTTCCCATAACAATTTCTTCAATTTCTTCAGCCGAAGCACCTGTTGTCTGGCCCTGAGCTGTTGCCCAACCCTTGAAGGTGTAGCCATCCATATAGGGATCTGCCGGAACATCAAGATTCTGTCCGTTTTCAACGCCAAACGAATCATAAAGCTCATATTCGCCTGAATCATTATAAGCATAGAATGAAACATTGACATCAGCGGGTTCCCAAGCGGCAATGAAGGTCTTGCCGTTGACGTTATCCATAGTTCCTACCTGAGGTTCCCAACCGATGAAATTATAGCCGGGCTTCTGAGGATTGTTTGCCGGAACTGAAATGTTTTCGTCAAAATCCGCATAGGTTGTTGCATAAGCTTCTGTGTCCGAAGCATCCTTCTTGAATACTGCAGGAAGGTTCTTGAGAATGGTCTGCGTGCTGTAGATATTTATGTTATTGCCCGGCATTCTGTAGCCGTCTGCAATAACTGTTCCGCTTTCGCTTCCGAGATGCCATGCACTAAGCTCGTAGCCGTAGTCAGCCTTTGCTGAGGGATAGTTGAAATTAACTTCTTCATTATAGCCAACCTGAGCTGAGCCTCTGAACTCGCCGTCAACGAAATAGTTAACGGTAAATGTTCTTTCATCCCACTGAGCAACATAATCTGTTGAATCATCGGGGAAAACGGTGGGCATTGCAGGAGACCAATCAGCAAAATAGAATCCGGGTTTTGAAGGATTCTCGACTACCTCGTCGAATTCCTGACCTGCATATCCGTTGAATGTATAAAGAACATTTTCGCCGTCCATGAATCTGGCGGTAACGTTCTTTGCCCATATAGCGGTGAAGGTTACTGTGTAATCCTCATCGCTTACTGCGTAGCCGACCTTTGAAGGAACTTCCTTATCATATCCTCTGAATGTGTATCCGTCTCTGACGGGGTCAGCAGGTGCAGTAAAATCTGCATCGGGAACAAGACCTGCGAATGTCTTTGTGCTTTCGCCGTCATAATTTCCTTCGCCTGCGTCGAAGATATAATCAACCTTCTTATCCCAATAAGCGTAGAATTCTCCGTCATCCTCGGGATATACTGTCGGAGTTGCCGAATACGGAAGAACATCTGCTTCCTCTGTCCAGCCACGGAACGCATAACCGTCCTTAACGGGCTGAGGAATTGCGGGAGTAATTGTTGTTCCGATTACGCCTGTTGTTTCGTAGGTTGCGGCATCACCTGTTGTGAAACCGTCTCCCGACTTCTTAACATTTGAATGGAACACAAGCTTTGTATTGATTGTTACATAGGGATTGTCAAGCTCAATTGAATCAACATCCCAATGATTCATACTGATAACCTGGCTATAATTTTCAGATGAACCGCCTTCGGGACCTGCGGGAACATTAATATAACCTTCCTGGTTATCTGTATTTCTTACATCATTCTCATCAACATAAATTCTTCCGCTGCCGGAAGCAGTTGATTTAACGGTAAGAGGAATATCGAAAAGCCATGTGCTGCTGTTATAAACAGCATTATAAACCGAGCCTCTTGAAACAAGAACTCCGAATGCCTTTTCATCCGCAAAGTTCATAAGCATTGCAGATACGCCTGCTTCGCTGTTGACGCCTTCAAGATCATAAATCTCACCGTCTTCGAATGCAACATCGAAAAAGGAATCGTCATAGTGGAAGAGAAGCTCACTGTCATTTGAATAATAGTTTGTGCCGACATAAACTCTTGCCTTGACGGACTGACCGGGAATTACCTTTTCGGTTACTACCCATTCGCCGCCAACCTCCTTGAGGAATTCAGTTCTGATTGAAAGCTTTGTGTTAACAAGCTCATCAACGTCCCAGGCACTTGCCAGAACCGACACCGAACTGAATGTCATAAGAAGTGCAAGAATCATTGCAATGACTTTTTTGAATTTCGTCATATGCCTCTGTTTCCTCCTTGTTAGAATCTCTTTACGGCAAATAATTGCCGAATTGATTGATGGATTATTTGCCGCTCCTGCGGACAATTAAGTCCGCAGGATATTTTTTGTTTCTTTGTCAGGATTTCTTATGATCAACGGTTGTTCCGTTTGTCTGAACATAATCATACTTTGCAAGAGCAACCTTTGAAAGAGTTGAAATTTCATCTGTGGAAATAGCACCGTTATTATCAACATCAATAGCCTTAAGCTTGAAGGCTGCGGTTGAATTACTGTCAGACCATGTCTTTTCAGCTCTTGCCGCCTCTGCCTTTGCGAGAGAAACATCAACGGTTGATGACATTCCGTCGCCGTTAAGGTCACCGAAAATTACGATATAGTAGGAATAAACAAGATCTCCTGTTTCCGTATCATAAAGATCGACTGTTGTGCCCGTTCCGCAAACGCTGAAGTTATTACCCTTAAGAGACGGAGTAACAACTATTTCACCTGAGCCTTTGAAGGAGATATACTCTTCAAGGAGTTTTTCTTCAGTGAGCTTTGTTTCAAGACCGTAGATAATACCTCTTTCGGGAAGGGTCTTGGGCTCGATGATTGCTGTTGATTCACCGGCTACAAGCTCAACGGGTATCTTAACAAAGATGGGATAGAAATTATAACCTGCCGTGCCTACTGTTGCTTCTGCATTTGTGAAATCAAACGCATCTGCCTTATCGTTACTGCCTTCGGGATTAATCGTCCAGCCTTCGAATGTGTAGTAGGGCTTTGAAGGATTGTTTTCGGGAAGAACGATTGCCGAAACAGCTGTTCCGTAATCGTAGCTGTCATCTGCAAGAACTCCGCCTTCGAGGTCATAGAACTTGACGCTGTAAGAATTTACATCATATTTTGCCTTGAGGGAAACATCGTTTGCAGGCATTGAAATGAAGTTATATCTTACAGTTGAATCAGTTCCTTCATACCAATACTTGAAGGTGTAGCCTTCCTTGGTGGGGTTAGCGGGAGCTGAAACCGTTGCACCGTAATCCTCCGTGATGGGAGTTACTTCGCTTCCGCCGTCTGAATCGAATGAAATTGTGTACTGGTTGATGGTCCAGTATGCCTTGAGGTTAACATCGCTTGCGGGCATTGTTCCAAAGACATATTCAACTGTTTCATCATCTTCATACCAATATTCGAATGAATAACCCGTTCTTGTAGGCTCTGTTGCATATGCTGAAGTCTGTGTGCCGTAAGCGAAGGTTGACTCAGCTGTTGAAACGCCCTCTGAGAATTCACCGTTATTTGCGTTGAAGTAAATCTTATAGTTGTTTACATCCCAAACTGCCGTGATTGTCTTTTCTGCTCCGTCTTCGCCGAGGTCAGGCATCGTTGAAGGAATTGCCTCTGACCAGTTCTTGAAGGTGTGACCGACCCATGTGGGTTCGTCCGGAGCAAAAATAGCCTCTTCATAAGCCTTGGTGATAACCTTTTCTGTGCTTTCATCAGCAAACTTACCGCCTGCTGCGTTAATCTTGATTGTGAATGTTTCCTTGGTGTAGTTAGCGGTTATTGTCTTTGTTGAACCGTTTGCACCGAGGTCAGGCATTGTGGAGGGAGTTGCGTCACTCCAGCTTACAAACTTATAACCTTCAACTCCGGGAGGTGTCGGAATCTCTGATGCAGCAATTGAGGCACCATAATCCTTGGTTATTGAACCGAGGTCTGCATTGTTGAAGCCCTTATAATAAATTGTATAGGAGTTTGTATCCCAGACAGCGTTGATTGTCTTTGATGTGCCGTCTGCACCGAGGTCAGGCATTGTTGTCGGAATGCTTTCGCTCCAGCTGTTGAATGTATGACCGCTCCATGTAGGCTCGTCGGGAGCTGTGATGCTTTCGCCGTAATACTTCGTGTATGTCTTCTGGCTGGATGTATCTGCAAACTTACCTTCGCCGGCATTTACATAGATTGTATACTGCTCTTTCGTGTAGTTTGCTGTGATGGTCTTTGTTGCACCGTCTGCTCCGAGTGCGGGCATTGTTGCAGGAGTTGCTTCACTCCAGTTGACAAACTTATAACCTTCAACCTCGGGAGGAGTGGGAATCTCAGTTTCGGCAATTGCAACGCCGTAATCCTTGGTTATCGAACCGATGTCTGCATTGTTGAAGCCCTTATAATAAATTGTATAAGTGTTGATGTCCCATTCAGCGGTGAATTCTTTTTCTGCACCGTTTTCGCCGAGGTCAGGCATTGTGGTGGGAATTTCATCATCCCAGCCTGTGAATGTGTAACCTTCAAGTGTCGGGTTGCTCTGAGGAATAAGACCGGAAATATCTTCGCCTGCCGCTGCGGTTACGGAATCATATGAAGGAGTTCCGCTGCCGACATTGAATTTTAAGGTGTAATATTCCTTTGTCCAGATTGCGTTGATAACGATACCTTCTTCGTTTGCAGGCATTGTTTCAACAGGTGATGCACCCCATCCTCCATATGTATAACCGACTCTGGAAGCAGGAGCATCGGGAACGGGGAAGCTTGCCTTGGGAGTGCCATAGTCAACCTGATATGTTTCAACAACAGCACCATTGCTCTTGTAGATAAGAGGATACTTGTTAATATCCCAGATACCGACAAAGTTATCTCCGCCGAGCGAAACCTTCAGATTATCATCAAATGTAACAAGCTCTGTTGAGCCGGGTCTTGCCCAACCCTTGAGGCTGTAGCCTTCTCTTGTTGCAGATGCCGCATTGATTACCGACTGATAATCAACCATCGAGCTGTTAACGGGAGTTGCACTTGTATTGTAATCAGCCTGTGTGAGATAGAACTTAACAGGATACTTGTTAACTACCCATGTTGCTGTTGCAGTAACATCATTATCGGGCATTGTTTCATGCGTTCCGCTCCAGCTCCAGCCGTTGAATGTGTAACCGGGCTTAACCGAATCTGCCGGGTCAGCAGGAGTATTGATTGTTGCACCGTAATAATATGTTGCGTCTAATACGGGCGTTGAGGTTGCTTCGTTCTTTGTGTAAACACTGTGCTGATTTCTTGAATATTTAACCGTAAGTCTGAGAGTTCCGTCATCGGGAGCCGGAACAGTTCCCTTGAGAACGCTGTTGGCTTCGTCAAGCGTGAAGCCTGTGATTCCTGTTGCCGGAACATATTCATCGCATTCAACATCAACGGTTCCTTCAAGAGGAATCGAGCTTTCTGCCGCACCGTACTGTCCGTCAAGACCCATGTAATAAATATCAACATAATATGTTGCACTTGTTGCGGTCCATATTGCGTAATATTCTGCACCTTCGGTGGTAAGAGTTCCGAAATCGTCAATCTTCGTGGTGATGTCGTTGGTATTTGATGCTGACCAACCATCGAAGCGGTAGCCCGATCTTGTGGGAACATCCTCGGGAGTTGTAATGTTAGCGTCAAACTTTGTGGGAACATTTACGAATGATTCTGTTCCGAAAAGTCCCTTGTTTGCATCAAACTTAACATTATATTCTTTTGCTACATAATTACCGGTAATAACAAGGTCACCATCGGGAACTGTGTAAGCGTCAGCCTCAGTGTGCTTTGTTGCGTCACCGGGATAATACCAACCGTCAAAATCATATCCTGTTGCAGGTGTCGGAGCAGCGATATAATTATGGGTTGTGCCGTAATTATACTTTGCACCCTCGCCGTAAGCCGCACCGTCAACGGTATAGCTAACATTATATTCATTGATCTTGAATACAGGGCGATATTCACGGTCGCCTTCTGTGTCGAGTTTGCCGAGAGAGGTTGTTGCAGTTGAATCATCTGCACCTTTAATCTTCCAGCCTAAGAATGAATAACCCGTCTTGGAGGGAGCTGAAGGAGCGGTAATTGCGGCATTGAAGTTAACATTGCTATTTTTATAGGTTTGGCTGCCGTCTTCGCTCTTGAAGACAACATTGAAGCTCTTGAGCTGCCAGCTTGCTCTCCAGACTCTGCCGCTGAATGTTGCTTCGGGGCTCCATGTAACTGCCGAAGCACCTGCACCGGATGTGAAGCCTGTGAATTCATAACCTGTTCTGACCGGAGCTTCAACTGATGTTATACCATTATCGGCATATGTTGAACCTTCAAGACCTGCATATGTTCTTGTTGTTGTTCCTGTTGATTCAAACAGTGCATTTGATGCACCTGAATTGAATGTGTCGTTAAGGGGAACCTTCTTGCAGTTGACTGTAAGAGTCAATCCGTTAACACCAACAACTCCGCTGATGGGAAGAGTGTTGTTATCCGGGTCAAAGCCGTAACCGTTAACTCCGGGTGTAAGGTCTGAAGCAAGAACATAAACAGTATGCTCTGCCGGAGTTGCCGGAATTTCATTGACAATCATTACGGTGTCTTCCGTATAAGCAACATTGCTGGTTGTAACAGCCTTAACAAGTGTTTCACCATACATATAATTAATAGTATATGTATTAATGGAGGGAACCCACTTTGCATTGAAGATAACATCGTTGTTGGGAGCAAGATATGTTGTGAAATCAACCGGATTATCGTTTTCATCAAGCCATCCGCCGAATGTGTAACCCTTCTTTGCAGGAAGTGTTATTACGCCTGTAATAAGCTGATTGTAGCTTGTTGTAAGTGTACTCTTGAGAGTTGAAGTATCGCCCTTCATCGCATAGAACTTTGCACTCCATGTGTTAACCTTCCAGTTGGCAACATATGATGCGGGAGTGCTTCCCTGTTCCTTCGGAGGATAATATCCTTCAATCCAGTAGTTGCCGCTTCCGTCAACAAATTCTTCGCCCTCATCAAGGTGATAACCGTAAAGAGTGGGAGTACCTACATAATCGAGAATTTCAGTTGATGCTCTGCCTGTGTAGGTCTTCGATGTTGAATCATCAGGGAACTTACCTGAAAGAGCACCGTTAACAGAGCTGATATTAACAGTTGTTGTAACGGGAGTTCCATCGTCTACGCTTATGGATGAATAAGCATACTGAAGATCAGGCATAACAAGATTATTCGTGGTATTCATAACCGAATCTCTTGTTGAAGTCCAGCCATAGAACATTGTTCCCATCGGATTTTCGGGACTTCTTGTCCATGCGTTGTCCATCAGAACCTCGCCTGAGCCTGTTGCATTATCCTTGACCTTGAGCTTGAATTCGAGAATCCATGATTCATCCTCCATCGGCTCAGTGTCGTAGTTGGTTGTTGTAACATTCGGGTCAATTGCAATCTGCATTGCAGCATACTTCGACTGATCAAGTCCGGAGGGCCATCTAAGCGAAGAGCTGTTTGTAACTGCGGAGTAGGTTGCAGGTGTTGCATCAAGAACACCGAGACCGCTGATATAATCATTGTCGGGATTAAGCTTGAACTCCGATGTGCCGGAACCGACAAGCTCATAGAAGTTCTTATCATACATGAATACGAAAAGCGATGAGCCTGTGTAGAAGTTTGTCTTTGAAGACATTCTGAATGTGATAACATCGCCCTTGAGAACCTCGGGCTTTTCGGAAACAGGAAGAAGACCTTCACCCGTTCCGTAATCAGCATCATTAACCGAAACTGCTTTACCGTCAAGCATCTTATATGCAAGAATGTCAATGTATGCAGAATAGTCAACAGGTCTCCATTCAGCAGTAAGAGTAATATCCTTTGTGGGATATTTCTTGAGGTCGTATCTTGTGCCGTTGTATGACCAGTTCGCAAATTCATAACCGAATCTTGTCGGAATAACAACAATGTCAATCTCTGACTGAGAAATTGCATAATCCGAAAGACCGCTCAGAGTTGAAAGTGCACTGTTTCTTGTGTTGAACTTACTCGGCTCAGCATCATAATTGATTCCGGTGTTGAACGAAATTGTATGAACCTGCGGAACCCATCTTGCATAGGCAACAAAACCTGTCATTGTGTTTCTGGTGTAGGTGCCTGAAGCAGGGCCGGAGGAAACTATCTGTCCGCCGCTGTAAGTAGCAGTTGTCCAACCCGAAACAGGCTGAGTGTATTCTCTGTCGAAGAACCAACCTGCAAAATCATAACCTTCTCTTGTTGGAGCGGTAGGCTGAGTGATAGGATTGCCGCTTGTATATGTTATTGTGCTGACCTTTGTGCCGCCCATTGATTCAAACGAAATCTTGCCGTTAACGTCCTCGAAACGGGCATAGATTGTTTTATCTGCATCGCCGATATTGAATTCCATCGGCCACTCAACAAGATTCTCAAGCTCTGCATCTGCATAGAATTCAACAAATACATAGCCTTCAATTTCCGGGTCTGAAGGTCTGTTGAAATATACTGCACTGTCAGGGTTGGGAGTTACAGAACCGATCTGATAAGGTGAAACTCCGGAAATCTGAGGATCGAGAGTGATTGTCAAGGGTGTCGGAGTCCACTTTGCGTAAACCGAAAGAGTACTTGAAGGCATCTTTGCGGTTGAAGGAACGGGATTTTTGAACTCTGCATCATAGTACCAGCCTGCAAAACTATAGTTAGCCTTAGTGCCCAGATTGGCTTCCATAGTTGAGAACGGCAAGGTATAGCCGTATTTGCAGGAGATGCTCGGCATTTCATTAAGGTCGTTGTTTGTGAAAATAACAATTTGTTTTTCTGCGGGCAGATAAGTATAAGTGATTGTTATATTCTTTGTACCATCAACGAAATCGGAAGTGTTCTGAACTGCTTCCTGGCAGACATAGCCATCAACCGTGGGAGCACCTGTCTTTAAGGTTTCGCCAACGTTTACTGTTCCTGATCTCGAAGGAAGAAGAGCAACGTTGGAGTCTGTGTTTGTGTAGTTAACCGTGTAGTTAACATATGACTTATAGCCCTGAAGACCTGCATAAGCCTGCTGAAGAGCTGTTGTAACGCCGCTGATTTCAGCCGCCTTCGATGAGTAACTTGTATCCCAAACATCGGGAGCTGAAATTGTCTTCAAAGCGTTTTTATATGCTGTGAAGAAGGTATCCCAACCGCCTGTGTAGTAACGCTCCTGCGGAAGATTACCGTTATAGTAGGTTGTTCCGCTGTAGGTAACACCGGTGTTAAGTCTTATAGCCTTAAGCAATGCACGAAGAGATGTTGTGTCATAGTAATTAAACTTGAAGCTGACGGCAGCTGCGTTAACCTGACACCACTTGTCTGTCTGCGTAGGATTGTTAACAGCACCACGGGATGAAATACCGACCGTGTAAATAGATGTGCTGTTACCTGAACCTGTGAAATGAATAACCTTATGGTTTGAATCGTCACTTGAAGTAACATTGGCCGGAACAAAGTATGTTCCGTCTCCGTTACGTTCTGCAAGGCAGCCCGGAATCGGAGTTGCAACGCTGAGCACTCCATCACCTGTCGGATAGTAATTATCTACATCATTGCCTTTTGAATCGTGAGTATGGAAATTGTGTTCGCTATCAAGATTTCCGGGGTTAGAGGTTGCATTTGCATAAACTCCTAAGCCGGTGAGATATGCATAATTGCAGTTCGATGATTCACCATTCTGATAGGTACATCTGATATTAAGACTTGAAATGGTTTCACCCTCGGCAGCATCAAGATAAACATTTGAAAGCGGTCTGTTTTTATCATATCCATAACCGAAGTAATAGTTCGCAGAATAGCCATTCCAAAGAGTAGCTTCACCATAAGCCCTGACAACTGTACCGTAAGTGTCGTCGGAAATAGCATAGCCGCCATCCTTCTTCTCTTTAAGACCTCCCGAGCCGCAGCCTGCGATTGCACCGCCGTCAAGTGCAGAACCGGAACCGTAGTCAATGTAAGCTCTGTCAGTTCCGCCTGATGCAACCCAACCCGAATAAACGTTTTTGCCTTGGAAAAGGAGAAGTGCGGAAACACGTGAAATTTTTGAACTGGATCTCTTTCTATAAGCAATAGAAAGTGTACCATTCGGACGAAGAATGTTTTCAACATGGGCTGTCGCATAGCTGAAATAGCTGACGCCGTTAATAACATAACTCATGGTGTAAAGAACCGAAGTACCTGCACCTGCACTAATCTTACCGCCCGATACAGTCCATGTGTATGTCGTTGTCGTTCCGCTTGTTGTTTTAACTGCATTCGATAATGTCATACTCGAACCGAGATTCGAATTTAAGACAGGAACTTCATCGGGTTTAATGCCATTTCTGAAGTTAAGCTTAATAACAGTCGACTGTGCTTCTTCGCCCGCGTAGGCAACATTCTTGAATGTACCTGAAGTGATTTCAGGCATACCTGAAGGCGTTGCCTTGGGGACAATTGTTGTTCCGTATTCGCAGCTGTTTGCCGAAGCCGCTGCAACACGGATGACTTCTGTTGTGCCTTCTGTGTCAATGTCATATGTGATTGCGTCTTCTGTTTTGATATAGCCTGCGGTTGTAACGGTTTCCGAAGAACCTGTTGAGTCAACAGTGATGTTGAACGCAGATGCCAAAACAGACGCCGGTGACAATGACAACGTCATGACGACAACAAGAAGCATGCTGATGATCTTCTTTGTTTTGCTCAAAATAATCCCTCCAATTTAGATTTTTGAACATGTAGATAGATGGGCACTATTACACATTGTCATTATATCAAACAAGAGTTACCGTGTCAATATTTTTCTTTAATATATAATAAGTAAATATATATAAATTTTATAGAATTATTTCTCTGCTATGTTATTTTTTTACAAAACCACTTCTGTTTTTTTGTTCAGAATTACCATTAAAAAGAATTGGAATTTCTGTTTTATTATCAGCATTCCCTTAAAATCAGTGATGATTTTATGCCTGAAAAAAATTGTTTCAGGCGAATTTCAAACAATTTTTAAGCACTTTTTTCGTTCGGAAAAATGCGTTTTTTATCATTTTTATTTTACTTTTTTTACTCCTCAAATTTTAAAAAAATAACCGTTTTTATAAGGAATTTGCCTCTTTTTTTGACCTGTTTTACTTATTGAAAAGTCAATTATTATTCTGATTAAGCAATTTGTCAAGCGTTATTTAATTATTTTTTTGAATAATAAACTGATTTCTATTTTATTGTATTTTGTGTATTTTATTGCATAGTTTTATTCATTTTTGTCCTGTTTTGCACTGCTTGTGCTGAAAAAATTCGCCTGATTTTCGGCTGCTTTTGGCTCTTTTTTGATTCTTCAACGAAAACGGAAAAATGCCCCGAAGGAAATCCTTCGGGGCAAAAATCGCCTATGATATGTTTTGAATTAATCAGTTAACCTTAACATTGAAACCGGTTGCTTCAGACCAGGCATTGCCACGAACCTGAACACCGCAATTAAGGTCACCTGCAACTGCAAATCTGTAATTGATAGTCCATGTTGATGTTCCGTCTCCGTTATCAACTACTGTGCAGTTCTTAGATGTTGCAAGATATGTGCTGGACTTTGTGCCGATGACAAGGCGTACTCTTGTTACTTCTGATGTAACAACAACCTTAACCTCTGCATATGAGCCCTTTGAAACTGTTGTTGTGGGAGCATCAATGGAAACAACTTCATACTTAAGAACATGAGGTGTTTCGCCCTCTCCTGCTTCAACTGTTTCCTGATACCTCGTAACCTTGAATGTGTAATCGCCCTTATCAGAGTCAATCCACTTAGTCTTTCCTGTCTCACGATACTGAATCTTCCATGTCTGGTTTTCGAATTCATCAGTTGTGTTGAAGGACAGTCTGAGCTTGATAACCCATGCCTTGTATCCGTCACCCGCATCGGTAATTGTAACAAGATCCTCGCTTGAAGTGGTTGAGAATGCAACAGTAGTAAGCGTTCCTTCAACGTCTCTGACGAATCTGATTCTGCTTACGGAATCCTTTACAACGATTGTGAAGGTTGCATATTCACCACGCTTAACGGTTGTTGTATCAACAGCTGTGCTCTTAATAATGGTTTCATCAACGGGAGCTATATCATAAGTATTAACAAATTCTTTAGCTACATCGAATGATTCCCAAGAGTCCTCGCTGTTGCTTACCTTTGCACGAACTCTGTAATTACCTTCGGTATATACTGCTCTGATGGTCCAGATTTCGTATGCAACTGCACTTGCATCAGTTGTTACAAGATCGTTTGAATCATATGCAACGATGCTTACAAGACCTGTTGCGTACTGAACAGAGGTATCAATAGCTGTATCTCTTCTGTCATAAGTCCATGTAACACTGCTTGTGCCGCCTTCAACATAAGCAAACATAATCTTAACGGGTGAGCCTTCAACCTTAACGGTATAATCAGCAATACCTGCCTTGTAGACATTCTGTGTTACACGGTTAACTTCCTTAACACGGCAGTAGTTGAGGTCCTGATTCCACTGTGCGGTATAGGTGATGCCTTCAGCATCCATAATACCTACAACAGGTGACCAGCCGGCGAAGGTGTAGCCTTCTCTTGTGGGATCAGCGGGAGCGGTAACTTCCTGACCGAATTCAACAGAAACCTTCTTTGTTACGGACAGATCATCAAACTTACCTTCGTTTGCATCAAATTCTGCGTCATAGTTGTTTGCATGGAAGACTGCGGTATAGGTTGCACCGTCAACGCCCATGGGAGCGAGCTCGCTATCCCAGTTATCGAATGTATGGCCGAGCTTAACTGCTTCGGGAGCAACAGGAATCTGACCGTAAGGAGTCGGAACTACCTTATTTTCAGAACCGATAACGAATGTTGCGTTATAGTTGTTTACTGTCCACTTTGCGGTTATGGTAATACTTTCAGCCGGCATTGTTTCGGGAATCTTTACATCCCATCCTGCGAAGGTATGACCGACCTTTTCGGGATCAGCGGGAGCTGTAACCGTTGCACCGTAATCATCGGTAATCGGATTGATTGTGCTGTCGCCCGTGTCTGCGAATGTGATTGTATACTGATTGATCTTCCACTTTGCAGTGATAGTCATATCGTATGCGGGCATTGAAGTCGGGATTGCCTTATCCCATCCATCGAAGTTATGACCTGTCTTGGTCGGATTAACAGGAGCATTGATAAGGCTCATGTAATCAGCCTTGATAGCCTTGATTGTTGTGCCGCCTGCAGTGTCGAATGTGATTGTGTACTGGTTGATTGAGAATCTTGCAGTAAGCTTAACATCCTTTGCGGGCATCTTCTCGGGAATTTCTGCATTCCAGCTTCTGAATGAGTAGCCAGTCTTCTCCGGATCATCAGGAGCTACAACAGCCTGATCGTAATAATACTCTGTAGGTGTCTCAACATCATCAACAACTGTGATGAGCTTATACTTGTTACGTGCATAGTATATATTGAGTGCAAGAGCATTATCGGATGTTACAGTGCCCGAAAGAACACTGTCGGTAGAAACTGTGAATCCTGTCTTGATTGTCGGAGTATAAGTTACGGTTGCATCCGTTGCTTCTGAACGAACTTCAGTTGCGGGATCGCCGTACTTACCGTCAGTACCCATTGTGTAAACATTGATTGTGTAATTTGAAGCACCAACGGAGAATCTTGCAACATAATTTGCACCGCCTACAACCATCTTGGAAAGAACAGGTGTCCAACCGATGAAGGAGTAACCGTCCTTTTCGGGATTTGCAGGAGCAACGGGAACCTTATCGAAATCAGTCGGAACTGTTGCATAAGGTGTTGCATCGTTATCAAGGTCTTCCTGGCTCAGATAGAACTTTGCGTCATAGGTAATTGCTGTAAATGTACCGTGAATATCAATGTCATTTGCGGGCATTGTATCAAAATCAGGTGCATCTGTCCAGCCGGAGAAGGTGTAACCGTCCTTTGAAAGATCGGCACGGATTACGATTGTCTGACCGAATGTATAAGTATCTGTATACTTAATTACACCGTCAACATAGTAGTTGATGTCATATCCCTGGATGCCGAAGTAGGGCTCGAATGTTGTATCGCCTGTGACTGTGTACGGGAAAGCAATTCTTTCGCCGTCAACCATCCAATACTTGAACTCGAAGCCTTCCTTGGTGACTGTGGGAGCCTGAGCTGCCTGAATCTTGTCGCCATAATATGCTGTCCAGTCATAGCCATCAACTATTACACCGTCTTTATCGGTGAATTCAATTGCATATTCAATTCTGGTGAGATCAGCGTAGATATTGAGTGCATTTGCAGGCATCGTTTCTTCTTCGCAATCCCATCCGTTGAAATCATAACCTGCAATTTCAGGCTCATCGGGAACAGTTATTTCTGCACCATATTCAATTTTATATGTTGCATATGCCTCTGTATCATCTTCGAAAAGATAATAGTTAACTGCATAGCTGTTCTTCTTGAGCGTTGCGTTAAGAGTAATATTACTTGCAGGCATCGAGGTGGGAAGATCCCAACCTGAGAATGAATGTCCTTCAGGAACGATATAAGAAGGAGCATTGACCTGTGCACCGAAGGTTACATTAGCTTCTGAATAATAAACATTGTTGACATTGAATGTTACCTTGTAGGTGCTTGTGCCTGTTGTGCCGTAAAGTGAAAGGTCACTTGCGGGCATTGATGAAGGTACGCTGCCCCAACCGGAGAAGCTTGAACCTGAAGCAGGAGTATAGTTATAGCCGGGAACTGCCGCACCATACTTTGCTGTTGTTCTGTAAACCTCTTTACCGTCAACATAGAAGATAACATTATAGGTCTTTGCATCGAGCTTTGCAACATATGTTACGCCGTTAACAGGCATCTTCGATGTTGAAGTGAGAGCTGTATCCGTTCCTTCCTTAACCCATGAAATGAAGTCATAGCCTGTGATGTCTTCAGGAGTTGTGGGAGCGGGAATTACTTCGCCGAATGCAACTGACTTGGTATCATATGCTACTGTATCTGTTGCAAAAATCTTGAATACTGCGTTGTAATACTTTGCGTTGAACTTTGCGTAATATGTTGTTGCTGCTGCGGGAACTGTTGCAGGCATAGCATTGCCGTCTGCATCAACCCAACCTACGAAATCATAACCGGGCTTCGAAGGTGATGTCGGAGTCTGGATATTCGTGCCGAAGGTCTGGTTGCCGCCGTCAACAACATCATCGCCGTTAACAAATTCAATATAATAGCTCTTTGCATTCCACTTTGCATAAACCGTAATTGCACTTTCGCCGAGAGTGATGGGGAAGCTTACTGTAGAGTGGTCAGAATATTCCCAACCTGCGAAGTTGTATCCGGTCTTCTCGGGATTTGCAATGGCAGTAATCTGGCTACCGAAGTCGCCTGTCTTGGTGTCAAGAACACTTGCACCATCCATGAATGTAACACCGATCTGCTTTGCGTTCCAGACAGCGTTGAAGGTCTTGCCTTCTGTATCCATTGTGCCTACTGCGGGTGACCAACCACCGAAGTCATAACCTGACTGAGTGGGATCTGCGGGAGCAGCAATAGCCTGACCGAATACTGTGGGAACGGTCTTTGTGCTTGTCTGATCGGCAAATTTACCTGAACCGGCATTGAATATTGCGTTGAATGTACCTGCTGTGAACTTTGCATAGTAAGTAACATCAGATGCAACTGTATGAGTTGTCGGCATAGCGTTGCCGTTTGCATCCTCCCAACGGCTGAAGACATAACCTGTCTTGGTGGGAGTGCCGACGGCTGTGTTGTAAGTGCCGTCAAACTTAACTGAATTCTTTGCAAACTGTGAGCCTTCGCTCTTGAAGGTTACATTATAGGTATTTGCAGTGAACTGAGCAGTAAACACTGCATTTGAAGTACCCATTGTGCCAACTGAAGGACTCCAGCCGCTGAATGTATAACCTGTCTTGGACGGATCTGCCGGAGCAACGATTGTTGCACCTGTTGCGTAGCTGAGAACATCTCCGTAAACTGCACCGTCAACCTTGAAGGTTGCAGTATATGTTGCAGCTGCTTCAAAGACAGCAACATAAGTTACTGCCGCCGAACCCATAACGAAGCTCGTAACAACATTGGTTGTTCCTTCAACAGCCCAGCCCTTGAATGAGTATCCGCTCTTTGAAGGATTGGTTGAGGGAACTGTGATTGAAGCACCGCTTGCATAGCTGAGAACATCGCCGTAAACTTCACCGTCTACCTTGAAGGTTGCAGTATACTTTGTTCCGCCTGAACCGGGATTCTTGCCGCAGGTGAAGGTTGCATAAGCATCATCAAGAAGGAAGTTGCCGGCTTCATTATAAACTCCGCAGACTACGCTGTCTCTACCGATTGCTGAAGAAGTTGTTGCAACACTGAACTTACCGAGTCTCTGGTTGCCTGTCATAGAGTTCTTGTATGCAGCATAGAGGTTGATAAGTGCACCGCCTGAGCCTTTTGCATTATTTTCAACATCACTATTAACCTTAATCTGGAAAGTATAGAAATATGCTTCCGTATCAAGCTTATATCTTACATTTTCCGCAGTATCTCTCTTGGTTGATGTTGAAATAACATCCATATCCGAAAGCTGATCCGCAAGCTCAGGATATCTTGTTGCGGCATTTGTAACTTTTGTTGCCTTCGATTCAAGCCATGTGCCGTTGATTCCGACTGCCATTGCATCTGTATGGGCTGAATTGAATGCGAAATTCTGATATGTTGTTGTTGAGCCGGGAACATAAGAATTCGTCGGCATTGTCTGGTTGCTGAGATACTGACCGGAGCCGTTTGTTACATCAAAGAATGTATTATCATACTCAAGATAAATAGTCTGAGTGCTGAAATACATGTTACTCTTGAGGTAGAGGAATGCCGTAAGGGTTTCGCCGGCATCTACATAATAGTCCGTAAGCTTTCCGTTTGATTCGTAGTAATCAATAGCCATATAGATATAGGGCTTTGTTGTGCAATCAGCGGAAAACTTCGGATTAGTAACATCTGCTGAGCCTTCAAAATATGCCTTACTCTTGACAACGGATGTTCCTTCAGTCGAACCTCCGTCTCCGCCGCCACCCTCATCTTCGGGGTTCTTGCCGCAGGTGAAGGTTGCATAAGCATCATCAAGAAGGAAGTTGCCGGCATCATTATAAACTCCGCAAGAAACGCTGTCTCTACCGATTGCTGAAGAAGTTGTTGCAACACTGAACTTACCGAGTCTCTGGTTGCCTGTCATAGAGCTCTTGTATGCAGCATAGAGGTTGATAAGTGCACCGCCTGAGCCTTTTGCATTATCTTCAACATCACTATTAACCTTAATCTGGAAAGTATAGAAATATGCTTCCGTATCGAGCTTATATCTTACATTTTCCGCAGTATCTCTCTTGGTTGATGTTGAAATAACATCCATATCCGAAAGCTGATCCGCAAGCTCAGGATATCTTGTTGCGGCATTTGTAACTTTTGTTGCCTTCGATTCAAGCCATGTGCCGTTGATTCCGACTGCCATTGCATCTGTATGGGCTGAATTGAATGCGAAATTCTTATATGTTGTTGTTGAGCCGGGAACATAAGAATTCGTCGGCATTGTCTGGTTGCTGAGATACTGGCCGGAGCCGTTTGTTACATCAAAGAATGTATTATCATACTCAAGATAAATAGTCTGAGTGCTGAAATACATATTACTCTTGAGGTAGAGGAATGCCGTAAGGGTTTCGCCGGCATCTACATAATAGTCTGTAAGCTTTCCATCTGATTCATAGTATTCAATACCCATATAGATATAGGGCTTTGTTGTGCAATCAGCGGAAAACTTCGGATTAGTAACATCTGCTGAGCCTTCAAGCTCTGCTTTGCTCAGAATATGAGAAGTTCCCTCAGCAGCTGATGCACCAAATGTGAATACTCCGGCAAGGCATGAGCAGGTGCTCAAAACCATTACTACGGCAAGAATCATACTTAAAGTGCGTTTGAAGCTTGACATTAGTTTGTTTTCCTCCTTTTAAATTTGATCACAGAAAACTGTGGCATGGAAAAACTAATGTAAATTTTGCATTATCGGCTTACAGAGCCGAAGCTCTGTAAGCCACTGATGAATTAATTAACTGCGATTAAACAGCACCGGCATATGTCTGACCGAGATCAGCCACACCATTATAGTAGAGACAAATATCATTGGAGTCGTTAATATCAACAAATCCGTCGCCGTTAGCATCTCCGCCATAGAAACGATGAACTGTTGCGGAATCTAATTCGCTGAAATCAGCAAGGAAGTTATAGTAGAACAGAACATCACTGTCATCGTTAACGTCAATACAGCTGTCGCAGTTCGAGTCACCACGAAGGATAGCCATGTAGCTGTCTTTTACTTCGCCTTTGCTGTTCTTGATATAGATAACCGTACCTGTACCAAAGAGACCCATTTCGTTGGGAACAACTTCAACTGTGCCGTTAGTGGTGATTGCCGAAGCGAGCATTGTGTCATCAAGATATTCTCCGATACCGTAGAGAAGGTGATTTACTGTTACGCCTCCAACTGCGGGAGCTGCATAGAACCAATCAGTAACCCATGAATCATCAACTATCGGAGTGTTTTCTACTATGGACGTACCTGTGTAGAATTTTGCTGTTTCATTGAGTACACAAGTAATTGTTTCTGAACCTGAGCCAGCTGCCTGAAGAGCTTTGCAGAGAGTGATGAGATTATCTGCTGCATCTGAAATCTTCTTGACATTTTCTGTTGTGTTGCTCAGACCATCTGCTTTGAGCTTGAGTGCTTCCTCATATGCTGCATAGAAAGGATTAAATGTATCATCTGAATAAACAATCTGCTCGCCGGGAAGACCAACTGAAAGTGCGTTTACAACAGCCGAATCTTCAAGTGCTGCGTCAAGCTTCTCATAGTTTGCACCTTCTGCAAGCTCTTTCCAAGCTTCAACGAGAGCACTCATCGCAGCTCTGACCTTTGAGGGTCTGAGAGTGCTGCTCTTATCAGCATAAACTGTCTCTGCAAATGCACGAGCCTTGTCGAAAGCTTCCTCTGAGCTCTTGATGTAGTCCTTCTTTTCCTTTACTGCGAATGCGAGAACCTTCTGAAGCTTGCTCTTATCGGCAGTAAGAGGAATAAGGCGTCCGCCCATAAGCTTAACCATGTGAACGGCGTATTCTGATGAAACAGAGTTGATTGCGGGAGCTTCAAAAGCATCTGCTGCAAGCTTTTCAGCTGCAAGCTTTGCCTTCTGCTTTTCTGTTGCATCGGGATTGATGATGTATTTGCCTGTATCCTCATCAAGGATAAGAATATCGCTTGAAAGGAAGCATGTCTGTGAATCAATAAGTTTAAGAGCTTCATTTCTTGCTGACTTATACTTATTGTAGGTGTGAGGAACGAAATCCTCGTAGCCGAAGTAGATGTAATCCGAAGCTGTCCAGTCACGTTCAATCTTGAACTTGTAACCGTCAACAGTTACGATGTCATAGTTGAATCCGCTATACAGCTTGATAGCGTTTTCGAGTGCAGCTGTACCGCTTGAAAGCTCGTATGGTTCAAGAGCTTTAATAGCATCAGCAAGCTCAGCTGAATACTTTTCATAGAGGTTGTCATATTCTGAGCCGGAATATGCAATGTCGCTTTCAAATGTGGAACCTGTCTTGGGCTTAAGAGCGATTGTTGCAGCATTCTTAAGAGCCTCAACATATGTGTTCCAAAGGCCTGATGCTGCGTCACTGTTCTTGGTATGGTCATAGTTGGATGACTGGCGGTTCATTGATGCTGCTCTGTCGAAAGCACCGTCAAGGCCGTAATCATCATAAATATGAACAGTTGTTGTTACATTCTGCGTTGTGCCTGCAACATCAAGAGAAGTTGTGATAACATACTTGCCTGCAGGAACGCCGCCGTTGCCGCCGGGAACGGGAATCTTTTCGTCATTATCATCGAGAATATACTTTCCTTCTGCGTCCTTCTGATATTCATCAGCGTATCTGACATACTTGTTCTCGGCATCCTTCATAGCGATTTCAAAGGGTTTAACGAAGTAAGTACCGCCCTTGCCGATGAATGAGGTTGTGTTTGTATTTGCGTCTGTGTTCTTAACAGCAAACGGATAGTCTGCACTGTTGATTGAAACGCTGTTGATTGTAACAGTACCTGTTACATCGGGATTGTCAACATCCTTGTTTTCCTTACTGTCTTCGAAACGAAGGCTGTAGTTTGCAACCTTTGAAAGGCTTCCGCCTGTGGAAATATAGATTTCTGATTCATACTTGATCTTTCTGCTACCAACAGTAATAGTCTTTTCAATTGAATCATCGTCTTTATTTGATGCACCAACATATGCGTATGATGTGTTGGTAAGAGCCGATGTTGTCATGTTTGCACCGGCTTCGTCCTTAACATTGTAAACGATGTTAAGAGCGATAACCATTCCTTCTGAATAGCCGGAAAGAGCAACTGTTGAACTGCCGCCGCCGGCGATTGTGGTTTTACCGTTAAGAATCTGAGCGGTAAGATTCGATTCGTTACCGTTCTTGTAGCCCTTAGCGTAAACCTGAGTGATTTCGTAGGTGTATGACTTATCCTTTGTAAGAACGCCGGAAGCATTTCTGTAACCGGTATTGATACCGCTTGAACCGTTGTAGATAAGGAATTCTGTCTTTGTTGTTGCGGATGAAATCGTGCCGGGCATATAGCATTCAAGCTCGCCGAACTCCTGTTCGTCCGAAAGGTCAAGAGACTGGCATACGATGGGAAGAGCAACAGAAACAAGGTCAGTTGTTCTTGATGTAAGCTTAACGCCATTGGTCTTACCTGTTCTGTTTGCGGCATTTCTGCCGAACTCAGAAGCAAGGTCATAAATCATTGAACCGATGGTTTCGTTAACGAGGAGACCGTCAATTGTTGTAACGCCCTTCTTGAATACATTGGGGAAGAGAACGTCAAATACCTTTGTGAGAACGGTCATGATGGTTTCAACGCCGTTGCAGGTTGCAAAGACACCATTTGCATTTCTGTCAAAGATTTTAACAAAGTTCTCTGCGTTAAGGTTATAAACGGGCTTAAGAATGTTATCGAATAAAAGTGTTTCGAAAACATGGTCCTTACCTGAAATTGAGGAAGCAAGGATTGATTCTGTGCCCTTGAAGGGGATGATGCTGTTGAAGATAGTATCAATATCGTTCCAGAGATCGTCAGCATCGTGAGTGCCGCTTGAAGCAAGATTAAGGTTAAGAGCAAGTGCCTTACCGTAATTCTTAACGCCCCATTCTGCGACCATGATAAGAGTGTTTACATATGAACCTGTATCGCCCTGATAGGGAATAAGGCCGGTATCTGTAAGAGGATTGGTACCGCTTGCAGCGTTCATATCATTATCCTGATTAAGCTTATAAGCTGCAACATCGGCAAGAATTGTGAGTGCCTTTTCGATAAGAGCATCATAGTATGCTTCATCTGTGCCGGTCTTTGTAGGCTTGGTGTAGGTTATCTGAGGAATGTACTGCCATGCGATCTGCTCAACTGCTGCATAAGCAACCTCGGCAACCGTCTGATACTCATCGCCGACATACATATAATCTACTGACGAGTTAATGATAGCTCTGATTACATAAGCAACAACCTGCTGGTCATTCATCTTCTTGATTTCGTCAGCTGACTTAACCTTGATGTTTGAACCGAAGAATTCGCCGCCTGTAAGCTCAAGAACAAATCTTGCAACATTGCAGATGTTTGAGAAGAGGTAGCTGTTGCTGCCGTAGGTCCAGCTCCATGAATATGTGCCGCCGCCGTATACAACATCTTTGTTCATATCATACTTAAGGATAGCCTTAACAAAATCGCCGAGCATATCGTTGAGGTTTGAAATGAGAGTTGTGCCGGTAGGAATATTGAACTTTTCAATAACAAGATTTTCTGTTCTGAAAAGCTGATAAAGAACATTGTCTTCAATTCCTTCAGGTGCAACGCCGCCATAGTTTTCAATATAATCGGGGTTGTTTTCGAGCTTGCCTGTTGCTTCATTGAAGAGCTGCTTTTCTGTATATTTCTTGTCGAATGTATAGCCGCATTCCTTCTTGAGCCAAGGAGCCGCGTCTCTGTTGAGAACGGGAACAAGAACATAGTTGTAAGCTCTCTGAAGAAGTGCTTCGATGAAATCATAAGCAAGAACATCGCCCTTGATGTTGAGAAGAGAATAATCAGCATCGGGAGCTGTTGCATTGTTCAAAACTCTGACTGCACCGCCGAGACCGACTGTTACCCAGTTATCGGGATGAACCCAACCATAGTAATCGTATGTAGCGGTGTTGATTGCTTCTCCGCTGACATCCTTGCCGGTTGCGTCTTTGAAAGCATAGAACGCAGGAGTAACTTCATCATGCTCATCGTATTTGTCATCGAAGTAAGTATCAAGCTTCTCCCATGAACCGAGAACAAGGTCATTAACGAGTCCCTGAAGAAGGTTAAGAAGACCGTTATTCTTGTCAAGGTATTCCGCAGGAATAGCGTCTGCACCGTCATCAAAGTAGTCATAGTCGATTTTCTTGCCTGCATCCGTTGCACCGTAGACAAGACCGATAAGAAGCTCTCTGACATCGAAAACGAATTCAGTAACGAATGAATCGAGAATGCCGAGTTTAAGAGAACCGTTTGCATAGTTTTCAAGGATACCTGCATTGTCAAAGAGGAAATCGAATATTGAGTAAACGATTTCAAGGTCGGCTTCTACAGCATATGAACCGGTTCTGCGCTTACCTCTGAGTGATTCGATGCTGAGGTTCTTGGCATCACCGAGCAAAGCGAGAAGATTGCCGAGACTGTCGAGGAGTGACTCCAGGCTGGCTACTGCGTTGTCGATGCTTGTAACATCAAGTGTACCAATATAAATGTATACACTTAACTGTTCTTCTGCAAGCATACGATCAACTTCGTCAAGTCCCATTGAAGCGTACTGCTCTGTGGTGAAAGTAGCAGCATCAATATCATCGAAATTGACAGCTGTGTCCTTATAAGCACTGTATGCACTGCCGAATACTGAGAATGTACCGAGAAGCATCATCAGAGCCATAAGAAGCGAAAGGATTCTGGTTGACTTTTTCAAAATTGTGCACCTCCATAAAAAATTTACACATTTAAGTTGCGGTGGGACAGATAATAAAATTTTGATTTGTGCATCGAGAACAGAAAATCAGCAGTAAAATACCTGCGGATTTCTGCTGAATCAGCACATCGGACCAACCTCCCAACAGATTATGCCTGCGCCGCAACGCCTCGAATATACGGCGCAAAGCAGCAGTCTCAATCATAAAATTTATCATCCATGTCATAGTTCAGCGAGGATTCCCCAAAAAAGGATACACTTCGCCCACTAAACCACCATATGGTCACTATAAATATACCTAAAAAGAAGCCAAATGTCAACATTTTTAATTTCTTCGTGGTTTATTTGTTGAAATATGACAACTTTGTTTCGCTGTTTTTGTTCATTATGATAATATGTTCAGAAGGCACACTCAAAGCAAGTGCCGTAAAGCTGTTTAGCTTTACAAGTCTGCACCTGCAAAGCATTAACATGGATTTCTCCGTAGCCGCTTTGCAGGTGAATGACCGGTCTGCATTATTCCGTTTTATGAAATTTTTCAAGAATTTTCAGCTTTATAAGGTCAAAGCGTTTTGTAGTAGCTCCTTATTTCGGATATATTTTCTTCAATGCATCTTCTTAACCATCCTGCCGAACCGGTGAAATGTGTCCATCCCGCTCTGCCGTCAATTCCGACATCACCTGCGAGTGCATACGGTTCTGCACGGAATTTCACCGCTTTTTTATCATCAAAATATCTGAATAAGGGTATCAGAGCTTCAAGAAGCTTTATCGCCTTCTCCGTTTCTCCGATTCTGAACATCGCCATGGTCAGCCAAACCGCTCCGTGAGTGTATTGACCTCCGTTTTCTCTTATTCCCGGCGGATATGCGGCGATGTAACCGACATTCTCTCTCTCATATTCATCAAACGGCGGAGAAAGAAGCTTAATTACCGAATTCTCTTCATCAAACAGCTTTTCATATGCCGTATTCAGAGCAATTCTTACCCTTTCGGAATCAAATTCTCCTGCAAAGGCGGCAAATGCCTGCGGAAGAATATCAATGAAATCCCTGTTTCTGCCGAGCTTTACGCCGTCTTTCAGAATTGCACGGATATATCGGTCCGAATCCCATGCGGTTTTCTCAACGGTTTCAACAAGTCTGCCGGCGATGCTGTCAAACTCATCTGCTTTTTCCCGCATTCCGAATTCTGCACACACTCTGCTCATTCTGCGAAGCACGATAATCTGAAACATTGCAAGCCATACACTTTCGCCCTTTTCATCGTTCCCGGCATTGCTGAAGGCATCGTTCCAATCGCATGACCCGATAAGCGGCAAACCGTTTTCGCCGAAATTCAGAGATTTTTCAACCGCTCTGATACAGTGCATGAGCATACTTTCTTTCATTTTCGACCTTTCAGGCTGAAAATAGCATTCTCTTTCGCCCGACGAAAGAATTCTTCCTCTGATATACGGAATCTGAACCTCCGCAATGCTTCTGTCACCTGTTGCTTTAAGATACTCGCAGAAAACATAGGGCATCCACAGCATATCATCACTGCACTTCGTTCTTATTCCGCTTATCATTTTGTGCTTGTTGAGAGTCACATGCCACCAATGAAGCACATCCCCCTCTTCAAACTGAACAGCTGCACTTTTGAAAAGATGATTTCTCGTCAGATTCGGTTCCGTTTCAAGGAATGCAAGACTGTCCTGAAGCTGGTCACGGAAACCGTATGCACCCGAGCATTGATAAAAACCTGTTCTCGCAAAGAATCGGCATTGCTTTATCTGCTGATAAAGAAACGAATTGCAGAATTTATCAATTTCGGCGTTTCCGCTTTCAATTCTTTTGCCTGCGGATTCGCTTTCGTATTCATCGTTTAATTCCCCCATGATAACTGCCGCTTTTTCGGTTGCACCCCACGAAAGAGAAAAATCCGTTTCGACATTCTCGCCTGCTCCGATGTCATTTTTTCTGCAAACAGCTACACAGTCTCCGTCACAGATAGTTGAATCTGTTTCAGGTGAATATATTTCTCTTTTAGAAAGAATAACCTTTGATTCTTCGGAGCATTTCAACATCGAATAACCCTTTACGGATGATAAATGATTGGAAAAGATGCATCCGTTTTCAAGCTTTTTTATTGAAAAACATCCTGCTTTTTTCTCGCTGCTTCCGAGAACCGGAACAAGAAAATAAATCAAATCAAAGCCCGTTACGGTTTGACTGATATTCTCCGTTTTAACATGGCAGAATTTAACCATCGCCCTCTCTGCAACCGAGATTTCAAGCTCAATTTTCAATTCCTCAATCTGACAGCTCCATACAGCTTTTCGGGGAGTAAAAACAACATCCGAAACGGCGGCAACATCATAAATTCTGCCGTTTTTTCTTATCAGAACACGCTCTCCCTTGTTATCTGAGAGGTTATCATTATACCACGGAGTGATTTTGTTTTCTCCGGAATTCAACGCCCATGTAAAGCCTAATGCCTTGTCAGACACCATCGTTCCGAAGCTTTTTCCTGCATAAAGCTGAATCCACGGTATATCAACGGAATTTGCTTCTTTTTTTATGCTTATTTTGCCTTCTGTAAAGTTATACTGCTTTACACTGCCGATACTTTCGGATTTGTTATTACTCTGAATTTCCGTTTCAATTCTGCTGAAATTTTCGCTAAATTTTCTGCGTTGCGTAACATCCTTTCCGCTCTCGGTGAACACCGCCGAAAGATTGCTCAGAGCAGACAGACCTTCATAGCTATGACGGGCGGAATTGAGCAGATGAACACCGCCCCTTATGCCCATCATAAGAGCACAATTTTCGGAATTGAGCATCTTCTTTATTCCCGTTGAAACGGGGTTGAAATAGCCGTCAGAATCGGCATAAATAACCGCAAAATCCACGGGCATACCCGAGCTTCTGATGATTTTATTGAACCTCAGATAGGGCAAAATTTCATCCGCTTCGTCGGCTGATTTTATCCCAAGCGAAACGATGGGAATATCTCCCGAAATCCCGAGGCTCCACAGGTCACATATTGAAAAATTCTGTTCCCTTTTGACAACATTTCTCTTAGGATACATAACAGCAGGAAGCAGTCTTTTTGACAGAGCCGCCGTTACAGCATCACATCCGAACGGACTTGAAGCATATTTTTTTGAATATTTTCCCGCCTTCACAGCGGAAAAATTACTCACTGCCGAATCAATATTTTCATCGGCAGAAATTATGATTTCAATTTCTTTTGTTTCTTTTTCAGATAAATCAATCGGTATTTCGAAAGCACAGCAACAATCGGGATTTCCCTTCTCATATCCGTAAATTTCTTTTTTGCCGAGAGAAAAAATCCCCTCCGGCGAATGAAAAATCTTTTCTCTGTCGGCGGTGAATTTTGCGTTTTTGGAATTTTTCAAACCTATTGCAACGGCAACAGATTCATCGGAATTCCTCCGTCTGAATGTCAGACACCCTGCCGATTCGCTGTATCCGTCCTCAATGAAAAGCTTTGAAAACGCAGGATGACCCGAATAAACATTATTCTTTTCAATGCACGGTTCATAATAGATAAACAGTCTGCCATTCAGCCTTTCGTTATGGCTTTTGTTGGCTATTCTGAATATTCTGATTTCACAGTCGGAATGCTTTAGAACCCTCGTTGTCATCCGCAGAAGCATTCTGTCATTTTCTGCATTGTGAATTGCTTTGTCATGCTGAAATTCGCATGAATATTTCATCGAATTGCCGTTTGAAAGAGCCTTTGTGAACGAAAAAACGCCCCGTTCGTTTGCAAAGACTGCAAAAACCCCCTGAGGTCTCGAAACAATATCCGTTTCCCTGACATTGAGGTCAACTCCGTCAAAAATCGTCACTCCGGTGCCGCAGTCTGAAATGAAACAGCTCATCCTGCCATTGGAATATACTGCACATTCAGGCTCAAAAACATCAATATTTTCATATACGGTGTTTTCGTTTTCAACTCTTTCACGGATTTTCGGAATTTCAACGGGTCTAATATCCTTGAACGGTCTTGCACCTGTCGGAATTTTTTCATCAAGAAGACTTGCCGCACCCTTCATATCGGCATCATTCATGAATCTTTTCTGCATTATATTTTCGTTCAGAGCATTATTTGCTGAAATTATACTCATTCCGACATGATGAGCCATATAAGAGCTGACAAGAGAAAATTCTCCGTTTTCGGAGCAACGGGTGTAGTCTGCCGCTTCATAGAAGCCAAACCTGCCTGTCATTCCGCTTTTTTCGAGCCGTTTAAGATTTTTCATTGCCGTTTCAGGAGCTAATTGAATCATAAGAAAGCTTGAATAAGGCGAAACAACATAATCTTCATTCAGCCCTCTGCACAGACCGATTTTCTGAACACCGTGTGCTTTATACTGATAATTCAGCTCACTGTCAAAGGCATAAAATCCGCTCTCCGATATGCCGAACGGTCTTTTGCCGCCTCTTCTTTTTTGGCAGTAAAGGCAGAAATGAAGCGATTCATTCGTGAAGCTTCCGACAGGTGACGGAATAAACATAAGCGGCATAAAATATTCAAAGGTGGTTCCCGTCCATGAAACAAGTCCGCTGTGTCTGCCCGAGGAAACTATTATTCTGCCCATTGCACCCCAATGCTTTTTAGAAATCATCCTCTTTGCAACTGCAAAATAGGCAGTCATTCTTGCTTCGCTCATGAAAAGGTCATAACAGCTCTCGCTTAATTCTCCCGTTTCGGGGTCAATTCCGATATAAAAAAGATTTCTGCCGCTGTTATACATCGGGCGAAGGTCAGTTTCATCAATGAGCCTTCGTATTCTTGCGGAAAGCTCATTCATCTGAGGATATTCGGCGGCATATTCCTTCAAACCCTGTTCAAGGGCCACAAGACTGCAAACAAAATTACCGCTGTCAACGGTTGAAACAAACTTCGGCTCAAGAGGATGCAGAGATTTTGTGTCGTACCAGTTAAGAAGATTTCCGTGATATTTTTCAAGCTTTTCAATGCTTGTGATTGCAAGATTCAGCCTTGCACACATTTCGGAGGTTGTGATAAACCCCATATCCCTTGCCGAAAGAACGGATACGAGCATAAGACCGATGTTGGTGGGCGAGGTTCTGTGTGCAACAGCTCTGACGGGAGCGAGCTGAACATTATCGGGCGGCAGATAATTATTCTCTGCCGAGCATTGCTCATCAAAGAAATTCCATGCGGAAGCGGTGTAATTCCGCAGAATTTCCCTGTTATCCTCCGAAAGCTCACCCTTCTTTATCCTGACCGGCTTATCGCTCCACAAGCCGAGAGGAATGTCAAAAATCAGAAAAAAGCCCATCAGTTTATGAGCGGGAGAGCCGAAAATCAGCAAAACCGATGCAATAAGAGCCGCAGGAATGCAGTTGAGAATTTTTTTCGAAACGGAATTTTTCTTTTCGCCACCTGCGGCAGTGGTCCATTCGAGCAGAT
Source organism: Ruminococcaceae bacterium UBA1730 (assembly GCA_002315935.1). Lineage (GTDB taxonomy): Bacteria > Bacillota > Clostridia > Oscillospirales > Acutalibacteraceae > CAG-177. The sequence continues at coordinate 33,484 of DCII01000024.1, forward strand.
TTTTCCTTGTGAATATCATCCGGAACAAAGCCCTGAATATCGCACATAATGAAACAAACGCTTCTCTTGCCGAAAAAGCAAGCGACACAAACGCTCTTGAGAATGCTCCGAGAGCGGCAGGAAGAGTCTGCGAATAAAAAAGTGCAGAAAGAGCGGAAAACCCGTTATGAAATACCGCTCCTATTCCCGAAAAAATCTCATCGGATGCAATTGCAAGAATCGAAGCAATGCATATTACAAGCGAATACGGGCTGTGACTGAATACAGTTGCAAGAACGGAAGCAACGCAGATAATCGGAGTTACGCTTCTGCGAAGATTATCGAAAAGCTTGAATCTTGAAAGAAAATTCAACGGATTTCTGCCGAAAATAAACGGTGCATTCTGCCAGTCGCCCCTTATCCATCTTTCAAGACGCAGAAAATAAGCAATCGGACTTTGCGGAATTCCGTCTGCCATCTGAACCTCGGGCACAAAGCCCGCTCTTAAATAACCACCCTCAAGAATATCATGGCTTAAAACTCTTTCCTTTGGAAGATTATCATTCAGCAATCTGTAATAGGTGTTGACATTTATCAGACCCTTTCCGCAGAAAAGTGCTTCTCCGAAAAGGTCATTATATCTCTCTGACGAACCGGCTTCATAGACCGAAAGACCGCTTTCGCCGGAAATTATTTTAGCAAGAAGCGAACATTTTTCCCCGCCGAGACTGTTGACTGATTTCGGCACGAGAATTCCGTAACCGCTGACAACTCTTCCTTTTTTGTCGTCAATAACAGGGGTATTAAGCGGATGGGTTGCAACGGCAATAAGCTTTCTTATTCCGTCAAATTCAGGCATTGTGTCTGCATCAAGACAAACAATATATTCCGTGCTGTGAAGAGTGCTTTTGTCGCCGGAAAGAACGATAAATCCCGATGCTTCGCCCTTGATGGCTCTGACAAGCTCGGTTATTGCTCCCCTTTTGCGTTCCTTGCCAGTAAATTCCTCCTGTGTTTCGGAATAGGTTCTTCCTCTGACTGCAAGCAAAAATCCTCCGCCGTATTTTCTGTTGAGCGAATCAATCGCATTTGTCATTGCCTTGATTGAAGCTCTGTCCTCCGGCATAACAGGCTTTGTCGAGGATTTGAGGTCGGCAAGACAGCAGATTTTTATTCCGTTGCATCGGCTTGAAAGAAACACATTTTCAAGATGCTCTGCACATTCAACAGCCTTTTCGGGATTCGGCATGATGGTTGAAACGGCAATGAGCGTTTCAGCCATTGATTTTTCGCTCCCAACATCAAGCGAACACAACGGTTTGGGACTTATTCCGCTGAGAGATGCACCAATTATAAGAGGTCTTAATATCTGCCATAGAGGAAGATAGATAACGAACGGCAGACTGATGCTCCTCATTAAAATACCGATTGAGGCGGCGATAATTGCAGGAAAAACCGCTTCAAAAACGAGATAGAGAAACCCTCTTCTGCATCTTCCTTTTTTCGGCATTATAAATAAGCCGATATGCTCATTATTTTTCTTTGCCTTCCTCAGAGCCGTTTCGGCAAATTCTTTTTCGGTTATTCCTCTTCTTTTCGCCTGAACCGAAACCGCTCTGCGATATTGAGCCTTCGAATTTTTGCTCATAAGAGGATAAATTCCCGACGGATCGCAATTTAAAATCGGTTCACTCGGATTTAGCCTTTCGCTGATTGCCTCGAAATCCGTTTCGGCAAGTCTTCGGAGCGATTTAATGCTTTCGGCAAGCTGATTGTTGTTTACCTTTGCACCCTCTTCTCCCTTGATTATCAACGCACAGGTGATTGCAAGCGGAAGAAGGGTGCATTCTGCCGAGACATTGCATTTCATCATGAGCTTTTCAACAAGCTCATCCTCGGTCGGAAGAATTCCGCCGAAGCATATCTCAAGGCAGGTATCAAAAAGACCCGGAAAAACATCCGGGTCAACTGCGATTTTCTGAATTTTTCTGCATTCTTTCAGAGCTTCGGAAGCAGAACCCTCGAGAATATAAAAATTATCCGTAAGCCATCCCGAAGCATTTTTCTTTGCATATTTTCTGAATGTTGCAGAAGCATTTTTTACTCTCTTGATTATTTTTTTCATCTGTTTATCTCCTACGCATTCTGATTGCATAAAGTCCGCAGAGCAAAGCTGCACAGGCAACCGTGATTTTCTTGAGAAGATTCATCATTCTTACGGCAGAAAATGCGAAAGATGCCGTTTTGAGCATTGTTGAAATTTCTTTTGTTTTCATGGCTTTCTCCTTAATAAAACTGCGTGTGCAATTCCCGGAACCGATTCACTTTGGAGCGGCGATACGCTTGAAAGAAGTGCACCCGTGCCGACAAAAAGCACACTGTTAAGCTCTCCGTCATTCATTCTTCTCAGAATATGAGAGCAGACTATCGCTCCGCTGCATCCGCAGCCCGAGCCGCCTGCACAAATATCTTCCTGCTTGTTTGCATCAAACATCATCATTCCGCAGTCATTATGCACAGCAGAAATGTCAATTCCGTTTTCCTTGTTCAGCAACTCCTTCAGGAGTGCAGAGCCTATGCTTCCGAGGTCACCCGTGAGAATCATATCATAATCGGTCGGAGCGGTTGCCGTGTCGGAAAGAAAATCGGCAATTGTTGCCGCCGCCGCAGGAGCCATTGAAGCTCCCATATTGTTGGAATCCTTGATACCGAGGTCAACTATTCTGCCGATTGTGACCTTATCCATTATCACATTAGATTCTCCCCTGCCGACTACCGCCGCCCCCGATGCAGTTGCAGTCCACTGACAGGTCGGTGCACGCTGACCGCCGTATTCAAGCGGCATTCTGAACTGCTTTTCAGCAGAGCAAAAGTGCGATGAGGTTGATGCAACCGCAAGATTTGCCGCAGAGGAATCAACCCATATTCCGGCATTTGCAAGAGAAAGAGCCATAGTCGAGCAGGCTCCGTAAACTCCGGAAAGAGGCATATCAAGCTCTCTCATTCCGAAGTTTGTTCCCATGCACTGCGGAAGAAGGTCTCCGGCAAAAACGATATTGATGTCATCAGGGGTTTTGCCCGCCTTCGCAATTGCACGCCTTACCGCATCCGAATGCATTGTGCTTTCAGCCTTTTCCCATGAATCCTGCCCTGCGGCGGCATCGGTGTATATATAGTCGAATTCATTGCCGAGCGGTCCTTCCCCCTCTTTTTTGCCGACAACAGCGGCATAGCCGAGAATTGCCGGCATTGACGAAAGACCGATTGTATATTTTCCAATTCTTTCAGGCATATCTTCGCCTCCGTTTTGTTTCTTCTCAAATAGATTTTCCCGAAGATGTAAAAATATACAAAAAAATTTCCGCACCCGAAGATGCGGAAAAATTCAGATAAGATTTTTTATAATCGGAGCAAGCTCCTCAGCCCATACATAGTGTCCGTTGTCGTCGGGATGGTTTCCGTATTTCGGCAAAGGAGAATTTTCGCCGTCCGCCGAAAGAATTTTAACTGTGTCAAAATAAGCATCCGCCCTCGGAGCAATTTCATTCCTGATGAATTCATTCACCTCAAGCCATGTTTTAAGCGTATCGCCCTCATAGCTGAACGGCGGAATTGACTGAATCACAACCTTTGTGTCTGCCTGCTTGAGAAGAAGGACTATTTTCATGAGATTTGCTTTAATTTCTTCTGCGGAAAATCCTTTGTAAATATCGTTGACTCCGAAGCAGACCGTCACAATATCATTCTGTTTTGCTCTTGAAAGCCATATTCCGTCTGTTGCGGCATCTGCACCTCTTGCAAAGCCTATTCCCATATCCCAGAATGCGTAGCTGTCGCCGAGCTTTTCGGCAATCAGTGCGGCATAGTGGCGGTAATAATTGAAGGAGGTTCCGATGCACTGCGTTATTGAATCGCCGAGAAATGCAATTCTTTTTTCAACCCTTCTTTCAACTCCCGAAAAAACGGGAAGAGGAATTTCGGGAGAAGCCATCCACATAAAGCCTTTTTTCCTGAAAAGAGCAATCTGACTTTCGGGATGACATGGAACTTTTTTGCCTGAGAATTTTATCCGAAGGCAGATAAACTGATTCTTCTGTGCATTAATTCTTACGGGGTCTGAAAAAGTGGTTTTTTCGCCGTCAATTTTCTTTTCGCTCTCGCCGCCGAAGGTGACGGGGGAAAATTTTTTCTTTGAATCCTGATACGGATTACAATCATCTGTTACCGCCGCCTCAAGAGAATTGATTTTCCATGGATAAGCCTCGTTGCACCTGCTTTTTGAGCCGTCTGCATATGTACTGTCCATCACATCGGAATAGCCGAAAATCCAGTTGAATTCTCCGCCCTTATATACCTTAATGAATGCCAGTCCCGTTGATGATGAATCTGCATCACGGTGCAGAACAAAGCTCTGATTTCCGTTTGAAGCAAGAGTATTGGAAACATATTTATCAAAAATATTCATTTTGTTTCCACCTTCAATATTTTATCGTAATAGGAATACAGCTTCTGAACTCCGTTTTCAAGAAAATAATAATGTGCAATATACGGAACAAGAAGCACAAAAAACGCTCCGCTTAAAACAGCCGCAGTCATTTCTCCCGTGAAGACGGTCAGCACTATCGCTGTTATGGTGAAGAGAGCAAAAAACACGGTAACAATCAGATGAATTAATCTTTCGTGCTGAAAAAAGCCCGTCTGAATGAGCAAATCCTCTTTGAGCTTCGAAAGCTCCTCAGCAGAAAGCCTTTCATAATCAATTCCTTCAAGATATTCAAGATAGCTTTTCAGTCTGCGTCTCATGTTATCGCCTTACTTTTCAATTATTTCAAATTCTTCGCCGTTTTCGGAAATGCGAAGACGCACGGTATTATTCTCAAACTTAAGTCTGATTTCTCCCTTGCTTCCGATAAAAGGTTCAACTCTCTTTCTGAGCCTTGACGAGCTGAAATTATCAACAGAAATCCAGCTTCCCTTGCCGTCTTTGATTTCGCAATACGAGCCTTTGACCTGATTTCTGATTTTTTCAGGAAGAAATCTTGCAGACGAAACGGCAACAAGTCCGTTTTCCTTCACGAGAGAAGCAACCGAAGCAATTGTTTCTTCTGAAATATAATGTCCGCAAAGGAAACAGAGCTTGAGAGTTTCAAGCTTTTCCCTTTTAACCTTTCCGTCAAAAACAACCGCATTGTTAAGAGTTGCAAAGGAACGGTGCTTTCTCAGCGACCACGGAGAAATTCTGCCCCACGAAAGACCGTTTTTGCAGGTTTCGCCGTGAGTAAGAATATTGAAAACCCTGAGATATTCTCTTGATTTTGAACCGGGTCTGACCCTGTTATTGCCGAAAAGCCATTTTCTCCACATAATCGGGTCATTCTGACCCCAGAATGAATCATCATATCTGATTATGGCAACCTCGGGGCAAAGGTCATGAACATCATAAGCTCTTTCCTTGCCCTTGTATTCCCTGCTGAATTCAAGGAACGCCTTGCCGTAAGCATTCATCTCATTCTTGTTATCAACAAATGCGTGAGAGCTTTCAACATAAACTCTGTTTGAGCCTGCGAGGTAAGAGAAAACAAGATTATTATACATTTCCTCCGGAGAATGACCGGGATTAGTCAGCCTGTACCAAAGGTCAACGCAGTTTGAAAGCTCGGTATCATACTCTATTGCTGCACCTGCCGCAATCGCATACTGAATATTCGAATAGGATTCCTTCTGCGATTTGAAATTCGGGAAAATTCCGTTTTCGGCAAACATATGAAAAAGAACGGGAAAAACGTGCTCTCCGCAAAGAGCCGGTGCACCTTTATCCTTCAATTCTTTAAGGTAATCCTTCAGCTGAGAAGAAAGATATTCCCCCTGCTCAAAAACATCCTTAGTGTTGCGAATAGGAAATGCACGCATAATCTTTCTGAACTTATAGAACATTTCAATTGATTTATTCGTGTGGATAATGCAATGCTCAAGCTCGTCATACATAAGAGAAACAAGATTTCCCGCCTTGCTGAGAGCTTCGATATACCTTGCCGGCGGATTGAAAAGATGAGTCCCGTCAGGTCTGTTTGCCCAATCGTAGCCGTCGGGGCATTTGGTATCGGCAATGAAATTCTGAAATTCAAAGTTTGCTATGAACTCCATGCCGTATTCTCTGAATTTCTCGGCAACCTTCTCCGCATCCTTACAGGCTTTATCAACCGTATCGTTCTGCGGGTCAAAGTGACAGACCGCATAATCGAGATTTTTTCCGCCGTCTGCCGTCAGTTCAAAAGCAGGCTTGCCGCCGATAACATCACGGTCAAAGGTATTGACTCCGATTTTAAGCTTCTTATCCATAGCATACCGTTCCTTAATTTTAATGGCTCTATTATATATGTTTTTGCATAATATTGTCAATGACTATTGAAGTAAATAAAAAGTTATGATATAGTAAAGAAAAATTCTTTGGAAGTGTTAATATGATTAATGTAGCTCTTGTCGGAACATGGCATGTTCATTTCGGCGGATATGCCAATGCAATCAGAAGAAATCCCAACTGCAAAATAACCGTTCTCTGGGATAATGATTCTGAGAAAGGTCAGAAAATTGCCGAGGAATATTCCTGCGATTTTGAACCGAATTACGAAAAACTGCTTGCTCGCAAGGATGTTGATGCCGTTATGGTATGCACTTCCACTGACCTTCATAAAAAGGTAATCAGAAAAGCCGCAATTGCAGGAAAGCATATCTTTACCGAGAAGGTTCTCTGCTTCAACGAGGCTGATGCACTTGATGTTGCGGCGGCAGTCAGAAGCTCGGGAGTAAAATTCTGCATTTCATTCCCGTGGCGTTCAAGAGGAGATTTTATCTGGATGAAGGAAGCCGTTGACAGCGGTCTTATCGGCAAGGTCAACTATTGCAGAATGAGAAATGCTCATAACGGAGCATCCGCAGGCTGGCTCCCCGAAACATTTTACAACAAGAAAACCTGCGGCGGCGGTGCAATGATGGATTTGGGCGCTCATTCGATGTATTTCCTCAACTGGATTCTCGGCGAACCCGTCAGTGCAAGCTCGGCATTCACGAATGTTTTGGTTGATTCCGTTGAAGATAACGCCGTAACGATTCTCACATATGAAAACGGTGCAATCGGAGTCAGCGAAACGGCTTTCGTTGCTCAGAATGACCCGACCTCAATTGAAATCGTCGGCACAAAAGGAACAATTCTTTCGGGCGGCTTCATGGATAAAACCTGCTATAACATCGGCGAAGGCTGGGTCTTCCCCGCTCTTCCGAAGCCTAAGCCCGAACCTATCGAAATGTGGATAGACAGCATCGTTAACGATACCGAAACACCCTATGGAATTGACGATGCAGTTGACCTTACAAAAACAATGGAAATGGCATATGCAAATATTATATGACGGAGAAATGATGGAAGAAAAAAGAAAAATGCCTGATGCACCGATAGTTTTCGTAACAGGTATCGGGCAGACATGGAGCAGTCTCAGGGAAAAATATCCCGACAGATGGAATCTTTTTCCGAGAAACTCAAAAATATTGTTCAATGATTTCGGAATAAAGGATTATCTCAATCTCGGTCTTTTTGCCGCAGAATCGGGAATTTCACTTCTGACGGGCAGAGGTCTTCGCCCAATCAGGGCAAGAAACACTCTTTCCGCCATCATGAAATACTGCATACCCGACAAAAGCGGAAAGCTGACCGATGATGTTAAAGTCCGAATATACGGACCGAGGTCCTTTGACATTCTGAAAAACACAGATTTTGATTCGGGCGAATATGTTGAAAACTGCAAAGACCCTTTGCTGAACAGGATTTATATTGACATTCCCTGCGGAAGACTTTCGCATATCTACGGCGAAGAAAATCTCTACTGCTTCAATTATCCGAGCTTTTCAAGGCTGTATCAGGACGCCGACAAGCTCCACGAAATGATAAAGGGAGTTATCGAAGACCAGAAAAACAAAACAGGTTCAGACAAGGTTATCCTTGTTCCCATGAGCATGGGTGCAACCGTTGTCAATGCTTATCTTGATAAATACGGAAGCGGACTTGTGAGCAAGGTTATCAGCATAGTCGGTGCATGGAACGGAAGCAATGCTCTTGCGGATATGCTCGTTTTCAGAACCGCTCCCGATGCAAGGGAAAAACTCGGTTCGCTCATAGGCGAAAAGGCTCTTAAAACAGCAAATAAGGTCAGCAGAGTAAAACTGCATAAGACTATCGGCACTGTCATAGATGCACTTGTTGAGGCTGTTATGCTGAAAACAACAACATTCATGGCACTCATTCCTGCTGAAAGATATGACGAGGTTTCAAGGGTTCTTTTCACGGAGGAAAGAATACGGAGAAATGAATTCCTTGACGAAATAAAAGCCGAAAGCGAAAGATACCATAATGCACAGGCGAATATAGGTTCAAGGCTTCGTGAGCTTAAAGAAAAATACGGCACGGACTTTTATTTTATAAGCGGTCACGGGCTTAAATTCGGCGAGGGAAGCAACGATTTTGAATTTCTGAGCATGATGGAGTCGGCTAATGAAGCAGACACAGACGGCGTTATTCAGATTTCTTCAACAACTCCCGGCACAAAGCTGAATAACGACGGAAGCATTGACCCGACCTCGGCTTATTTTGCTGACCACTCATGGTATTTTGACGGTCAGAAGCATGAGCTTGGCACAAACAACACTGCTCTTCGCCTTGCCTTTGATATTGCTCTCGGCGAAATTGAGGATGTGAACGGAAAATATCCGCAGTTCAACAAGGCAAGAGACATCAAAGATTTATATAAGCTCATTGATAAAGCGAATGAAATGCTTGAAAGAGGAAAACTTGATTTAAAAAAAGCATCGGATATTTCTTCGGCACTCAAGGATGCGGAGGAAATGCTTGAAAGAATCAACAACAATCCCGAAAAGGATAACGAAATTGTTGAAGCCCTTCGAAAAGCAATGGAATAACAATCGAAAGACTGTCCTTACCATAACGGTTTGGGCAGTCTTTGATTTCTATACAAACAATGATTTGAATTTTTCAACCGATGCAAGCGAAAGAGCTTCGTTTCCGGCAACAATGAAATGGTCTGCAAGTCTTATGCCGATTGCCGAAAACAGATTTGTAAATTCCTCGGTAAGAATAATGTCTTCCTTTGACGGAGCGGCAATTCCGTTCGGGTGATTATGAGCAAAAATAACCACGTCGGCCTTATTGATAATCGCATTTTCAATCACCCTACGCCTATCCACTCCGATGCCGGTTGAATCACCTGTGCCGATTCTGACGCAGTTGAGAAGCTTTCCGGAAAGGTCAAGGCAAAGCATATAAAAGATTTCATCCGAACAGCCGTAAAATTTCTTTATCAAATATTCCTCTGCATCCCGACTGTCGCAGATAATAATTTTTGATTTTTCTCCGCTTTCGATGTATCTTCTCGTCAGACCCGGTATTGATGAAATAAGCAGGGCAGAGCTTTCGCCCATTCCTTCAACCTCGAGAAGCTGTTCATATCCTGCATCAAAAACTCTGCGGAGAGAACCGAAACGGTCAATCAATCTGTGAGCAAGCTCATTGGTGTCTATTCTCGGAATAGAATAAAACAGAAGCAGCTCAAGCACATTATGCTCCGGCATATTTTCGATTCCGGTTTTTCGGAAGGTCTCCCGAAGCCTTGAACGGTGATTCTTATGCGGAAAATCCTTTTCGGTCGGCATAACGCTTCAAATTCTCCCCTTTCTTACTGATTCAGTTTATTAATCAAAACAGCTTGAAAATCTCAGGGTCAACCGTTCTCAGATGTGTCATAACCCAGACAAGAATGCGGAACAAATATAAAATTCCGTTTATTGATGCTTTAAGATAGGGAACGCTTTTTCCGGTACCCTCTTTCCAAACGGGAACAAGAACTGTATCCTCAGCTATTTCGATTGTATCGCCCGGATAATATTCTCCCGGTTCACTGTAAACATCGCCCGTGCTTTCCCAGTGGTCAAACTCCTGTCCACTCTCCGAAAACGGTTCAATATCGGGAATAACATATGTTGTTCTTCCGTACAGCTCAACATTTAATAATGAAATGTAATTTAACACTTCCATATAGAGTGTTGGGCAGAATTCCGGATCAACCGATTTTATTTTTATTTTATGCTCAGAGCCGGATAAATAACAGTCGTAATAACTAAGCGTAATCGAAACGGGCTTGTCCTTAAGCAGACCGGTTTCAAATTCTTTTGACCCACGTGCATTGTAAAAGTTGTTTCCGATAAGCCAAAAATTATATTCCTTCTCGTACTCAGCTTCAAAAACATATTTTCCGTTTGACGGCGGATTGAACACCAGCGAGGTTGCGTATGCAGGAATAATGTTTTCGCCCTCGTGAAGCTCAATTTCAGGTCCGTAAACCGCATAGAGCGTTGTGTCGCCTGTCAAAGTAACTATGTCTCCGAAATAATAATCAATCATATCCGAGTTGTTTTCCTTCGAAAATCCTTTGAAATTCTTTCCGCTCAGAATATACATTTCACAATCATATAAATAATACTCATTTCTTCCCCCGAAAACGAAGGTATCGTCACCATAGACAATGGTAAGCGTGTGCTGATCTGTTTCCTTCGTTACTGTGAAAGGGTCTTCAGCATAGCATATAAGATAGTCCTTTGATTTCTCAAAATAAAATGTTCTTCCGCTTTCATAATTATAGCTCGGAAGGCATTCATCCTCATTCCTGATTGCATCGTAATCCGGATTTTTATTCCAAACAGTCAAATTCAAATCACCATTGATTGAATAATATCCGCTTTCATCCGGAGAAAAAACAAAGAAGTCGGAATCCTCAGCTGAATATTCATGATTCATCTCAATCGGAATTGAGGCATTTTCAAAAACGGTATAAAGTGTTGTGTTTTCGGAAATAAAAATCGTGTCATTAACACCAAAATCAGGTTCTGTTGCACCATCTTCGTATGACCAGCCGATAAGCTTATAACCTTTCTTTTCGAAATAATCACTTCTATTGTAAAGATTATAGCTTTCTGTGTAATAAATCAATTCATCATCAAAGTCTGAATTCGTTGATTTCAATGTTAGCTTATAGAATCTGTCCTCTATGGGAATTACGCTGAGATTATCGCTTTTGCTTTCTATTGTCAGCTCGGTATCGTTGTCATCTTCTGTCATAAAGAACTGTGCCATACCGCTTCTTAATTCGATTTCCTGCGAGTTATATAGTGTATCGAAACCGTTTCCGAACGAGCAATCCTCAAAAAGCTTATCGCCGTTGAAGCCATGGTCACCCGTCGGTTCATTCAGCAGCATTGCAAGCCAGAAATCCTCAATAAGCTTTTTGCTTCTCTCTCCCGAATTTTTAAGCTCCGGATATTTTTCCGCAGGATAAAGAATATCCGCAAGAACCTCAAGCTCTTCAAATCCATTGACAGTTCCCCTCTTTTCGAGGAAAAGCTTATAAATTCCCTTTCCGGGTTTATCTGCCGATTTATCTCCGATGAGAGCCGCATATCTTGTTCTGATATACTGCCCGAAGATAAAGCTGAGTTCATAGCTGTGATTATCATATGCTGATGCAGTCAGCGAAACATCATTGTCCTGATAGGTATTAAGAATATTGAAATATCTTAAGCTGTCGTCATTCAGAACATATTCCATTGATGTCGAAAAGGCTTCTTCAAGATATGTAATTCCAAAGCTGTACCTGCTTCCGCTGTTAAGAACCGAATATGAGAAATTAATATAATGTTGATATTCATGAACAATAATCGAGCCCATATATTCATTAATGGAATAATCGGGGCAAACATGAATACAATCGCAATATACTCCTCTCAGATCACTCAGAACTGTTCTGAAAAAATCACTGCTCGAAAAATATCCTCCAACACCTAACATATCTTCAATATAAATTGCAATTTTGCCGTCTCCGTCGGTATCAATACGGCAGTCGCCGAGCAGTTCAAGCTCCTGAGGAATTTTTTCATCGGCAAACTCTGCCGTCTCCTTGCAGGTTTTTTCAATGTTTTCATAATCAATTTCATCAGAATCAAGCTGATACCAGACGGTGCAGTATTCGCCGACATAACCGCACTGAAGGGTTCTTTCTGATGAATAATAATTCATGCCAAATTTTTTCTTATCTCCGACCTTGTAACCCTTTGATTTAGTTTTGCACTGCTTCTTAAGGCTTTCAACGGCATTCTCATATTCGCTCTGAGAAGAAAACTTAAACCCATCAATAACATCGCCTTGATTTCTGACATCAGCCGAAGCTCCCTGAAGCTCTTCCTCCGGCTCATATTCCGGAGCATCCTCGGAATAAGTTGTGAAGGTTATTGAAGAATCCGAAAGATAATTCGTGTTGATAACCGCAAAAACTCTGCCGTTCTTTGTGATTGAGGAAGAAACAGCCGATACACCGATTCCCACTGCCTGGAATGCAAGGATTAATGCAAGAGCAAACGATAAAACTTTTTTGAACTTCATAGATACAACTCCCTTTTGAACCTTCTCAATCTATTTCAACATGGCTGACACTGCCGCCAAGATTGTCTCCCATAAAAACGAGAGCCGTTTTTTCAAAATATTCAGCGTTATCACTGACATAGTATTTTCTTTCTCCGCAAGCACCCTCGCCGAATATTCCGAGCTCCTCAAGCCCGTTGCGAAGTGCCTCGGCGGCGGCAACGGAGGAGCTGATAATATTGACATCGGGCATCATTGATGAAATAACATCATAAAGAAGCGGATAATGAGTGCAACCGAGCACAAGAGTGTCAACCCCTGCTTCTCTGAGCGGAGCAAGATACTCATGCAGAACGGTATTGATAACAATATCGTCTTTTCTGAATCTTCCGTTTTCAACAAGCGGAACAAGCAGGGGGCAGGCAACGCTCAGGACCTCTGCATCGGCATTGTATTTTGCAATCTCCTTGTTATAAGCTCTGCTGTTGACTGTTGCATTGGTTGCAATAACGCCGATTTTTCCGTTTTTTGTTGAATCTGCCGCCTTCCTTGAGGCAGGGTCAACAACGCCGAAAACAGGCATCGGATAAAGCTCTTTAACCTTATCCTTGGCTATTGCATCTGCAGTGTTGCAGGCAATAACAATCGCCTTCAGGTCAAACCGACTTAAAAATCTGACATCGTTGAGCACATATTCCGTTATTTGCTCCCTTGACCTTGTGCCGTAAGGAACATGAGCAGTGTCGCCGAAATAAAGAATATTTTCATCGGGCATGGTTTCAACAATGCTCTTGACAACGGTCAATCCACCGATACCCGAATCAAAAACGCCGATATATCTCTTTGTGTTTTCCATTGGAATCTCCCTTTAAAGAGCGTTGACTAAATTTTTGAAATGCTCTCCTCTTTCTTCAAAGCAGGAATATTGGTCGAATGAGCTTGTTGTCGGTGAAAGAAGAACGGTATCGCCCGATTCGGCAATCTTATTGGCTTCATCAAGAGCCTGAACAAGATTTTCAACAACAATTCCGTCTTCGCCCACAAGGTCATCAACAAGGCGTTTTCCGCAAGCTCCGAAGCCGATAACCTTTTTTACACAGCCTAAATGTCTTTTAACATCGTCCATCGGCAAGCCTTTTTCAAATCCGCCGAGAAGAAGAATTACTCCCTTGTCAAACGACTTGAGGGCGGTTACCGTTGCATCGGTGTTTGTTCCCTTTGAATCGTTATAATACTTGATTCCGTTAAGCTCACGAACAAATTCGATGCGATGCTCAACGCCCTTGAATTCGGAAACAGCCTCTGAAATGATTTCGTTTGAAATTCCGAGTGCCTTTGCGGCAGAAACGGCAATCATAACATTCTGAAGATTGTGTTTTCCGACTACCTTAACGCAATCCTGCGAAAGAACCTTTTCTCTGCCGATAAAGAAATATCCGTCTTTGAAAAAGCTGTCTGCATCGGTGCTTTCAATGCTGAATTTTTCCGTTTTGCAATTAATCGGATACTTTTCGGTATATTCCTTAAGAACAGGGTCATCGCCGTTGAGAATAAAAATATCGCTGTCCCTCATGTTGCGGTAAACCTCTGTCTTTGACTTATAGTAAGCATCAAGTCCTCCCATAAAATCAATATGGTCGGGAGTAAGATTAATGATTGTTGCAACCTCAGGACGGAATTTATCAATATTCACAAGCTGAAAATTCGAGATTTCAAGAGCGATATAGTGTCCGCCTTCGTTCATAAGATTATTATTCATAACTATTTCACAAAGGGGAATTCCGATATTTCCGCAAAGGTGAGCCTTGCCGGGGAATGCTTTGTTGAGAATTTCATATGTGAGAGTTGTTGTTGTTGTTTTGCCGTTTGTGCCGGTTATCGCAACATAGTGCTGTGGCTTTGAAACAATGAACGCAAGCTCTATTTCGGTTATTATCTGAATGCCTCTTTCTTCAAGCCTTTTCATATTCGGGCTTCTGAACGGCACACCGGGATTCTTGACACAAAGGTCATAGTCACCCTCGAAAACCTCAGCCGTCTGACCGACAACCTCCACTCCAAGCTCCTCAAGAGCCGCAATTTCTTTTATATCTTCTTTTTTCTTGCTTTCGGAAAGAGTAACCTCTGCACCGAGCGACTTAAGAACCTTAATCGCCGCCATACCGCTTCTTGCAAGACCTACAACAAGTATTTTTTTGCCTTTGAAATCCATAAAAATGGCCTCCGCCTGTTTATTACTTTGAACTGTTATATAGGGTTGATTATATTATAATATTTATCAAAAGTCAAACAAATAATACCTCCGAAGCCAAAAAACGGACTGCCGCAGGATAAATTGCAGCAGTCCGGGTATTTTACAGGTCTTTTCTGATGGTCAGAATGTTCTTTCCTTCTTCATACTTATATTTAATATCATCCATAGTCTTCTTGACCATGAAAATTCCGAGTCCGCCGATGTTTCTTTCCTCTGCCGAAAGAGTAATATCCGGATCCTCCTTGGTGAGCGGATTATATGGAATACCCTCATCCTCAAAGCGGATATAAACAGAAGGTGAACCCTCTTTGCCTATGAATCTTACATTTACGGGGCCGGGAGCATCGGGATAGCCGTATTTAACGATATTGCTGAACATTTCATCAATCGCAATGTTAATCTGAATTATCGTCTTCATCGGGCAACCGATCTTTTCAAGCTCGCTCTCAATGAACTCAGTAACAGTTGTAACATCATCAATTGTTGCTTCATCAATACGGATTGAATTTATGCCGTTATAGCGTAAAGAAAGCATCGTTATATCGTCAAACTGCGGAGCTTCGCCGACAAATTCATCAACATCCTTTTTGATAAATTTGCAAAGCTCTTCTATTGTATCAAATTCCTGCGAATTGATGGCATTAAGCAATCTTTCTTCGCCGTAAAGCTCCTTGTTTGCGTTTGTCGCTTCGGTAACTCCGTCAGTATAGAGATAAATCTCATCACCCTGCTCAAGAGTGAATTCCTGAGGCTTATACTTAACGCCCTCCATGCCTGCAAGAACGAATCCGGCACGGCTCTTGAGATATTCAAATTTTCCGCCTTTTCTTCTTATGAGCGGAGGATTATGACCTGCATTTGCAAAATTGACATGACCTGTTGTCAAATCAATATCGCCCTGCCATGCTGTAACGAACATTCCTGCTTCATTGCCTTCGCAGAGGTCCGCATTACCCTGCGTGAAAACATCACCTATCGGGAAGGATGCTTCCGTCAGGCTCTTAAGCTCTGTTTTGGCTCTCATCATGAACATGGCGGCAGGAATTCCCTTGCCCGAAACATCAGCAATAAGGAAATGGAACTTATTCTTATCCGTAAAATAGAAATCGTAGAAATCGCCGCCTACTTCCTTTGCAGGATTCATTGATGCAAAAACTTCAATTTCATTACGGGCATTGACGGTTGAGAAGTTACTCGGCAACGCCGAACGCTGAATATTCTTTGCGAATTCAAGCTCCTCATCAATCCTTGCCGAAGCCTCTGCGATATATTTTTTCAATGTGCCGACCGTTGAATTAATATCATCTGAAAGCGATTCAAACTCTTCGTTCGAACGGACATTAACAACCTCATCAAGGTCACCTTCGGTAATCTTTGCAAGCGACCTGTTTATCTTCTTTATCTGATTAACAACAACATTTTTAATAAGAATATAGATTGAGGCAAACAGAGCGGCATAAACAATAATCTGCATATACATATTCGTAAAAACAGAAATGCTCTTCATCTGCGTTGCTTCGGCTGCGGGGAGGAATGAGAATATGTAATAGCTCTCCGAAAGCCTGTAGCTGCAGAAGCAGTCAACACCGCCGACATCCATTCTGAAGGTAATATCTTCGTCCGGCATATCAATTATTGATTCTGTTCTTGAAAGGTTTTTAAGCTCAAACGATTCCGGTGCACTGATAACATTGAGCTGGCTGTCAAGAATAATAACATATCCCGTTTCGCCGACATGACGGTTTTTGGTTATGCCGACAACCTGATTATCAATATCACGGCGGAGAGCCTCTCCGTCATAGCCAATCTGAATGCATCCGTTTTCCGTTTTGACACCTGCATATTTTCTGAACTGCGATTTATCATAGGTAATCTGACCGTATTCCTGAACGCATTCATCAGCATTTTCAAGCATTCCGAGGAATGACATGGATTGCTCACCCGATTTCATGTCAAAACCGACGAATTCGGGAATTGAGCTTTCAGTGATAATGCCGTTTTTATCAATTATGTTTGCATCGGTCAGACCGAATTCTTCAACTATTTCCTGAAGACTCTTTGTTCCGATTTCCTTCTTGACGGATTTCGCAACACGAAGCAGGTTAGCATCCGAAGCATCACTTATATCCGCAGAAATTTCATTAAGAGAAAGAGAAAGCAGAGCATTTGCATCGTTCGTTGAAATGGTGTCCTGGAAGATAACAATGAACAATGTTGTTGCCGCAAACGCAAAAAGAACGGTAACAAGAAGTCCTCTCTGAATTATCTGTGAAACACGAACCTTTTTCTTTTTGTAATCTATCTTTCCGCCCGAAACAAGAAAAACCACAATAGCGGAAATCATAACTGCAATGCCGTTGGCTACGATCATCGGCACGGAACAGCTTTTAACAACGCTTATTGCTTTCGCCGATTCATCCATGTTTGTCAGGAAGACCATCGTCAGATGAATAACTTCCATAACAACGCCGGATGCAAGCGAAAGAAGAGCTCCCGGCTTTTTTCTGTCAAACATAAAATTCCTGAGAAATGCTGCATACCAGCCGGCAAAAACAGTTGAAACACTGCACGCAACTCTTGTGAAGGTTCCGACACCCCACGCAACCGCAATCCAGCGTTCAACTCCGCCGATAAAGCCCGCAATTATTCCGGCAGGTGCACCGAAAAACAATCCTGCTGTAAGCACGGCAGCATCACGGCAGTTAATCTGTGCTCCGTTCATAGGAATTCCGAATTCGGTTCCGGCAACAGCAAGAAGTCCGAAAACAACGCCGACAACAATCTGCTTTGTCATTCCCTTCATTTTTCCGATTTTCGTTTTTTTGTTTAAAAACGAAAATAATCCTGCAATCATTGACGGCAGAAGCGAAATCAATCCGAGTTCTATAGATGATTTAATCATTGATGCTCCTCCCCCAATCAATAAACCTTGTTTCCGCTGTCAATGAATTTTTCAACATTGGCAGATGAAACGATTTCAGTCGGAATAATAACCATTGTGCTTGCACTTTTTCCGGCACCCTTTTCAATTGCAATCCTTATGGCATCTTCAATCATTGAAGGGCTGTAAAGAACCGAAGCAAGTCCGAGATATGAATATTTTTCATCCGCTATCATCCCGAAATATTCCTGCATTCCGCCGCCGCCTGTGATGGCCTTAATATCGGTTCTGCCCGCCTTTTCAATGGCATAAGCAACACCGATTGAGGTTTCATCATCAAGCGAAAAGACTGCATCAACCTTGTCATGCTCCTCAAGTATTTTTTTCATATCCTCATAACCGCAATCTCGGGAAAAGCTGGTTTCGGCAACCTCAAAAATATTGGATTTATTATAACCTATTTCATCAAGGTAACCATAAAATCCCTGCTTACGCAAAAGCGAAACCGAGCCGACAGACGGAACATCGAGAACGGCAATTGAAGCCGCATTTCCGACCTTTTCAACTATGTATTTTGCACTCTGATAACCCATTTCATAGTTGTTTCCAGTAACCTTACATATTCCCTTGCTCTGAATATCAACGTCGAAGGAAACAACGGGAATTTTCTGCTCGATAACGGAATCAATCTTTTCCTCCATTCCCGGCCACTGCGGCCAGACAACGAGTGCCTGTGCACCCCAATCAATAAGAGAATCAATATTTTTTCCCATTTCAGTGGCATTTTCCGAAATGGTCAGTTTGTATTCAATTCCGTTTTCCTTGCAATATTTTTCGGCGTAATATGCAACACCCGCAACCCATCCGTGAGTTGCTCTCGGAGCGGCAAGAC
Organism: Ruminococcaceae bacterium UBA1730; assembly: GCA_002315935.1. Taxonomy (GTDB): domain Bacteria; phylum Bacillota; class Clostridia; order Oscillospirales; family Acutalibacteraceae; genus CAG-177. The sequence continues at coordinate 51,965 of DCII01000024.1, forward strand.
CGATTTTGATTTTCTGCATATTATTCTTTCCGCAGGAAGCGAAAAGACTTAGCATCAACGCAATGCAGAGCAATACTGAAACAATTCTTTTCATCGTTATCCTCCAATCAAAGCAATATATTTTCCGTTGCTTGTAATTTTATTCAATCGGCATAATTGCCGAAAAAATCCAGAATGCGTTCCTTATAGTCGGGAGCTTCGTCATAAACGGCATGACCGTATCCGTCATAGAGATAATAGCTGCAACCGATAAGCTTTGCTGTTTCAACGGTTGCTTCGCCCGTGAGCATTTTATCCTTCCTTGAACCTACCGCCATTGCAGGGCAGGAAATTTCCGATGCACGGGGCGAAATATCAAATTTACAGCAGGCATCCGTAAGAACGAGAAACCTCTCAACATCAATATCGTGACTTGTCCGGACAATAAATTCAAAACCGCTCTTGTATTTTTCAAGGTATTCATCCGAATAAACAAGTTTCAAAAACAGTCTGACCATATCCTCTGTTTTTCCGCTTTTGATGAGTTCCTCCGTTATGCCGACATTTCTGATAAAGGTATCGTTTGCTTTTGACATTGATGAAGCGATGAAAAGCTTTTCAACAATTTCGGGATGATAAACGGCTATGCTCTGTGCAATCATTCCTCCCATTGACGAGCCGAAAATGCAAGCTTTTTTTATTCCGGCTTCCTTCATCGCCGTCACGGTATCCTCTGCCATTTCTTCAATGGAATATCCTCTTTCAATCCTCTTTTTTCTGTCAAAAAGAAACACCGTAAAATTTTCCGCAAAAGCAGAATATGCTTCGGCAATTGACGGTGCGGAGAGTAAAGCCGAAAAAAAGCTTATTCCCGGAATAATAACCATCGTTCTATTTCCGCTTCCGAATTTCATATATTCCATTTCAAATGAATCGGTTATTACCGATTTAATTTCATATTTCATGAATCTACCTCAAAATGCAACAATTCTCTTATAAAGAATAGCACAAGCAGCAGATAAAATCAATATTTCGCTATACAAAAATAAAATAACTGTTGCATTTGTTCGAAAATATTTGTATCATAGATTCATTGATTTCCAAAAGGAGGGCACATAATGATAGCCATCAGAAAATTTTTCGCATCGGTTCTTGCATTTATTCAGTCAATTCTTATCAGTCTCGGAATAGTAACCCCTGAGATGAAAAGTGTACCCGTTGACACTCTTTCAAAGAGCTTTTCGAGCTTCACCGTTGCCGACCAAAGCGAAACAGACCTCTATAAAACGGTTGAATTCGCTTCGAAGATAAAGAATGTTGTCCAGTGCAGCTACAACGATGCAGAGAGAAACGCATACACTATGTCCAACGGCACTATGGTTCTGCGCCACCAGCTTACAGGCATTGAAAAATATGCAACATTGACTGACAAAAACGGAAACACTCTTTTTGCCGACACCTTCAGTTCTTTCTACACAGACAAGCTCGGAAAAAATCATTATTTTGAGCTTTCATCAAAATCGGGAAGACTGAACACCATCAGACTCGGTGAATATTATTATGACTGCCATCTGCGTGACTTTGCGGCGGGAATTTTCAGAGTTGACAAAGTTTTTCATGTTTACGGCGACAGAATTTATATGCAGTATGACCTTCTTGCGGATGAAGCGACTTCTGTACCTGCCGAATTCGGAAGCGAAATTACAATTGAAAAATCAAGAGTTTCGGCTATCGAGATAAAAGACAAAAACGGCATTCACAACAGCATTGACGGTGTTGACGCAGAAAGCGTTGAATATGCCGCATTTGACATTGCAGGTGTCGGCGTTGCAGGCTTCATTGTGCCCTCTGACGGCTCAACCTCGTCTCTCACGGTTGCGGAGAATAATGGCAATTACATAATCACTCAGCTTGCCGACCTTTCATCCTACAGCGGCATAAACAAATATGACGAAACAGGTAGCTATGATGATTATAAAATCAGCTTCGGATGCAGAATCTATAACGATTCAACCCATTCCTTCAACGGCATCAGCGAAGAAGCTTTTAAAGAAAGAAATCCCCTCTCGGTCAGCCTTGTTGATAACAATGCAAATGCCGAATATCTCGGATACGAGGCGTTGAGAGGCACTTACACCGTTAAAATGGACGGCAAGGATTTCAATATTGCATATTATTCTCCCGATTTTAAATATTTCTCAAAGCTTAAGGTTCAGGGTGATAATCTCGACAGAAATATATTCATCCGCACAACCACTCCAAGTTCAGGCTGCCTTGAGTGTGCCGCACTTCTTGACAAGAATAATCTTCTCATGCCGGTTGATGTTGAGGTCTGCAAAAACTTCAGAGGTGACTACGGCGACAGAGAATATTCATATGTTGACTATGAATACGGCGACAGCTTCACGCCGATAGCCATTGAAAAGAATACGGAAAAGGAATTCTCTATTCTCAATCTCTATCAGAACTGGGGCAACTTCCCGCTCAAGCAGATTTCTTCAATTGAATTCCATGTTTCATATTATCATCTTTCAACAGGCACAACCGAAAGCAACTGCATTGCTCCCTACTTTGTTATCGGCAGAGACGGCTGGACTCTTCCTGATTTCAGATGTGCAAGCGGAACAATATGGTCAGGTCAGCCGCAGTATAATTCCGTTGGTATTCTTAAATTTGCAACCTACCGTGACAAAAAATATAAGAAGGATGTTTATGCAGAATTCACGGGAAGCGAAATCAATTCCTACGGTCCGACCTATGCAGATATTGAAAATCACTTCACCTCCGATGACGGCAAATATACCTACACCTTAAGGCATATCGAATTCCCCCAGAAAGACGAAAACCGCACATATTACACAATGAACATTGAATTCAACGACACAATCACATTTAAAAATTTCAGAAAAGACTTTGACCTTTTCCACTTTGACGGAAGATTCAATGATTTCAACTATATCGGCTATCTTGACGAAAACAATCAGAGCGTAAATGCAGATATTTCAGCATCTCCGACCTACCATAAGCTCGGCAATGACGGTGCATATTTCGGAGTTTATAACGTAACCGAAGAAACAAGAGACGCTCTCGGCGGCTGTGCAGGCTGCAACTTTGCTCTTCTTATCAAGGATAATAAGGTTACCATGAACGGCAGGGATGCCGACCTTCCTCTCGTTTTCAGAGAATACAGCGAGGATGATTATGCCGAAGCATCTCTTTCATATGATATTGAAAAAATCACCTTCAACAAGGGCGATAAAATCAGCATGGATATGATTCTTCTTCCATGGGGCACAGGCACGGAAACAAACGATTCCAATGTTCTCACCGTCAGAGAAGACAGCCTTCTCAAGCCTCTCACGGTAAAGGATTCTGACAATAACGGATATATCCCCACCGTCAGAACGGTCAACAACAAGGCCGAATTCACCGTTAAGGGCGGCAGAAACAACAACGTTATCAAGGTTGACGGCTTCACTTCAATGAAAAAGCCCACCGTTGAAATTTTCAATGGCGGCGAATGGGAGGAATATGAAATTTCCTCAGCCTACGGATTTGACGGATACATGATAAGAACAAACGAAGACAACACATATTCGATTTCATTCGTTTATAATGCGGAAAATCCCGACACCGAATACACATTCAGAATTTCAAACTGATTATGGAACAGAAAGTGATAACCGTTATCGGTTCCGAAAACAGAATAATAAAAGCCAATCGGAATGCTCTGCTTTCGGAGGTTCTTTCGGATAACGGTATCGCCGTTCCGGCAGTCTGTGCAGGCTACGGCTCCTGCCGAAAGTGTTCCGTGAAGCTGATTTCAGGAGAATTCGAAGGCGAAGCTCCGGATTTTAACGGAATGATTCGCTCCTGCAAGGCAAGAATTTCAACCGATGCAGTTATCGGAATTGATTTTTCAAGCGGAAGCGGTCTGACGGAATCAAAAATCAATGCGGATTTAAAAAAGGGTTCAAGCGGAATTGCAGTTGACATAGGCACAACAACCGTTGCCGTTTCTCTTCTTTCGGAGGACGGCTCAACCAAATCTGTTTCCGCTCTCAATCCGCAATCCTCGTTCGGAGCTGATGTTATCAGCAGAATTGATGCCTGCTCAAAAGGAAATCTCAATAAACTGACTCTGCTGATCAGAAACTGTGTTAATGAACTTATTTCGAAGCTCACAACCGATAAAGTCAATGAAATTATCGTTTCGGGCAACACGGTCATGCTCCATATCTTCTGCGGAATTTCTCCCGAAAAAATGGGTGCATTTCCGTTCACTCCCGAATTCACCGAACTAAAGCATTTCAGTGGAAACGAACTCGGCTTCAATGCGGAGAAGGTTATTGTTCTGCCTTCTGCATCGGCATTCATCGGAAGCGACATAATCTCGGGAATATACGCTCTGAAGCTTCATAGGACGGACAAAATAATACTTTTCACCGACCTCGGAACAAACGGCGAAACCGTTCTTTCGTGCAAGGGAAAGCTTCTCTGCACTTCAACCGCCGCAGGTCCTGCCCTTGAGGGAGCCGGAATCGAATGCGGAACGGGCGGAATAAACGGAGCGATAAACAAGCTTTCAATCAACAACGGCAAGGTTGAATTTTCAACTGTCGGCAATGCTCTTCCGCTCGGCATATGCTCGGCAGGTCTGATTGATGCGGTTGCGGAATTATTGAACTGCGGCAAAATTGACAAAACAGGTTTTCTTGACGGCGGCATCTTCCGCATTTGCAGAAATATTTTCATCAGTCAGCAGGATATTAGGCAGCTTCAGCTTGCAAAAAGTGCAATTTATTCAGGAATTCAGATGCTATGCAATTCAGCCTGTATTTCGCCGAACGAACTTGAAGCGGTCTATGTTGCAGGCGGTCTCGGATATTATGCCGACACGCAAAACGCCGTAAAATCGGGTCTGTTACCCGAAAACAGCAACATCAAAGCAGTCGGCAATTCAAGCCTGTTCGGAGCATTGATGTGCATAGGCAACACCGAAGCAGTAGCAGAAATGAGCATAATTGCAAAAAACTGCAAAACCGTTCCCCTTGCAGGAACGGAGGAATTCAGCAGACTGTTTACGGAAAATATGATGTTCACCTGAACTAAGGAAACGCTGATTAAATCGACAAGCAGGATTTAATCAGCGTTTCCTTATTATGTTTTTTGTTCTGTGCTGAATATGTCAATCGTCAATCGGCGGCTTGGGTTCAATCCAGCCGTATTTGCTTGACGGCAGAACCATTTCATCAGGATTTCCGCCGTGAGCAAGAAAGATTTCATAAAGCTCGTTTTTGCGTTCTTCTGAATAGACATATCTCCATATTCTCTTGATTTTTTCAAAATCTTCAAATGTTTCATCGGGCAGAGTGAAAACATTTCCCCTCTTATACGGAAGCTCTATTCCGACAGTTCCGTCACCTGTTATATAATATGAATCCGCAATTTCAACCGCTCTTCTGTTAGCTTCGTGGCGTGGAAGATTCTGGTCAAACATTATTCTTGTTACGGGGAAAACGGCAACATCAGCTGAGAGCATAGAATAGCATTCGGCACTCAGTCCCGTGTGACCGTGATGGGCAATCTGTGCAACATCACACTTGAGCCATTTGCCGTATCTCGCCTTGAGCACCTTATCGGATTCAACAGCCGCATCGCCGGGAATGAACACTCTTGAGCCTTCCGCCTCCATCATCAAAATTGTTGATGAATCATTGTAATCCGTAATATGCACCGGAAAAATATCCTCATGGTTGCAGAGCACATCAAAGGCAAGATTTCTGATATAAAATCTCATTCCCGAATGAAGCTTATAAACGGGAGCCGGATATTTTTCGAGCACCTTAACAAATCTATCCGCAAATTCATCCTCCTCATGATTATCTCTCTGATAATCATAATCAAGCGGCAGAATATTCTGATAGAAGCCCTCAATTATAACATCATCGGTGTTGTATCTGAGAAAATCAAGAAGCTTTGAAATATGGTCTGTATGTGCATGAGTGATGAACCAACCGTTGATGACTATTTTCTGACCCTCGGGTGTGCGTTCACGCATGAATTTGTGTATTCTGTCATTATCGTTGAACTGAAAATAGTGACCGCTGTCAACAACAAAGAAGCTGTAATCGGGGCATTGAACCATAAGGCACATTCCGCAGTCAATGAGTGTCTGGTCGCTTTCAAAAGCATAGAATGTTGTTTTGCATTCACCCTTGCATTCCGTTCTTTCAAAATTCGGCATAAGGTTCTTTTCACAGGCGGTAATTCTTGTTTTTCCGTCACACGGAGTAAAAAGAACATTCACCTGAATATCCTTAATAAAAGAAGCAAAAAGGTTGCCGTTTAATTCATTCTTCTGCAAAACGGAATATCCGTCTGCGATAAGAATATTCACATATTCCGAAAAAGAATTATTATTAGTGTTCCCGTAAAGGCGAAGAAAACAGCCGTCTCCGCAGTCATATCCGCTCTCGAAGGCTCCGCCGAATTCGGGAATAATATTAAAAATGTTTTTCATGATATATCTCCGCTTTTCAAATATTCAAAAATTGATTAATAGCCGCAAAAGCAATGAAGCATTATTTCTTTCTGCGAACATCGGATCAACCTCATACGCATCGGAGCCTTTGCAGACAAATCCCATTATCTGACCCGAAAGAGTATAGGTCACTGCCGTGATTATTATTCCGAGCAGGAAAGAAATCGCCGTTGTCTGAAAGGCGGTGTTTCTGACCTCATCCGACTTTTCTGCTCCGTAATTTCTTGCGATTGAGGCTGTTGTTCCGATGAAAAAAGCCGCTGTAACGCAGACGGTAAGGTTAATCGGTGCTCCGCAAAGGGAAAGGCCCGCAACCGCCGTTGCTGAATCGGGCATATGGCCGACCATCATGCTGTCAACAAACGAAAAGCATTGAAGAAACAGTATTTCAATCATTGACGGAAAAATTCCCGTTTATCCTTCCGTGTCAGTCTTATGGGCACAAAATCACCTTCTTCGGATTAGCCGAGCAATGACAATTCTTTTTTCAGACCTTCGCAATCTGTAAAAACAATGCCCTTGATGCCGAGAGCCTGTGCAGCTCTGATGTTGGCAGGATTATCGTCAATGAAGACCGCTTCCTCAGGCTTTACATTCGCTCTGTCGAGAAGAAGCCGATAAAACTTTTCATCGGGCTTTGCGATATGTTCAATATACGAAATTGCTCTGAAATCAAACAGTTCATCAAGCTCACGCTCAGTATATATCCGTTCAAGCAGACCTTCAACCGCATTCGAAAGAAGAGCTGTTTTATATTTCTTTCGGGTTTCACGGATAAGCTCAATCATTTCGGGATTTCTCTGTGCAAGCTCAAACCACGAATCTTCAATCTGCTGTGGCGTTTCGGCATTGTCAATCATATCGGAAATGGTCTTATACATTTCCTCGGCAGATATTTCTCCCAGATCGCCCTTGGTAACAATATCGTTTTTTATTCGCACGCTGTCTTCTGCACTGAAATATTTAGGGAACCAGAACGGAGCCGCTTCATGGCAGATAACTCCGAAATTATCAAAAATAATAAGCTTTACAGGCAAGTTAAAAACCTCTTCTATCAGAGAATTGTTCTGTTATAGTGTGCTTTTATGAATCCGACTTTTTCAAAATCCTTCATGTTGTTTCTGATAATCCAGTCGATGTAAGAAACAAGCATTTCAGCCGTAAGCTTATAGCCTGCGGGATTAAGATGGCCGAGAAGGAAAAATTTCTCCTTGAATTCTTCGTCATAGGGAACCGCATACCTACGAAGGTCAATAACATAAGAGTTGCCGAATTTTTCAGCCATATCATAGAGAAGCTTCTGATGCTCGTCAGCCGCTTTCTGTTCCTGCTCGCCCTTATCCTCAACCGGCATGGTTACGAAGAAAAATTTCGCATCGGGAGAAATCTCTCTGTATCTGAGCACAAGCTCGCCATACCAGCCTGCAAAATTATCGGGATGAGAACGAAAATCCTCAATGTTAATATCCTCAACCGAACCGACGGGCATTTTTCTTCCGTAAAGGTCATTGCAGCCGAGAGCGATTATGTAAGCGGCACAGGCTTTATCGGCATCAAAATAGCCGTATTTATCGGCAAAGCCTTCGCAGAATTCCTTTGCGGTCATACCGCCACGGGAAAAATTCGTCACCTGACTGCCGCAGATTCTCGCCATAAACTGTCCCCACGAAAAATCGAAGCAATCGTGATAATCCTTTGTGCCGTCTTCATTCAGAACCTCGAATTCGCCCGAAGAAAGAGAATCTCCGACTGCACCTATCTTGCGGAATATGGAGCAGAAGCCGCCGTTGAGCGGGTAAGAATCAAGCGGCTTTTCATTTTCGTCTGCAATAAATTTTTTTATATCCATGTTCAGTCCTCCATCTATCTTTTGAAATCGCAAATTGCAAAATATGATGCTTTCGGGAGCAGACTTCTGTCAAAAATCATCGGTCCGTCTTCCTCTTCTCCGTTCACCGTCAGGCAGGAATGGCCGTCATCGGGTCCCCAGAACGAAACGGAGGTTATAACATCCGAATGCCTGCGGAGCATTCTGAATAAATGCTTGTATTTCAGCACCTGATAATCCTTCGTCCAATCCTGAATGCCGAAGGATTTATCCTGCTTATCAAAATAAAGCGACATATCAATTTCAGTTATCTGGATATTCTTTATGCCTGCATTTTCTATAATATTAATAACCGCTTCAAGCCTTTCTGGAGTTTCATCAATCGAAACGGTGTTGCTGTGTCCCTGAATGCCGACTGCATCAATGGGTATTCCCTTGTCGAGCCATATTTTGAGCCACTTTGCAAGGTATCCCTGCTTAACAAGATTCTTTGCAAGTCCGTTTTCATTGAGAACGAGAGTAGCTTCGGGGTCAATCTCATGAGCCGCAAGGAACGCTCTTTCGATATATTCCTCTCCACAGAGCTTATAGATTTCTCCTTGCTTAAATTCGCCGTCTGCAAGGTCATAGCCGAGAGCTTCATTGGTAACATCCCAAACTCTGATAACATCCTTGTAGCGGTTCATAACCTCCTTGAAATAATCATACTGACGCTTATAGAAAACCTCCTTGTCAACGAAATTTCCGTTTTCATCATAAAGCATCCAGTTCGGCTGTTGCTGCCAGACGAGGGTATGACCTCTCATCTTCAAACCGTGTTCACGGCAGAAATCGGCAATCTTATCCATTCTTTCCCAATTCCATTCATTTTCCGAGGGATGAAGATTTTCCATTTTAAGCTCCCATTCCGGAGTGATTGACGAGAAATTCTTGACAATGAATTCCGAAAGCTCCGGATTATCGCAATAGGAATAACTGATGCAGGTTCCGATGTCAAAATAGTCCTTATAGACATCCTTAAGTCCCTCATACGAATCCTGTGTCATTCCGTCGGGAACGGCAGGAATTCCTCCGCAGAGAACCACAACAATTGAGGTTATGAAAGATAAAATCTTTCTTAATACACCGTAGTACAAAAAATTTTTCACAATATACTTCCTTTCATTTCAAACATCCTGTATACTATAACAGAAACCACATACAAAAATCAACTGTGATATGGTTGAATATTGTAAAAATTTGTGAAAGAAGGAATAAAATCATGTTAAGAATAGGTGTTATCGGAACAGGCGGAATAAGCAGATGCCACGGAAAAGGTTATAATGCTCTCGGCGACAGAGTTAAAATCGTTGCCTGCTGTGACCTCGACATCAACAAGGCAAAGGAATTTGCAGAGGAATTCGATGTTGAGAATTATTATGACAACTGCTATGATATGCTCAAAAGCAACGAGCTTGACTGTGTCAGCGTATGCACCTGGAACAGTGCTCATGCAGAATGCACAATTGCCGCTCTGAATGCAGGCTGCAATGTTATCTGTGAAAAACCGATGGCAATGAATGCCGCAGAAGCAGTTAAAATGAAAGAAGCCGCCGAGAAAAACGGCAAGCTTCTCATGGTCGGCTTCGTCAGAAGGCAGGGCAATGATGCCGCTGCCGCAAAGGACCTCATTGCCAAGGATTATCTCGGCGAGCTTTATTATGCAAAGGCAAGCTATCTGAGAAGATGCGGCTTCCCCGGCGGATGGTTCGGCGATAAATCAAGGTCAGGCGGCGGTCCGCTCATTGACCTCGGCGTTCATATTATTGACCTCACAAGATATATAATCGGCAATCCGAAGCCCGTTACGGTTTTCGGTGCAACCTTTGATAAAATCGGTGCAAGGGACAACATCAAAACCGAAGACTGGCAGAGTCAGACGGTTGTTGACAAGCCGATATTCACCGTTGAAGACCTTGCAACCGCAATGATAAGATTTGATAACGGCGTTGTGCTTCAGGTTGAAGCAAGCTTCAATCTCAACATCAAGAAGCCAACCACAACAATTGAATTTTTCGGCAACAAAGCAGGTCTTTCGCTTGACCCGTTTGAGCTTCACACGGAGCTTAACGATAACCTTGCAGATATAACAATTCACGGCAAAAACAATTTCGATTTCAGCCGTGATTTTGAAAGGGAAATCAAAAATTTCGTTGATTCCGTTGAAGGCAAGTCCGAGTGCATGGCAACCGCAGATGACGGCGTTGAGCTGATGAGAATTCTTGATGCAATCTATGAATCCTCCGAAACCGGCAAGTCGGTCGATATAGTCAGATAAAATTCAGGAGAAGCAAAATGAAAGGCATCAAGGTTATAGCGCTCGACATGGACGGCACTCTGACACAGCATAAAACTCCTCTCTGCCCCGAAAACAGAGCCGTTCTCGAAAAGCTTTCAAAAAAATACAGGCTCATCATGGTCGGTGCAGGAATGTGCCGAAGAATATTCAATCAGCTTGAAAAATTCCCGATTGACATTATCGGAAACTACGGTCTTCAATATGCCGAATACGAAAACGGCGATATTAAAATCATCCGTGACGAGGTTTTCACCGCCGACAGACCTGCAATTGAAAAGAAGGTTACGATGCTCCGTGAAAAATACGGATTCACGCAGTTCAGAGGCGACAATGTTGAATACCACGCCGCAGGATGCGTCACCTTTCCGATTTTAGGCACAAAGGCAATTCAGGAGGATAAGCTTGCCTTTGACCCCGACAGAAGGAAACGCCGTGCAATATATAGAGAAGTGGTTGAAGCATTCAGCGATTACAATGTTTTTGTGGGCGGTTCATCCTCCTTCGATATGGCCCCGAAGCCGTATAACAAATATTATGCACTCGATATTTTCTGCAAAGAAAACGACTATAAGCACAGCGAAGTTGCCTTTGTCGGCGATGATTACGGAACGGGCGGCAATGATGAATCGGTTTATAATTCCGATTTCAATTTCGTTACCATTGATAATTACCTTGATTTTCCGAAGGTAATGGCTCCTTTCCTTGAATAAATTTATCCCCCCTGCGGTTCATATGAAGCCGTAAGGGGGATTCTGTTATCTGAAAATCGAAAGAATTATATCAAACAAACGATAGAAAAATGCTTTGAAGGCTTCGCCGAAAACAAGCTTTGATTCATTGAAATCCGTCAGCTTCACATCAGCGTTATATGCGGTATTTCCGCCGACAGTATCAAAACCGATAACGGAATCCGGAATTGTTCCTGCCTCGGAGTAATCAAACGGAACAAAGCCGTTTGCAACGGCAAATGAATCGGCTCTGAATGTGAAATCATATGCACCTGCATCGGTAAATCCGGGGTCTGCAAAAACGCAGGAATCAATGAGCTTCTTCTTTTCTGCGGTCTGCCTGATTATTGCCTTTGCATCTCTGTGATTGATGCAGAAATAAAGCTCATCGCCGTAGGTATTATCCCAGATTATGTTTCCGTTTCCCGTGAAATGCTTATCATTCTTGAGATATTCAACCGCAACAACCTTGTTATCCGTTAAGAAAATATTGTTTTTGAATGTTGAATTGAGGTCGGGATACATCTCGGTATATGCCTCAAGACCGAGACTTGCATCGCATTCTCCCGAAAAAGCAAAAATATTATTCTGAATAAGGTTATTTCTCGAAAGAGTTGTGTTAAAGCCCGAGGTGTCGCAATTGAAAACAAGATTATTTTCAATCGTCATAAATTCGCATCCCGAATCAAGATAAATTCCGTTACCTGCGTAACCATCTGCTCCGTCATAGCAGGTCACATCATGGATAACATTGCCCGAAACAACCGTACCCTGCTGAACTCCGAGAAGATAAATTCCTCCGAGGTCGGAAATCATATGATGACCTATGTTATAAATCAGATTATCTTTTACCGATATTTTCTGCGTTGGATTATCAAAGAAAAGCCAAGTGAAGCCGACTGAAATGCCCGTATAATATCCGTCGTGAATTTCGTTATTTGAAATATCAGCCGTGTCACAATAGGCAACTGTTATTCCGCACGCTCCGAAAAATCTCAGACCGTAATTTCTGATTTCGCAGTTTTTAACGGTTATATCCTCGGCATATAATTCGGGATTATTTTCCTCCTCAACAAAGAAGAGAAATTTCCCACCCGCAAAAACCGCACTTGCACCTACCCCGTCAAAAAGGCAGTTCTCAACTCTGCAATGCTTTGCACCTGTGAAATATTTGATTGCGGTGCATCCGATATTTCTAAATTCACAATTAGTGAAATTGATATTATCGGAATTCGTAACGGTTATTGCTCCGCAGGCTTCAACCGCCGCCTGAAAAGAAGCGGTTTCCCAATAGCGTTTTCTGATATGAATGTTGGTGTTGAGATATTTTTCGTTTCCGTAATTCCAGCCCGTGTCTGCAAAGCCGATATTTTCAAATGTAATTCCCGAGCAGCTTTCAAAGCTGAAAAGCTCCGCTTCGGATGAAGCAAAAAGCTTCAGATTTTCCGCCGTTTCACCGCTCTGCGGAACATAATAAATCATATCATCTGCCGAGGAATAGCACCATTCCCCTGCCTTATCAAGGCTTTCGATAACATTTTCAAGAAAATATCTGTCGCCCTCTTCGATGGGTCTTCCCGAATATTTTCCCATTTTAACAAGTCCGCTTTCGGGGCTGAATGAGGTCATCGGTGCAAGCTCCGAAACCCATGAATGAACTATTTCGACCGCTATATCCTCGGGATTGCTCAATTCATAATCAATATCGCTGATGAAAAATCCGCAGCTTCCGAGGTCAGCACCCTCGCCGACCGTGTCACTGTGGTCAGGCTTATCAAGATTCAGAAAACCTGTTTCGGGAAACCTTGCCGCCTGAAGCTGTTTCTCTTCCGAAAACAATGCTGAAATCCTTCTGCCGTCTGCCTTTGCACAAAGAGCGTCTATTCCGTTGATTTTGCATTCCTGCCAATTTTCAACGGGAACGGCAGAGGTTATAACCGCTTTTTCGCCGTCACTGGATTTTATCGTTATATTTTTCTTTATCTCGCTGAAAATCTGCGTATTCTCAAATCTGAAATATCCGCCTTCAAGATAAATCGTTTCATTTTCGCCTGCATTTTCAATTGCTTCAATCAGTTTTTCGGGAGTATCAACCGTTTTGCTTGCAGATGCCGAAAACGCAGAAATCTGAATAATCATCAATAATAAAAGAATAATCGAAAGAATTTTTTTCACAATGATTCCTCCTTGGTTCGGTGTTCCCTTAGGGAAACACTGATTAAATCGGCAA